>CAZFIS010000067.1:0-18909 GCA_964519125.1 uncultured Gemmatimonadaceae bacterium | reverse complement strand
TGAGCCTCCTGGTGGGCGGCATCGGCATCATGAACATCATGCTGGTGAGCGTCACGGAGCGTACGCGGGAGATCGGCGTGCGGAAGGCGCTCGGCGCCACCCGGCGCAACATCCTCTTCCAGTTCCTGGTGGAGTCGCTGACGCTGTGCGTGCTGGGCGGCATCATCGGGGTGGCCATCGGATACCTGGCCGCGCATCTGATGACGGTGTTCGCCCAGTGGGACACGGTCGTGGCCCCGGGCGCCGTCATCCTGGCGCTCGTCTTCTCGGCCGGTGTCGGACTCTTCTTCGGGATCCTTCCCGCCCAACGGGCGGCCAAGCTCGATCCCATCGTAGCGCTCCGCTACGAGTAGGCCCGAGCCGACGCCGCGATGACCCGAGGGGGGCGCGCCGTCGGCGCGCCCCCCTCTTCCATCAGGACCCGTTCGGGAGGACGTCCACCTCGAGGCCGCTCGCCCATCCGGGCGTCCGGTACACCCGCTCGGTGGCCGTCACGAAGTCGCCCGCCTTCGCCTCGTAGATGTTCGGCACCCAGCGCTGTGGGTTGCGGTCGAACGCCGGGAACCACGAGCTCTGCACCTGGATCATGATGCGGTGGCCCCGGCGGAACGTGTGCAACACGTCCTGCAACCGGAATCTCACGCGCGTCACCTTGCCCGGAACGAACGGCTTCGGCTTGTCGAAGCCGTCGCGGTAGCGTCCCCGCATGATCTCGCCGCGCACGAGCTGCTGATAGCCCGCGTAGTGCACGGTCGTGTCGGGGCGGAAGGGGCTGTCGGGCTCGTCCATCGGATACACGTCGATGAGCTTCACGACGTAGTCCGAAGCGGTCGTCGACGTGCTCACGTACAGGTTCGCCGTCATCTCGCCGCCGAGCGTCACGTCCTGGGTGAGCACGGGGGTCTCGTAGGTGACCACCCCGCGATTGTCGTCGAAACAGCGCTGATCGTCGCTCATGTACTGGTACATCGTGAGGCCCTGGATCGTCGGGATCCGGCATCGGCTCGGCACGGGCTCCGACGGATCGCTCACGTATTGGTCGTAGCCCGAGCCGGACGTGCGCGTGGGCGCCTCGAACGAGAGGCCGCGGTCGGCCTGGAAGTAGAGCTCCCTCCGCACGGCCGCCTTCGGGGGCCACGCGTCCAGCGAGTCCCACACCTTCCGGCCGGTGTCGAAGATCAAGGCGTTGGGCAGCCCCACGGGTCCCTTCCCGCGGTCCTTCAGGAAGTGGTGGAAGAACTTCGCCTCCACGTCGCGCTGGAACCTGATCTCGAGGGAATCCCCGAAGTAGATGTCGCCGTGGACCGTGTGCACGACGCCCCGGCGTGCCCATCCCCCGTGCCTGAACGGGCCCTCGACCAGACCGTTGAAGTGCGTGGGGTCGCCCTGCTGAACCATCCTGTGGACCTCGAGTGGACCGTACAGGTCCTCGGCGTCGAACCACCCGCCCACCGTAAGCATGGCCGGCATGTGATGGCCCGCGATGTCCGGCCCGACGGCGCGCGCCTTCCAGAACGCGTCGTAGTTCGGGTGCTGCACGATCTCCTGCCAGAAGAAGTTGTCCTGGTAGTAACGCTGGGTGGTCGTGGAGAGCGGGCCGAGCGAGAGCTGGAAGTCGTAGTCGTCCGGAAGGCCCGCATGCACCATCCCGGAGCGCCACCACGCCTGCGTCGTGGGCTGGGGATGCTGTATGCCGAAGAGCGGATAGGTGTAGAAGTACGCCTGCGTGAGGGCGCCGTTGTGGTGGAAGTCCTCGAAGTAGAAGTTCGTCACCGGCGCCTGGGGCGACACCGCGACGAGCGCCGGATGGCCCGAGAGGGCCCCCATCGTCGTGAAGAATCCGGGGTAGCTGATGCCCCACTGGCCCACGAGCCCGTTGTTGTCGGGCACGTTCTTCAGGAGCCAGTCGATCGTGTCGTAGGTGTCGGACGCCTCGTCCACGGCGGTGGAGTCGCGCGCCTTGATCGAATCGGGGATGAACGGCCGCACGTTCTCCCACGTGCCCTCGGACATGTAGCGCCCGCGCACGTCCTGATACACGAAGATGTACTTGTCCCTCATCATGAACGGATCGGGGCCCACCTGGGTCGGATACTCGTCCGGTCCGTACGGAGCTACCGAGTAGCAGGTGCGCTCCATCACGATCGGGTACGTGTTCGAGGCGGATGCGTCCTTCGGCACGTAGACGATCGTGAAGAGCTTCACGCCGTCCCGCATGGTGATCCTGTACTCGTGCTTGACGTAGTTGTCACGAACGAACGTGGGGCCGATCGGAGCGGAGGAGCTCGCGCCTCCGCTCGCCGACGAGCACGAGGAAGCGAGGGTAGCGCAGACGGCGACGGTGAGCAGGGCGGAAAGCGGTCGGATGGTGTTCATCCGGCCAAGATGGCCCGAGCGAGCGAGCCGGGCCAGATCCTACCGGCCGAGAAGCGCCTGGACCGTCCTGCCCTTGCGCACGACCTGGAGCCGAAGTGTGTCGCCCGGCTCGGACAGGCCCGTGCGCAGATCCGCGATGGAGTGCACCGGCTTGCCTTGCGCCTCGACGATCACGTCACCCGGCTGGAGCCCCCCGAGCGCGGCGGGCGTGCCCTCCGGCACTTTCACCACGAGCACGCCGCTCTCCACCTGGAAGTACGCTCCCAGGTCGGGCTTCAACTCGACCATCTGGGCACCCGCTACCCAGTCCTGACCCAGGCGGTAGGGGGTGAGCGGCCGGAACTCGGCTGTCTGCTCGCCGTCGGCACGGACCTCGGCCAGCGCCCGTTTCACCGACGTGCCTGCGTGCACGTCCTGCATGGCGCGCAGGAGCGAGTCGTGCGCGGCCCGAGCCGACGCGTACGCATGGAGCGGCGGACCAACCTCCGGGAAGGCAGCCGTCCCCGGGTGTCCCGCGAGGGCGTCGGCGAGCCCGGGGGCCCCCACGGCCACCCGCCCGCCCCCGGCGACGACGCCGTCGAGCCGGTGGCGCAGCGAGTCCATGGCGCGGAACATCACGTCGACCACCGAATCGGTGCTCACCGTCCAGGTCAGGGTGGGCATGGGGGGCACCACGTTCGGTGGCAGGGTCACGGCGCGCAGCCGGAACTCGCGGCGCCGCCCGTCCCGCTCCACCAGGATCCGCACCGAATCCCCCGGGCGGAGTGTGTGGGAGAGACGTCCGAAGTTGTTCTCGTAGCCCTCCCCGTTCACGGACAGCAGCCGGTCGCCGGGGCGAAGGCCCGCCTTCTGGGCCGGGCTGCCGCTCATGATGTCGGTGATCGTCGCCTCGGTGTGGACCCCGCTCGCGTCACCCGTCGTGAGGATCTGGAACGAGACGCCGATCCATCCCTGTTGCCCGTGCGATGCGCCGGTCCTCACCACGCCCTGGGCAGCGAGCGGGGCAGCCGCCACCACCAGAACGAGCAGAAGGATCCCGCCCCGCATCGTGCGCATGATCAGAACCAGTTGTTCTGCTGGGTCGAGATGCGACGCAGCGTCGCCTGACGCTCCGCCAGCGTCGACGCCAGCAGCCCGTTGAGGAACGGGTCGGTCGGAGCCTGCCGTACCGCGGCCTGGCTCGCGGCGACCAAGTACTCGAGGGCCGCGAAGCGGCTCCGCGGGTCGGTCTCCGCCGTGCCCTGGCTCTGGTTGGCCACGAGCTCGCGGTAGTGCGCGAGCGCGTTCACGTAGGACTGCTCCGCCTGATGGAGGTTCGCGGCCGCCTCGTCCACGTCGGTGGCGTTCGCCGGACCCTGGGTGATCGCCCGGGAGGAGGCGCTCGCTTCGGGCGTCGGACCACCTTCCAGCGCGGCGAGGCGGCTGCGGGCGCCATGAGACGCGAGCGTCGCGCCGAGCGCGGCGCCCCCGAGGAAGAGCACGACGGCCGCCGCCGCCCGCATCCACGTGGGCGTCTCGGCGAGTCCCATGCGTGCGAAGAGCCTGGGGGCGCGGATCAGTCCCTCCGAGCGGAGCGTGGCCTCCAGGACGTCCCAGTCCCCCTGCGGAGGGCGCAACTCAGGCAGAGCCCCGAGATGCTCGGTTTGCGTGCGCAACGCGTCCAACTCCGCGGCGCAGGCCTCGCACGCAGCCAGGTGCTCTCTCTCGTCCGACTCCGGGGTCTCGTCGACCAGCCGAGCCAGCGCTTCAGCGTTCAGATGCTCCATGCTTCGACTCCCTCATCCTGCTTGCCGCCGCCCAGGTCGGTGAGCATCTCTCTCATCTTTGCCCTCGCCTTGAACAGCTGCGACTTCGATGTCCCCGGAGCCACCCCGAGCACGTCCCCGATCTCGTCATGCGTGTAGCCCTCCACGTCGTGGAGGATGAGCACCCTGCGCATCCCCTCGGGGAGCCGATCCAGCGCCCCTTCGAGCTTCATCTGGAGCAGGGCGTCGCCGGTTGATGCCGCCACCGGCACCTGCTCGGGAACGGGCCCTTCCCGCTTTCGCCGGGTCTCCGCCTTGCGCAGCGCCTGGAGCGCGGCGTTGACGGCGATCCGGTGTAGCCACGTCGAGAAGCGTGCGTCTCCGCGGAACGACGGCAGCGCTCGAATGGCCCGGATCCACGCTTCCTGGGCGTAGTCCTGAGCCAGCTCGTCGTCTCCGGCGATCCTGCGGACAACCGCGTACACCCGTGGGGCGTACCGATCATACAACGCTCGCACCGCGCGGGCGTCGCCGTCGGTCGCCTTCTGGATGAGCTCGGTCTCGGTCATGCCTCTCGCGATGGCTCCATCGATTTCATGGGGTTTGGATGCCGTGCGGGCCGCCGAAGGTTGCTCGCTTCCGCGGGGCCCGATTAGGCTCCTGTACCTACCCTGGGCAAACGCCCGGGGTTCTCGCAGGTCGAGCGACCTGCTCGCCCCGGGGCACGTCCGCCATGATCCGATTCGAGGGTCTCACCAAACGGTACGGCTCACTCACCGCCGTGCGCCACCTCACGCTCGAGGTGCGCGCCGGTGAGATCTACGCCCTCCTCGGTCCGAACGGGGCGGGCAAGACCACCGCGCTGCGCTGCCTCGCCACGCTGCTGCGCCCGGACGAGGGGACGGCGTCGGTCGGTGACGCCGACTCGGTGCGCGCGCCGCTCGAGGTGCGGCGCCGCATCGCGTTCCTGGCCACCTCCATGGGCCTGTACGAGCGCCTCACCGCGCGCGAGCTCGTGCGCTTCTTCGGTCGGCTCCAGGGCCTGGCCGGCCCCTCGCTGGAAGCCCGACTGGACTCCCTGGTCGAGCTCTTCGACCTGGGGCCGTTCCAGGACCGTCTCTGCGGGCGCCTCTCGACCGGCCAGCGCCAGCGCGTCTCGCTCGCTCGCGCCCTGGTGCACGATCCGCCGGCGCTCGTTCTCGACGAGCCCACGCTGGGGCTCGATGTGCTCAGCGGGCGCACGATCCACGAGTTCATGCTCCGCGAGCGGGAGCGAGGAAAGGCCGTGCTCTTCTCGACCCACCAGATGCAGGAGGTCGACCTCCTGGCCGACCGCGTCGGCGTCCTCCTGCACGGCGAGCTCGTGGCGGAGGGCGCGCCCGAGGAGCTCGTTCGGCGGACGGGCGCCGCCAACCTCACCCGCGCGTTCCTGGCGCTCGTCTCCGACGTCGACGCCCGGCCCGGCTCGGGCGTCGCTCGGGAGCCCTCCGGCGGCTCGCTCCCGGAGGCCAGAGCGTGAGCGCGTGGTGGATCGTCCTGCTCAAGGAGTTGAAGGAGACGCTCCGCGACCGGCGCACGCTGCTCATGATGATCGTGGTGCCCGTGCTCCTCTACCCGGTGCTCCTCGTCGTGAGCGAGCAGCTTCTCCTCTTCGGCCAGCGCCGGCTCGAGGCCCGCACCTCTCCGGTGGCCGTCGTGGGCGACGCGCCGTCCGAACTGGTGGATCTGCTGCGGCGGGCGGACGGGCTTCGGCTCGTGCGTCTCTCTACCGGACCGGAGGAGGCGATCCGGCGCGACTCCGCCGCGGCCGTGGTCGTGCTCGGCGCCCCCCCGCGAGGGGAGGGCTCGCGCTCCGTCACGCTCCTCTACGACGCCGCGTCGGACGGCTCACGGCAGGGGCGCGACAAAGTTGCCGGCGTCCTCTCGGCCTGGGCCGACTCGGTGCTCGCGCACCGGCTCGACGCGCACGGGCTCAGCCCCGGGTTCGCGCACCCTGTGGCCGTGGCGGACTCCTCGATCGCCCGTCCCGCGGAGGTCGGCGGCTACACGCTGGGCCGCATCCTCCCGCTCCTGCTCGTCGTGGTCACGTTGCTGGGCGCGTTCTATCCGGCCATCGACCTGGCCGCGGGAGAGAAGGAGCGTGGCACGCTGGAGACGCTGCTGACCGCGCCCGTCCCGCCCGGAGCGATCGTGGCCGGCAAGTTCGTCGCGGTGGCGCTGATCGGTGTGGTGGCGGCGGCGATGAACCTCGGCAGCATGCTCCTCACGTTCCAGACCGGGCTTCTGCAGCTCACCCATGCGCTCAATCTGAAGGTGTCGCTCTCGGCCGGCGCGGTGGCGTTGATCTTCCTGACCCTGGTGCCTCTCGCTGTCCTGTTCGGGGCGCTCTTCCTCGGCGTGGCCGTGCGCTCCGCGTCGTTCAAGGAAGCCCAGAACACCCTCACGCCCCTGTACATGCTCGTGCTGGTGCCGGCGATGCTCCCGATCTTTCCGGGCATCGACTTCAGCCCGCTCATGGCCGTCACACCGGTGGCCGGCGTGGCGTTCCTCTTCCGCGACCTCGTCGCGGGCGACGCCGTGGCGTGGAAGGGGATCCTGGTCGTCGGCTCCACGGCGCTCTACGCGATGGGCGCCCTGGTCTTCGCGGCCCATTCGTTCGGAGACGAGCGGGTTCTGTTCGGCGAGGGGGAGGGGACGGCCGAGCGCGACGGCTCGTGGTGGACGCGCCTGAAGCGCACGGTCTCGTCGGCCGGCCACGGCACTCCGAGTCCCGGGGCAGCCTTCGGGTTCGTGGTGGCGGTGGCCGTGCTCTTCTTCTATGGAGGGATCAACCTCCAGCTCCGGCTCGGTGAGCGCGGGCTTCTGGCGTCGGAGTGGCTCCTCCTCTTCCTCCCCGCCGTCCTGTTCGTGCGCGTCGGAGGCTTCGACGTGCGCCGCGCGCTGTCGCTGAACGCGCCGTCGGCGCGCATGCTGCTGGGGGCCGCGTTGCTGATTGCCGGGTCGCTTCCGATCGCCTGGCTGATCGGCTGGCTCCAGACGTTCGTCCTCCCGGTGCCCGCCGGACTGCTCCAGGGGATGGAGAGGCTCGTGACGGCGCACAGTCTGCGGCGAACCCTCTGGCTCGTCCTGCTTCTGGCCGTGACCCCCGCGGTGTGCGAGGAGACGGTCTTCCGCGGGGTCCTCCTCGGGGGCACCCGCTCACTCCCGCCCTGGAAGGCCATTCTCCTCAACGGGCTCGTGTTCGGGGCGTTCCATCTCTCCTTCCAGACCGCCATCCGGTTTCTTCCGACGGCCTGGCTCGGTATCGTCATCGCATGGGCGGTGTGGAGGACCCGGTCCCTGTGGGCGGGAATGCTCATGCATTTCCTGAACAATGGGGCGATCCTGCTCCTGGCCTCCGTTCCGGCGCTGCGGTCCACGTTGGCGGACCCGAACGTGCCACCGCCCCTGTGGCTGATGCCCGTGGCGCTGGCGGCGCTGACCGGCGGCGTCCTGATCCTGAACCGACGACACGACGAACGAGAGGCCAAATGAACGACGATGCGAGGCTCCCCGGGGCGACCCATCTCGAGTGCACGGGCACCGGCGAGCGTTTCGACAGCGAATCGCTGATGGGACTCTCTCCGGCAGGCAAGCCGCTCTTTGCGCGCTACGACCTGGATGCCCTGAAGGAGCGCTTCAGCCCCGGAGCGCTCGAGGGGCGGAGCGCCGACCTGTGGCGTTACGAAGAGGTGCTTCCCGTGCGCGACCGGGCCTGCCAGGTGCGGCTCGGCGAGGGATGGACCCCCATGGTCGACGCGTACCGTACGGCGGAGCGGGTCGGCGTGAGGAAGCTGTGGGTGAAGGACGAAGGGCAGAACCCGACGGCGAGCTTCAAGGCCCGTGGCCTGTGCCTGGCCGTGTCGCGAGCGCTCGAGCTCGGCGCCGAGCACCTGGCCCTACCCTCGGCCGGCAACGCCGGGAGCGCGGCGGCCGCATATGGGGCGGCGGCGGGCCTTCCCGTACATGTGGTCGTGCCGAAGGACACCCCCGCGCCGATCCTCGAGGAGATCGCGGCCCTGGGCGCCGACCTCCAGCTCCTCGACGGGCTCATCACCGACTGCGGCAAGGTCGTGCGCGAGGGCGTGGAGAAGAAGGGTTGGTTCGACCTCTCCACGCTGAAGGAGCCGTACCGCGTCGAGGGGAAGAAGACGATGGGCTACGAAGTCTGGGAGCAGCTCGGGGCTCGCCTGCCGGACGCGATCGTCTACCCGACGGGAGGCGGCACCGGGCTCATCGGGATGTGGAAGGCGTTCGACGAGATGGAGCGACTCGGATGGATCGGCGCCGAGCGCCCGAAGATGTTCACCGTGCAGGCCGCCGGCTGTGCGCCGATGGTGCGGGCGTGGGACGAGGGCAAGGAGCACGCGGAGACGTGGCAGAACGCGTCGACGTATGCCGCGGGCTTGCGGGTTCCGGGTGCGGTCGGTGATTTCCTGATCCTGCGTGCGCTCCGGGAATCGGGGGGTGGGGCGGTCGCCGTGCCGGACCACGTCATGGCGGAATGGGTACGTCATCTCGGTGCCGATACGGGCATCTTCGCCGCGCCCGAAGGCGGCGCGACGGTTGCGGCGGTGCCCATGCTGCTCGAGCGGGGCATGATCGAGCCCGAGGACGAGGTCGTCCTCTTCAACACGGGGAGCGGCCTCAAGTACGTGGGCATGCAGCCGGTCGACTAGCGCCCGGAGTCGGGGCGCCCGAGCGGCCGGCGGGCCGCCGAGGGAGGACACGTCATGGCCAACCTCTTCTGGTTCATCTTGTGGACCACGCTCACGGGTCTGCTCGTGGTGGCGGGGATCCTTCTGCGCCTCCGTCTACGGAATCGTCTGGGGCGAGGAGGCGAGGCGCACGTGGACGATGACGCCGTGCGCGCGATCCTGGAGACCGGTACCCTGGACGATGGCGCGTCCGACCCTCTGGATCTCGATGAGATCGAGGAGGAGGAGCGGCGATTCTGGTCGGAGTCCTGGGACGAACCGGAGGAGTGGTAGGGTGGAGGCGGGCGTGGAGCGGGAGGCGGGTCCCTCAGCGGGTCCAGCGGTAGTAGAGGCCCGGCAGGGGCACGAGCCTGCGGTTGAGCGGGAGCTCGTCCTGGGGGTCGCTGCGCCGCACGGCCAGCGCGCGGTCGACGTTGACCACGAGCCCGACCGCGTGCCTTCCCACGACGTTCCAGTCGACGCCGATGGGCGCCTGGAGCACGGCGGCCAGACCGAGGCCTTCGCCCTTCGGCATGGCGCCGACCAACCAGAGCCCCACACCCACGAACGGGTGGAGGGAGCCGGCTCCGAGGTATTCCTTGGCCGCGACCGCGAGGCTCAGGTCGCGGAACGACCATGTGCCCACCGTGACCTCGACGCTCTGGTGGCCGCGGAAGTACTCGGCGGTGAAGCCGATCGTGCTGACACCGCCGAACGAGACGCCGAAGCGAGCACCCTCGCCCGAGCCGATCTCCTGGGCGCCGAGCGGCGCGGCGGCGCCCAGCACGGCGACGGCCGCGAGCACGGAGAGGAGGCGGCGTCTCCCGGCTTTGGGCGCACCGCGGCCGTGAGGCGCGAGGGGCGCGCACCGGGCGGCGGGGTCGGGCGACGTTCGACTCATCGGAGCCGGAGTATACGAGCGCCGGGCGGAGCGGTCCACCGAGCGCCGCTCGCGCTCGCCCTCGGCGTTGCCGCGATCCTCGCCGCGTGCGGACCGCCGGACACGCCGCCCTCGCTCGCCAACCGCCTTCCGGCCGACGCGGCGGTGCTCCTGCATCCCGACACGATCCGCACCACCAGGCTGGCCGAGGGGCTCTGGTACCGGTTCGTCTGGTCGAGCGAGGGCCCGTGGGCGATCCACGTCGTGGAGGCCGACCTGAGCCGGTGCGACCTCGGCCTCGAGGTCCTTCGGGCACGCCCCCGCCAGGCGGGCGGGCACGGGCTCGAGGCCGTGAGCAGCATGGTGGCTCGCTCGAGTGAGCGCGTCGTGGCTGCCGTGAACGCCGACTTCTTCACCCCGGAAGGCACGGCGCTCGGCACCGAGGTCGTGAACGGGCGGGTGACCGCCGCGCGCGAGCGCCCGGTGTTCGCGTGGCGGCCCGGCCAAGCTCCGTGGATCGGACGGGCGCGCCTGGTCGGGGATTCCCTGGAGCTGGGCTGGAGCCTGCCGCTCGACGGCGACGACGGTGCGACGGAGGCGGTGAGCGGCTTTCCCGAGCTGCTCGACCACGGGCGGGCGGACGAGGATCAGGAGGCCTCGGCGCGGCGCATCTTCGGAGCGACCCGCCACCCGCGCACCGCCGTGGGCTACGATCCGCGCACGGACCGGCTCTGGATCTTCGTCGTGGACGGCCGCCAGGCGCCGTACTCCGTCGGCATGACGCTGCCCGAGCTCACGCGGGTCGTGCGCTCGTTCGGCGCGCTCGAGGCCCTCAACCTGGATGGGGGCTCTTCCTCCGCGATGGTCGTGCGGGGCAGGGTGCTCAGCCATCCCTCCGATCCGAACGGGGAGCGCCCCGTAGCGAACGCGCTCGCGGTCGTGCGGGACGCCTCGATGTGCCCGGGCGGCGCGCTTCGGCGCTCCGGTGATCCGACCGGCGGGAGCCGCCCCCCTCACCGCTCCCAGGTGACGCCGAGTCCCACCGTCCAGCTCCGTCCCGGACCCGGCTCGAAGTAGCGTCCTCCGAACGCGTCGACCTCCACGGCCGACACGTAGCGCCGGTCCAGGAGGTTGGCCACGTCGATGAACGGTGCCAGACGGAGGGCTCCGGCCCGGATGCGTTCGAGGCCCGTGCGCGCGTCGGCGAGGAAGTACGGCGCGGCACGGGCCGTGCCGGCGTCGTTCGCCGGAACCGCGTCCTCGTAGAGCCCGCGGAGTTGCACGAACGCGCGGCCCCGCTCCCACAGGACCACCGCGTCGAGGTGGCTGGGCGCGAGCCCGGGCACGCGGTTGCCCGCGTAGTCGGCACCGCCCACGGCGTACGCGTCGAAGCGTGCGTCGATGCGCGTATACGCCACGCGGAAGGACGTCTCCGGAAGCGGCTCGCCGGACACGGAAAGCTCCCACCCGTCGCGCCGCGAGCGTCCCGCGTTCCGGTAGAAGGTGCGACCCGGATCGGACGGCACCTCGAACGGGACCAGCTCGTGGGTGAGGCGCGTGTGGAAGAGCGTCGCCTCCCAGTTCCACCTCTCCGCGACGCGCCCGCGTACGCCGCCTTCGACCGTGACGCCCCGTTCGGGCTCGAGGTCGGGATTGAAGCCGCCCGCGCCGCTCGGCCGGTTGGCGAGCTCCGAGGTGGTGGGCGTCTGGAAGAACGACGACACCGAGCCGAACAGCTCGACTCCGTGGAACGGACGCACCACGGCGCCCACCGACGGGCTCAGAGCGCTCATCGTCCGGAGGCCCGAATCGTTCGGATCGGTGGGCGTCACGAAGTGGTCGGCCACCTGGAAGCGGAAGCCGTCCCAGCGAAGCGCCGCCGACGTCGACAGCCAGGCGAATGGATCGAGGCGGCCCTGCACGAACAGCCCGGTGCTGCGCACCCACTCGTGCTGGTCGAGCGTGAGCGCACCCTTCCGTCCCGCGTCGTTGCCCCAGTTCCTGCGGGCGTCGCTCTGCGCCTCCAGCTCGAAGCCTCCTCCCAGGCTCAGGAGCCCGACAGCCGTCGGGCGGGAGCCGCGGAGCAGCATGCGCACGCCGCCGGCGTCGCGGCCCAGGCCCACGATGTCCGAGGGGATGGGGTTGGTGAGGTCGCGGCGGATGCCCCACGCGGCGATCTCGCCGTCGAGTCCGAGGAGCGGACCCGTCCAGGTGAGGCCGGCCTGACCCTGGCGAACCCGCTTGCCGGTGTGCTGGAGCACGTTGTAGCGGTACGCGCCCCGGTCGCCCGTCGCGAGGGCCGCGGCCGAGAGCGAGCCCGGGTTGTCCGCGTTCAGGTCGACGCCGTTGAGGACGGCCGAGAACGTGCCGCCGGCCAGGGGCGTGCGCATCGTGCCGTTCACGATCGCGCGGTGCGCGTGGCCGTACGTGCCCCCGTCGCCCGCCACCGGGTCGCTCCGGAATCCGTCCCAGGAGAGGTCGCTGGCGTCCAGTCGGTAGCCGGTGCGGTCCACGGTGCCGGACACCGACGCGTCGAGCGTGTGCATCCCGAAGCTCCCGACCGTGGAGCGCGCCTCGGCCACGGGTCCGCCCGCGGCAGGAGGCTCCGTGCGGAAATGCAGAACGCCGCCCGCGGCGTTGCCGTAGAGCGCCGCGCTCGGGCCCCGCAGGATCTCCACGCGCTCGAGGTCGGGGAGGTCGAGGTGCTCGAGCGTGGACTGCCCATCGGGCAGCGTCGCCGGGATGCCGTCCACCAGGATCTGCACGCCGCGCACGCCGAACTGCGCCCTCGCTCCGAACCCGCGCACGGCCAGGCGCTCGCCGAGCGCGAAGTTGAAGCGGTTCTGGATCTCGAGGCCGGGCACCGCCCGGAGCGTCCCGTCGAGGAACGCCCCCGTCGTCGCCCGGCGGAGCTCCGGGCCCGCGACCACGCTGACGGGCACGGCCGGCCCGAGCCCCGACGGCGTGCGTAGCACGCGCACCACGATCGGCTTCAGCGTGAGGGCGGAGTCGGGATCGGCCTGCGCGCAGAGCGCGTGCGGCAGGGCGGCGATCGCCAGGGCGAGCGCAACGGTGCGCAGGGGAGGGAGGGTCGATGGCATCAAGGCGTCGTGCTCGTGCGGTTGTCGGCTCGGGAAGCGCGGGGGCTGCATCGAGGAGGGTGCCGCCCCGGTCGTCGGAACGCTAGCTTGCCGCCATGCCCGAAAGCCACCCGTTCGACGAGATCCCCGCCGGAGTCTTCGCGGCTCGCCGTGCCGAGGCGTGTCGGCGCCTCGGCCGCAGCGTGCTCGTGCTGCCGGCGGCTCCGCCTCTGTACCGGTCGCGGGACACGGAGGTCCGCTACCGCCCCGACAGCGAGCTCTACTACCTCACGGGCGTCACCGAGCCCGGTGCGGTCGCCGTGCTGCTCGGCGACGAGGCCCGCTTCATCCTGTTCGTCCGTGGACGGGACCCCGAGGCGGAGCTGTGGGCGGGCCCGCGCCTGGGTCCGGAAGGGGCGGCGGAGCGGTACGGCGCCGACGAGACGCTGCCGTTGTCGAAGCTGGACGAGCGACTGCCCGAGCTGTTGCACGTGGGCTCGCGTATCCACTACCGGCCCGGCCGCGGCGACCACCTGGAGCGGCTCGTGTTCGGGGCGCTCGCCACCGCGCGCCGGCGTGGTGTCCGCCAGGGCACGGGACCGCGCGGCGTGGAGGACCCGGGGGAGATCCTGGACGACATGCGCGTGATCAAGGATGCGCACGAGATCGAGCGAATCCGGGAGGCGGTCCGCCTGACCGAGCTCGGGCACCGCGCCGGTCTGGCCGCCGCGCGCCCGGGGGTGGGGGAGTGGGAGGTGGAGGCCGCCGTGGAGCACGCCTTCCGCGCGGCGGGGGGGGCGGGGCCGGGGTTCGAGACGATCGTCGGATCCGGCCCGAATGCGTGCGTGCTGCACTACGTGGACAACGGGCGCCGGATCGAGGCCGGGGATCTCGTCCTGGTCGATGCCGGCGCAGAGGCGGGGCTGTACAACGGCGACGTGACCCGCACGATTCCGGCGAGTGGACGGTTCACCGAGCCCCAGCGCGAGATCTACGACCTGGTGGAAGGGGCCCGCGCGGCCGCGGTCAACGCGACGCGCCCCGGCGCCACGGTCGCCGACGTGCACGACGCCGCCGTGAAGGTGCTTTCCGAGGGGATGGTGCGCCTCGGCCTGTTGGAGGCCGGAGCCGGGGGGGCGGTCGAGCAGGGAGCCCACCAGCGCTACTTTCCGCACCGCACGTCGCACTGGCTGGGCCTCGACGTGCACGATCCCGGGGACTACGCGCTCCGAGGCCGGCCGCGGGTGCTCGAGCCGGGGATGCTCATCACGGTCGAGCCGGGCCTCTACATCCCGGCCGGCGCAGCGGGCGCGGCCGCGCGCTGGGCGGGGATCGGCGTACGCATCGAGGACGACGTCCTGGTGACCCGGGACGGGCGGGAGAACCTCACGGCCACGCTCCCCACCGCGGCGAGCGAGGTCGAGGCGATGGTGGGCGGAAGCCGGTGACGGAGGAGAGCGCCAGGAACGGCGGCGCGGGCGCCGCGGCGCCGCGGCCGCTTCTGCTCGAGGCGCTCGGCAAGCCCGGGCCGCTGGTGAGCGTCGAGCTGCGCCCCCCGCGCACCGACCTGGGCGCGGAGGCCGGGATGTCGGCGTGGATCGACCTGCATCACACGCTCGGCCGGCTCGCACGCGACGAGCTGTTCGTCTTCCTCACGGACAACGCCGTGGGCGAAGCGGAGGAGGAGAACCTCGCGCACGTGACCGCCAACATCGGCGACGGGGTCGACCTGCGCCGCGTCGTTCCGATTCTCACCAGCAAACACAAGCTCGAGTACTGCCTGCTGTTCGCCTCGCGCGCGTGGTCGCAGGGCCTGGAGTCGCTCACCGTGCTGGGCGGCGACCGTAGCATCGGACCTCCGCGCTGCCTCCCGCACGGGCGCGACCTCCGCGAGCGCATCCGGGCGCAGGTCCCCGGCCTCACGCTCGGGGGGTGGGCGAACTCCTACAAGGATCCCTCGGAGCAGGTCGGCTGGGTGAGCGGGCCCGACGCCGTCTGCGACTTCACGCTCACGCAGATCGTGTCGCACCACGCCCTCGGCGGAGTGGAGGCGTTCCTCGAGGCGATGGAGCGGAGCGAGCGGCCGGTGCCGGCGGTCTTCGGTGTCTTTTTCTACCGGAGCGCGAACGCCCGCACGCTCGAGATGCTCCGTCGTTTTCTCCCGGTGCCCGCCGAGGAGCTCACGCGCGAGTTCGAGGCGGGGCAGAGCGCCGAGGACATCTGTGCGCGCACGATCCGCGAGCTGCGGCGCGTGGGCGCGGCCAAGGTCTACGTGAGCAACCTCGGGAACCGGCAGGCGGGAGCGCGGCTCAGGAGGATCCTGGAGCGGGTGTAGCCAACCCCGCTGCGCGCATCACCCGGAGCGCCACGTCCACGCGTCCGGACGGCGCGCTCAGGTGGAATCCGCCCACGAGCGGCCGCACACGCTCGATCACGGAGAGCGCGATGGCCACCCCCTCCTCGAGCGCCGCCTCGGCGCCGGAGCGCTGGGCGCGCGCCATCCGCTCGACGACCTTCTCGGGGACACGCACGCCCGGCAGCTCGTTGGCCAGGAACTCCGCGTTGCGGAGCGACAGCAGCGGCCAGATGCCGGCCAGGGCGGGCACGGCCTCGCCGTCCACCTCCTCCAGGAAGCGCTCGAGCTCCTCCACGTCGAACACGGGCTGGGTGACGGCGAAATCCGCTCCGGCCTCGACCTTGTAGCAGAACCGACGGACCTCGCGGGCCCGGTCCACCGCACCCTGGTTGGCGGCTACGCCGATCACGAACTCCGTGGGCGCGCCGATCGCGCCGCCGCCCGGGTCCGCTCCGCGGTTGAGGCCGCTCACGACGTTGGTGAGGCCGATCGAGTCGATGTCGAAGACGACCGTGGCGTCCGGGTACGGACCCATCGTCGGAGGATCGCCCGTCACCAGAAGCAGGTTGTGCAGTCCCGAGCCGGCGGCTCCCAGCAGATCGGAGATCATCCCCATCATGTTCTTGTCGCGGCACGTGTAGTGGACGATCGTCTCGATCCCTACCTCGCGCTCGACGACCGCCGCGGCGGCGAGCGGAGCCATGCGGCTCCGCTCACGCGGGCTGTCTACGATGTTGACGGCATCCACGCCCGCCTCGGCGAGCTCACGTGCGGGCGCCACGATCAGGCGTCCGTCCCATCCGTGCGGTGGGGACAGCTCGACGGTCACGATCGGCTCTCCGCGGGCGAGCTTGGCTCCGAGCCGGCTGCGGCGCTCGAGCGGCACCGGCTCGACCTCCAGCTCGTGGTTGCGCACCGTCGCACCCACCGGGACGGCGACGTGGCGGGGCTGCACGGACGCCACCGCCTTGTGGATGGCCGCGATGTGGTCGGGCGTGGTGCCGCAGCACCCGCCGACGAAGCGCACGCCCACGTCGATCACGCGACGGGCGTACTGGGCCATGTACTCGGGGCTCGCCATGTAGATCTTGCGGTCCCTCACCGTGCGCGGGAACCCCGCGTTGGGCTGGGCGGAGAGCGGCAGCGTCGTGTGCTCGACCATCTCCTCGATGGCGTCGAGCATCACGGCCGGACCCACCGAGCAGTTGAGACCGACGACGTCGGGTCCGAGGGCGGTGAGCTCCCGGGCGAGGTGGCTCGCGTCCGTCCCGTACACGGTCGCTCCGTCCTGTCCGACGGTCATCTGCGCGAACACGGGGAGGTCGCTCAGAGCCCTCACGGCCCGGAGGGCGCAGCCGATCTCGCTCACGTCGGAGAACGTCTCGAGCACGAACCCGTCCACGCCGCCCTCGAGCAGTCCCGAGACCTGGCGTCCGAACAGCGCCACGGCTTCGTCGAGGGAGGTGGGGCCCCACGGCTCGATGCGGATCCCCAGTGGCCCGATCGCTCCGGTCACGGCGGCCCGGCCGGCCGCCCCCTCGCGGGCGATCTTCACGGCCGCGCGGTTGATCTCCTCCGTGCGATCCTCGAGCCCGAACGGGGAGAGCTTCACGGGGTTGGCGCCGAACGTGTTCGTCTCGAGGATGTCGGCTCCGGCGGCCATGTACTCCTCGTGGATCCGGCGCACCAACTCCGGATGCTCGAGGTTGAGCTCGTCGTAGCACACGTTGACGAAGACGCCGCGGGTGTAGAGGAGCGTGCCCATGGCGCCGTCGAAGACGTGGATGCGCCCGTCGTCGATGAGGTCGCGGAGGCCGCTCATGGGCGTTCGTCCGGGTCGTAGTCGAGGCTCGGGGTGAGCCAGCGCTCGGTCTCCTCCACGCTCATGCCTTTGCGCGCGGCGTAGTCCTCGACCTGGTCGCGCCCGATCCGCCCGACGCCGAAGTAGCGCGCGCCGGGGTGCGCGAAATACCAGCCGCTCACCGACGCGCCCGGCATCATGGCGAAGCTCTCCGTGAGGTGGATGCCCGTGCGCTTCTCGGCATCGAGCAACGCGAACAGCGTGCGCTTCTCCGTGTGGTCCGGACACGCCGGGTAGCCGGGAGCCGGGCGGATTCCGCGGTAGCTCTCGGCGATGAGGCCCCGGTTGTCGAGCGACTCTTCGGGCGCGTACCCCCAGAGGTCCGTGCGTACGCGCTCGTGCGTGAGCTCGGCGAGCGCCTCGGCCAGGCGGTCGGCCAGCGCCTTCGCGAGAATGGCGGAATAGTCGTCGTGCTCGGCCTCGAACGCGGCCACGATCTCCTCGAGCCCGTGCCCGGCCGAGACCGCGAACGCCCCGATCCAGTCCGCCAGGCCCGTGTCCGCGGGGGCGACGTAGTCCGAGAGGCAGAGGCTCTCTCGCCCCTTCTTCTCGAACTGCTGGCGCAGCCCGTGGATGACCGCGCGCACGTCCGTGCGCTCCGGGTCGCGGAAGACCGTCACGTCGTCGCCCGCGGCGTTGGCGGGAAAGAGGCCCACGACCGCCCGGGGCCGAAGCAGATCCTCGGCCTCGATGCGCTCCAGGAGCGCATGCGCGTCGGCCAGCAGCACGCGCGCCTGCTCGCCCACGCCCGGGTCGCTCAGCAGGTCGGGGTGCTTTCCTTTGATCTCCCACGCCTGGAAGAACGGCGTCCAGTCGATGTAGGGGACGATCCCGGAGATGGGCACCGGGTCGAAGAGGTGCACGCCCGGCCGCGCGGGTGTGGGCGGCTCATAGGACGACCAGTCGGTGCGGAACCGCCGCCTGCGGGCCTCCTCCAGGGAGAGCAGCTCGCTCTTTCCGCGCTTCGCGGCGCGCCGCTCCCGCGCCTTCTCGTAGTCGGCGCGCACCTCGCGCGCGAACGCGTCGCAGCGGCCCTTGTCGAGGAGCCGGCCGACCACACCCACCGCGCGCGACGCGTCCAGCACGTGCACCACGGGGCCGTGGTAGCTCGGCTCGATCTTGACCGCCGTGTGCACCATCGAGGTCGTGGCTCCCCCGATGAGCAGCGGGGTGTCCATGCCGAGGCGCTCCATCTCCCGCGCGACGTGGACCATCTGGTCGAGAGACGGCGTGATGAGACCCGAGAGCCCGATGATGTCCGCGCTCCGCTCCTTCGCGGTCTCGAGGATTCTCTCCGCGGGGACCATGACCCCCAGGTCCACGACCTCGTAGCCGTTACACTGGAGGACGACGCCCACGATGTTCTTGCCGATGTCGTGCACGTCGCCCTTCACGGTGGCCATGACCACGCGTCCCTTGCCGCTCGAGCCGATCTTCTCGGCCTCGAGGAACGGGAGCAGATAGGCCACCGCCTTCTTCATGACGCGTGCGCTCTTGACCACCTGGGGCAGGAACATGCGGCCGGATCCGAAGAGGTCGCCCACCACGTTCATACCGTCCATGAGGGGACCCTCGATGACGTCGAGCGCGTGCGGGAGCGCTCGGCGCGCCTCCTCCACGTCCTCCTCGACCCATGCGTCGATCCCCTTGATGAGCGCGTGCGAGAGCCGCTCGCGCACCGGAAGCTCCCGCCAGGAGAGGTCCTCCTCGTGGCGGCGCTCGGCGGTGCCGGAGTGCTCCTCGGCGATGCGGGTGAGTGCCTCGGTGGCGCTCGCGCTGCGCGCGAACAGCACGTCCTCCACGGGGTCGAGCAGCTCCGAGGGGATCTCGTCGTAGACCGGGAGCGCACCGGCGTTGACGATCCCCATGTCGAGG
>CAZFIS010000066.1:0-19537 GCA_964519125.1 uncultured Gemmatimonadaceae bacterium | reverse complement strand
CCCAGGTGATCGCGTAGCCGAAGAAGAGCAGGAGGAAGAGCGGCAGCACGAACGCCAGCAGCATGCTGCGTGGATCCCGTTGGAGCTGGATCCATTCCTTGCGGGCCATCGCCAGGAGCCGGACCGGGTCCATCCTCACCCCTCGACCTGGCCGCCCTCGGCCCGCACCAGGGACACGAACACATCCTCGAGGGAGGCCTCGACGGGATGGATCCCACGGACCGTCCGACCGGCCGCGCCGAGGATCTCCCGGATGCGCTCGGCCCCCGCGTCCGCATCCTCGACGGTGACGTGCAGGGCTCGTCCGAACATCCCCACGTCGACGATCCCGCTCCGACCCGACAGCGCCGTGACCGCCTCCGGCGTGGCGTCGGTGCGGACCTCGAGGATCGGCTCGACGACGCGGGTGCGCAGGGCGCGCGGGGCGTCGAGGGCGATCAGCCTTCCCCGGTTCATGAGCGCCAGACGGTGGCAGTACTCGGCCTCTTCCATGTAGTGGGTGGAGACGAACACCGTGGTGCCCTGGCGGGAGAGCTCGTCGATGAGGTCCCAGAAGCGTCGGCGAGCGAGCGGATCGACCCCCGAGGTCGGCTCGTCGAGGAAGAGGATCGGGGGCTCGTGCACGAGCGCGCAGCCGAGCGCGAGGCGCTGCTTCCACCCGAGCGGAAGCTCGTCGGTCAGCCGTCCCTCGGCCTCCTCCAACTCCGCCATCCCGAGGATCCACCGGCGCCGCCGCTCGAGGCGCTCCCCGTCCACTCCGTACAGGCCGGCGAACAGCTCGATGTTCTCACCTACGGTCAGATCTCCGTACAGCGAGAACTTCTGCGACATGTAGCCGATGCGGTTCTTGATGGCCGCGTGCTCCGTGCGGATGTCCAGGCCCGCCACCTGGCCCTCGCCCTCCGTCGGAGAGAGCAGTCCCGTCAGCATCTTGATCGTCGTGGTCTTGCCCGCGCCGTTGGGCCCGAGGAAGCCGAAGATCTCGCCTGCGCGAACCTCGAAGCTCACATGGTCCACGGCGGTGAAATCGCCGAAGCGGCGCGTCAGGCCGTCCACCGCCACGAGGACGGAGCCACCGGCCGGATCGAGCGTTCCCCGGGCTCCGGAAGGGGCGCCGCCACCGCGCGTGTCAGGCACGCTCATGACCCACCCTTCCCGTGGTCGCGTCGGCCTCTCGCACGGAGTGGATGAAGACGTCCTCGAGGGAGGGTTCCACCACCTCCTCCTCGAGGATCTCGATGCCCGCCGCGGCCAACACGCCGTCCAGGGCCGAGGGATCGGTGTCGGGTGCGAGCAGCACGTGGACGGCCTCTCCGAAGAGCGACGCGCTCACGACGCCCGGGACCGTGCGGAGGCGGTCGCGCGCGTCGCGCGGCCGGTCGGTGTGCAACGAATGCATGGTCCCCTCGAGCGACGCCTGGAGCACCTGGGGCCGGTCGAGCGCGAGGGCGCGCCCCTGGTCGAGGAGCACGACACGATCGCAACGCTCGGCCTCGTCGAGGTAGGAGGTCGAGACCACCATGGTGATCCCCTCGGCGACCATCTCGTGGAGGATGAGCCAGAGCTCGCGCCGGGAGATCGGGTCCACGCCGAACGTGGGCTCGTCGAGCAGCAGCACGCGCGGGCGGTGCACGAGCGCGCACGAGAGGGAGAGCTTCTGCTTCATCCCGCCCGAGAGGGCACCGGCCCTCCGTTCCTTGAACTCGTCCAGGCGCGAAAACCGGTAGAGACGCTCGAGGCGAGCCGGCCGTTCGGCGCGGGGGACGCGGTAGAGGTCGGCGTAGAAGGCGAGGTTCTCCTGCACGGTGAGGTCCTCGTACAGCCCGAAGCGCTGGGCCATGTAGGCCAGGTGGGGCTTGGCCGCCTCGGGATCACGGGCCACGTCCACGCCGTCCACCCACACCTCACCCTCCGTGGGACGGAGCACACCCGCCAGCATCCTCAGCGTCGTGGTCTTACCGGCGCCGTCCGGCCCGACGATCCCGAACAACTCGCCGCGGGCGACGTCCAGGGTGAGTCCGTCCACCGCCGTGAGGGCGCCGAACCTGCGCGTCACGCCCTGGAGCGAGACCGCCACCTCGGTCGCGGGCGCAGCGTGCTCCGTCACGAGCGCGGGCTCTCGAGCGTCACATCGGCCGGTATGCCCGGCTTCAGATCGAAGCCCGGGTCACCGGTGATGCGCACCTTGACGGGGTAGACGAGCTTGATGCGCTCCTTCTGCGTCTGGACGTTGCGCGGCGTGAACTCCGCCTGGCTTCCGATGAAGATCACCGTTCCCTGGTACTTACGGTCGGGATAGGTGTCGGACGTGATCGTGGCCTTCTCGCCGAGGTGGACGCGCCCGACCTCGTCCTCCCGCACGTAGATGCGCACCCACCGGTCGTTCGGATCGAGCACGGTCAGCACCGGAGCACCGGGGCTCACCGTCTCGCCCGGCTCCCGGTGGCGGACCGTGACCACTCCGGCGAACGGTGCGTGGATCACCGCGTTGTCGAGGGCCGCCCGAGCCCGCTCCAGGTTGGCGCGTGCCTGCTCCACCATGGCTCGCTGCGCGCGGATGACCTCCGTGCGCGGGCCCGCCCGCACGAGAGCGAGAGCCTGCTGTGCCTGGTCGAGCGCCGCCTCGGAGACGTCCTTCGCCGTCGTGGCCCGGTCGCGGGCCTGCTGGCTGATGGCACCTCCCTGGTAGAGCCGTGCGGCCCGCTCGGCGTCGCGGCGAGCCTCGTCGGCTCGTTGGGTGGCCGAGCGGACGCCGGCCCTGGCCTGGGCCACCTCTTCCGGGCGAGAGCCGCGCTCCAGCTCGGCGAGACGGGCCTGGGCGGCGGCGAGCTGCGCCTCGGCGGCCGCGTGCGCCGCGCCCAGCTCGGCGGTGTCGAGCACGGCGACCTGCTCGCCCGCCGAGACTGCGTCACCCTCGTGGGGCCCGACCTCGGCCACCCGGCCGGGCACCTGGAAGCCGAGGTCGGCTTCCGTGCCCTCCACGGTACCCGAGGCGAACAGGGCGCCGGCGGAGCCGCTCCCGTTCCGGAGCACGAGCCACGTGACCAGTGCCGCCACCAGGATGAGGGCGGGAATCACGAACTTCAGCCTCTGTCTCATCACCGGACCTCCAGAGCCTCGTCGATCCAACGCCGGTCCAGGGACCCCTGGGCCCGGGCCAAACGCACGCGGGCGAGCATCTCGTCGTATCGCGCCCGGGCGTAGCCCGCCCGGGCCTGGAAGAGTCCCGCCTGCGCGTTGAGCAGGTCGGTTTGCACGCCCGATCCTTCCTTGAGGCCGAGCGCCTCGATGCGCGCGACCTCCTCCCATTGCTTCACCGATGCGTCGAGCGCCTGGGCGCGGGCGTCCGCTTCGACCACGGCCGCGTGGGCCTCGTCCACAGCGCTCTCGTCCTGGAGCTCTGCGAGCCGGAGCCCCTGCTGGGCCGACCGGAAGGCGGCGCGCGCCTGCCGGATCGCGGCGCTCCTGGCGCCTCCCGTGAACACGGGCCACGACACCTGGAGGCCCGCTTGCCATTCGGTCACGTAGTTGCCGACGCCGCTTCCGTACTCATGCAGGCCGGCCCCGGCCTGGAGGCTCGGCATGCGGCCGGCCAGCTCCTGATCGACGCGGGCGCCCGCCGCTTCCACGGCGCGGCGCGCTTCCACGACCTGCGGACTCTCGACCGAATCGGTCGCGGCCGGGGCGCGCGTGAAGCTCACGTCCGCGAGCGTGCGGTGTTCGAGGGCGGCGGGGTCCACGCCCATCAACCGTGCGAGGCTCCTGCGCGCGAGCTCGTCCGACGCCCGGGCGGTGGCGTCCTGGGCGCGGGCGTCCATGAGCGAGGCACTGGCCCGGAGCACGTCCACGCGGGCTGCCGTGCCCTGGTCGAGGTTCTGCTGCGCCCGGTGCTGCTCGGCCTCGAGGGCGGCCACGTGCCCCTCGGCCGCGTCCAGGACTTCGCCGGCCGTCAGCACGGAGAGGTAGGCGCCCGTCACACGCTCCAGCAGATCCATGCGGGTGGCGTCGCGGCCGGCCACGGCTTCCTGCTCGGTGGCCCCCGCTCCCCGGATCCGGGCACTGCGCCCGCCTCCGTCGAAGAGCGTGTACTGGAGGGCGAGCTGACCCTGCACGAGCGTCTGGTCGAACGCCGGCGGGTTGCGTGGGTCGAACCCGTGGAGCGGTGCCACGACCATCGGCTTCTCGAACCGGGTGAGGCCCGCCGCGCCGCTCAAGGTGGGCACGAGCTGGGATCGTGCGGCGGCCACGGTCGCCCGAGCCCCGTCCACGCGAGCCTGGGCGGCGAGCATGGACGGGTGCTGCGCGAGCGCCGAGTCCAGGGCTTCGGCGAGGGTGAGCGTCTGAGCCCGGGCATGGGGGGGCACGGCCAAGAGCAGGGTCGCTCCCAGCAAGATGGCCCTCCCGCGGGGGCGCGTCGAAGATCGGTGTGTCATGAAGCTGCCTCCTCACGGGACGCGAGCCCCGCGCGGACGAAGGACGTCGTGTGGGCGACCGCTTGTTCGAGCGCTGCCGGGTCGCGGAGATCGATACCGCTCAACTCGTGGAAGAGAGGAGCCACCAGACTCAGGTAGAGCGGCTGCGCGGCGACGCTCACCGCCATGAGGAACGAGTTGCCCGGACGCAGGGAGCCGTCGGCTTGGCCCTCCCGATGGAGCCCCGCGAGCGTGTGTGCGATGCGCCGGATATGCGAGACGGCCGGCTCCGGAGGGATTCGGCCCGCGGAGACCTCCTGGAGCATGAGATGCGGCAGGTTGGGGTCCCGGGCGAGTTGGGCGAAGAACGCCTCCACCACCATCACGATGCGGTCCAGCGGAGCGCCGGGGCCGGAGCCCACCGCCACGATGCGGTCGGCCATGGGGCGCAGGCCCTCCTCGAGGACGGCGGAGTAGAGGGCGCGCTTGGAGCCGAAGTGGTAGGTGATGGCGCCGAGGTTCGCTCCGGCCTCCTGGGCGATCTCGCGCACCGAGGTGCCGTCGAAGCCGTGCTTGCCGAAGAGCTTGCGTCCCGCCGCCATCAGCGCGCGGGAGGTGTCACCGGGGTGCCCGGCCGCGGGCGTCCCGTCGTCGTGACGCGCGTGCGGAGAGGGGTTCGTGGAGCGCTTCGATTGATTCATACGTTCGTATGAATACGAATCGGGGCGAGATCGGTCAAGGGTGAGGGGGGAGGAGGGACGTCAGGCCCGCAGCCCGCGCACGATGTCCCGAAGCGCCCGCACGCCGTCGACGAGGCGGGGGCCGGGACGCCCGAGGTACGCTTCGGGCACGCAGTGGACCTGCCGGTTGCGAAGCGCCGGCAGGTCCTCCCATGCGGCGTTCCGGTAGACGACCTCCGGGCGGTACATGGCGGGGTCGACGCCGCACCAGGAGAGCACGATCGCGTCCGGACGGGCGGCGGCCACCTCTTCGTCCTCGAGAGGCCGGCTCTTCACCTGCTCGTGGTCGAGAAGGCCCCGCGCACCGGCCGCGTGAAGCACGTCGGTGGTCCAGCTCCGCCGGCCGGGCGCGATGACCGGCTTGGGCCACCACTGGACGAGGATGGAGGGGGCGTCGGCGGGGGGCGGTGGGGCGGTGAGATGGGCGCGCATCTCCTCGACCAAACGCGCCGCTTCGGGCGCGGCGCCGAGCAGCGCGCCGATGTCGTGCACGTCGCGGTAGACGTCTTCCACGGAGACGGGCTCGGGCGCCACGAACGGGAGCCCCGCGCGCTCCAGGCGCTCGACCACCCGTTCGTGGCCCGGCACGGTGAGCGTCGCGAGGACGAGGTCGGGCTCGAGCGCGGCGACGGCGTCGACGTCCACCTCCAGATCGGGCCCGACGCGCGGCAACGACCCCACCACACCGGGCGGGAAGTCCGAGTGGTCGTCCACGCCGACCAGGACATCCGCGCGGCCCAGGGCGGCCACGATCTCCGTGTTCGAGCAGGCGAGGGAGACGACGCGCATGGTGCGACGTACCCCCGCGGGCCATCCTCGGTCCGGCACGATCGGACGATTACGGGGTCTACGAGCCTGTCCGGCGCCGTTGAGCCCGAGGGGTGACCTGGCGGCACGTCGCGCTCCGGGCCTCGAACGAGACCGAACCACAGCCGTGGAGGCTCCCTTGGTCGACACGCCGTCCACCATGATGCCACTGGGGCGCCACGCCCCGGACTTCTCCCTGCCCGAACCCGGTGGGCACACCGTCTCGCTGTCCGACTACGCGACGGCTCCGGGACTCCTGGTGATGTTCATCTGCAACCACTGCCCATTCGTGAAGCACCTCAAGGCCGCCCTCGCCGAGTTCGGACGGGAGTATGGGGAGCGCGGCCTCGCCATCGTCGCGATCGCGTCGAACGACATCGAGGCGTATCCGCAGGATGGCCCCGAGGAGATGGCGCGCGAGAAGGAGGAGTGGGGCTATCCGTTCCCGTACCTCTTCGACGAGAACCAGGAGGTGGCCAAGGCGTACGGCGCGGCCTGCACCCCGGACTTCTTCCTGTTCGACGTCGACGGGCGCCTCGCCTACCGCGGCCAGTTCGACGCGAGTCGGCCCTCCAATGGGATGGCGCCCACGGGCTCGGACCTGCGCGGGGCGTGCGACGCCGTGCTCATGGGCCGAAGGCCCCTGGAGGACCAGGTGCCGAGCGTGGGCTGCAACATCAAGTGGAAGCCGGGCAACGAGCCGGCGTACTTCGGGTAGGGGCAGGAGCTTCGGCGCGACCTGAAACGAAAGAGGCGCCACCGGCTGGTTCTCCGGTGGCGCCTCTGATTGCCGCAGCCCGGCACGATGGCCACGTGCGGCGCGGACAGCGAAACGAAAACTCCGGTCAGTCCGACTTCAGGAGCCGAGGCGGCGATCGCTTGCCCATGCCAGGCAGGACAATGTACACGGACTAGACAAGAATCACCTCCTTTTTCGGGTGAGACATCGGGCGTCGGCGCATGATAAAGCCTTCGGGGCCCGGAGTGCAAGGGTACACGAGCGGTTGTGACCGGATCCGGTACACGACACCGGATGTGGTACTCCCGGGGTCCGCTCCCGAAAGCTGCCCGGTTCAGGCGCTTCGGTACGCTCGCCGGAAGAGCAGGGCGCTGACGCCCAGCGCGATCCCGATCCAGAGCACGCCCCACACCACCGTCGGAATCCCGGTGAGCTGCGCGAGCATGTGCGCGTCCGAGTTCGCGCCGGGTCGGTCCAGGATGTCGCTCTTGATGTCGAGGATCGCGTAGAGGCTGCTCGTCAGGCCCAGCGTCAACAGGAGGCTTCGGTTCATCGCGGCGGACAGCTTCTGCGAGAGCACCATGAGCACCACGCCGAAGAGGACGCCGAACCCGATCCCGAACCCGCTGCGCACGTAGAGGGCTGTGAGCAGCACGACGAGCCCGCCGATGGCTCCGTTCACCCAGTCCGGCCGGATGCGCCGGGCCTGTGCCGCCAGCACCATGAGCGAACCCCAGAGCAGGCTCCCCAGATACCCGGCCGACAGCGTGAGGAAGGCATTGCCCCCCGCGGTGTAGGTGGCGCCGCCCTGCCAGCGGTCGATCACGATGCGCTGGACCGTGCCTCCGGTGGCCACGGCCATCGCGGCGTGGCTGAGCTCGTGCAGCAGCACCACGAAGATCTTCAGGGGATAGACGACCGGGGTGTTCCACAGGAGCCAGAGCGCGCCGAAGTAAACGGCGAACCCGGCCAGGAACCTGAGCTTGCGTCGCTTGGGACTGGTCATGAGCCTCGCTTCGTGTCGCGGGATGTCCATCGGATCCTACGCCTGACGCCGTCTCCGGGTTTCGGGGCGGGCGGCGTCATCCCGCGGGCTGCGCCGTCTGGATCGGATAGCGCGCCTGAAGCATCGTGCCCAACTGGCCGATCGCGTCACGCGCCAGCGTGGCGTTCTGCGTCGGTAGGCCGAGCGCCCTGAGTGCGGCGTCTCCCACCTGGTCCGGGGTCGCCCCCTTCACGAAGCCCAGGACGGATGCCCAGGCCGTCGCGTCGTCGCTCCACTCGAGCTGGAGGCTCTTCGCCTCCGCGGGCCGCACCGTGATCTTGCGCCGCTCCGCTTCGGCCAGCGCCACCTCCCGCCCCGCCGCATTGGAGAGCGACGCGCCGTTGGCGTGGCTCGCCACCCAGGCCGCCAGGACGTCCCGCGGGTGCCCGATCTGGGCCGCGACGTCGCGTGCGACGCGGCTCCGCTCCTCCGAGAAGGGGATCATTCTGCGGGCCTCGAGCTTGAGGATGTGGTAGCCGTAGATCGTGTGCACCACTCCGCTGATCTCCCCCACGTTGAGCGCCGACGCGGCTTCCCAGAACGGGTCCACCCAGGAGCCCTCGCGTCCCGGGGGAAGCAGGCCCTGGCTGGCCGAGGCGCCGGGCTCCTCGGAGAGGCGCGCGGCCGTCTGCGCGAAATCCGCCCCTGCCCGCACCAGCGTGAGCGCTCGCTCCGCTTTCGCCTTGGCCGCGGCCTGCTTCGCGGCCGGCTCCCAGCTATCGCAACGGAAGAGGATGTGGCGGACCGTGAGCTCGTAGCTCGGGTTGGTCAGGTAGCGGGCCCGGAGGACGTCGTCGCCGACGCCGTTCTGCTCCAGGAGCAGATCTGCGGCCAGGATGTCCAGCTTCACGCTGTCTTCGCGCTCCTGTACCCATGGCGCCCCGAGCGTGTCGAGGTCTCCCTTCGCGACGGCGAGGCCGAACGCAGTGAGCTCGCCCAGCGCCTGGCGGCGCTCGGGCGTGAGCCCCACGAGGCGGCTCTCGGAGTACGCCACGTCTCCGACCTGGAGGGCGGGCGGGGCGTGGGAGCAGGCGGCGAGGAGAATGAGCCCCAAGGCTGAGAGAGCGGTCTTCATTCCGATAAGTTCACGCGAGAGTCTCCTCCGGTAAACGGCGAGGGCCCCGGG
Organism: uncultured Gemmatimonadaceae bacterium; assembly: GCA_964519125.1. Classification (GTDB taxonomy): domain Bacteria; phylum Gemmatimonadota; class Gemmatimonadetes; order Longimicrobiales; family Gaopeijiaceae; genus SZUA-318. The sequence goes on along the minus strand of CAZFIS010000066.1, from coordinate 10,668 downwards.
GGGTTTCGCGCCCGCCCGCCCGCCGGCACTTTCTGGCTCTCATGGCCTCCACATCCGCTTCCGCTCCTCTTGTGCACGTGCGCGGCGCCCTGCGCGCCGTGGCGTGTGCGGTGATCCCTTCCGCCGCCGGGCTCGACGCCGCCGGGTGGGAACGTTTCGACGCCATCGTGGAGCGAGCCGTGTCGGAGCGGCCCCGCTCGGTCCAGCGGCAGGTGGTGCTCTTCCTGCGCGCGCTGAGCGCGCTGTCTCTGCTCCTCTTCGCCCGTCCGCTCGCCCGCCTGGACGGTGCGCGTTGCCGGATCCTGCTCGGCTTCCTGGAGCGTTCGCGGGTGCTTGCCCTTCGACGGGGCGTCTGGGGCGTGCGTACGCTCGCGTTCATGGGTTACTACGCTCAGCCCTCGGTCCAGGACGAGCTCGGTTACCGCGCCGTGCCGGCGGGGTGGGGAGCGCGAGGTCGCGCCGATGCGTGAGGTGCACGCCGACGTGGTCGTCATCGGATCGGGTGCCGGAGGCGGCACCGTGGCCCAGGCGATGGCTCCCCTGGTGGCGGCCGGCCGCAGGGTGCTCGTGCTTGAGCGAGGTGCCCGCCTGCGCGACGAGGAGTTCACGGGCCGGGAGCAGGAGATGGCGTCGGCGCTCTACGCCGACGGGGGCGGATTCCTGACGGCGGACGGTACCATGACGCTCGCCTTCGCGCGGGCCTACGGAGGCTCGACCGCCGTCTACACGGGCACGTCGCTCATCGCGCCGGAGCGCGTCATCGAAGGGTGGAACGTCCCGGGGCTCGAGCATGCCGATCTCGCCGTGCGCTCGCGTCACTACATGGCGGAGAACGGGGTTCACCTGCTCGGCGAAGGCGAGCTCAACGACAACAACCGCCTGTTTGTCGAAGGATGCCGAGACGCCGGGTTCGAGGCACGTCAGTTCCCGGTCAACGTCCGCGGCTGCCGCGGCTCCAGCCTCTGCAACCTGGGCTGCCCCAACCAGGCCAAGCAGGGCACGGATAGGGTCCAGCTTCCCCGCGCCGAGCTCGCGGGCGTAGAGGTCGTCACGCGCGCCGAGGCGCTCAGGGTGTGGAACCGGACCGTGACGGCCCGGGTGCGCGCGCTGGGCCCGGGCGAGAAAGGGGGGCCCTCGGAGTGGGAGCCGGGCCTCTACCGGATCCGGGCGGATGCCGTGGTCGTGGCGGGCGGCGCGATCGGCTCCAGTGCCCTGCTGATCCACTCCGGCTTCGGCTCGAAGCTCCCTCGCCTCGGCCGCGGCTTCACATGCCACCCGGCGTTCATCCTCGTCGGCGAGCACGAGCGGGAGATCACCAACGACGTGGGCCATCCGAAAAGCTTCTACGTCGATCGGGCGGCCGAGGAAGGCTGGGTCCTCGAGACGTGCATGTACTTTCCGTTCGTGACGGCAAAGAACCTGACCGGGTTCGGGCCCGACCACGAAGCGCTCATGAGGGCGTTCCCGCGCCTCCAGATGATCCTGGTGCTCGCCTGCGACAAGGCTGTCGCGGCCAATCGCATCACGGTCGACCGTTGGGGAACGCCGAGGGTGCACTACACGTTCACGCCGGCCGTGGTGGAGAGCATGGTACACGCCACGCGTGCCGCTTCGCGCATCTTCTTCGCGGCGGGGGCGGTGCGCGTGCACGCTCCGTGCGCCGATCCTCCCCTGCTGTACGCATCGGAGCGGGATCGACTCGACGAGCGCATCACGGCTCGGCACTTCGTTCCCGGGAGGCTGTCGATCTCGGCTGCCCATCTGATGGGGGGGTGCGCGATGGGACGGAGTGCGGAGGACTCGGTGACCGATGCGCGGGGCCGCGTCCACGGGGCCCCCTGGCTTCGCGTGGCCGACTCCGCTCTCTTTCCTGATTCTGTCGAGATAAACCCGTACCTGACCGTCATGGCCCTCGCGGACCGGGTGGCCGAGGGCGTGATGGACGATCTCGCGGGATGATCGCAACGGGAGGGCCGTCGTGAAACGTGCCGGTGGCGCGCTCGTGGTGCGGGCGCTCGAGGACGAGGACATCGGCTTCGCCTTTGGGATTCCCGGAACGCACAACATCGAGTTGTACGACGCGCTCGCCAGCTCGAAGAGCGTGCGGCCCGTGCTCGTCACGGACGAGCAGAGCGCGTCGTTCATGGCCGACGGCGTGTGGCGCGCATCGGGGCGCATGGCCTGCGTGAATGTCGTGCCGGGCGCGGGGCTCACCCACGCGCTCTCGGGCATCGCGGAGGCCTTTCTCGACCACGTCCCGATGCTGGTGCTCGGGTGCGGCATCCGCCGGGACACACGCCGGGCGTTCCAGCTCCACGACGTCGACCAGGCGGCCATCGTCGCGCCCGTGGTCAAGGTCACCCTGTGCCCCGAGACGGGAGCGGAGTTGTACCCGACGATCCGCCACGCCTGCGCGGTGGCCCGTGAGGGCGCGCCCGGCCCGGTTTTCGTGGAGGTCCCGGCCAACCTGTATCTCTTCACGCACGAGGCCGAGCTTCCCACGGGCGACGAGCGGGAGACCAGGGCGGGGGAGGTGCCGACTCCGGACGAGGCCCTCCTGGCCCGGGCGGAGAAGCTGATCCGAAGCGCGCGGCGGCCCCTGCTGTACGTGGGCGCCGGGGCGGCGTCCGCCGCCGAGGAGGTGAGCGCGCTGGCCGAGCTTCTGGAGGCCCCGGTCTCGTGCACGTTCCAAGGCAAGGGGATCTTCCCGGAGGAGCATCCCCTGTTCTTGTGGCCGGGCTTCGGCGAGGCCGCTCCGCCTTTCGTGCGTGAGGTGGCGTCGGAGTGCGACCTCACCCTGGCGATCGGATGCCGCTTCGGGGAGGTGGGTACCGGCAGTTGGGGGATGCATCCTCCCGGGCCTCTGATCCACGTGGACATCGACGCCGACGCGCTGGGCCGGAACTATCCGGCCGACGTGGCGCTGGTCTCGGATGCGGGAGCGTTCCTCAGGGCGCTCCTGGGTCTGCTCGGGAACGAGGCTCGCGGTGAAGATGCCGTGATGCGCGAGCGTATCCGCTTGGGACACGTCAGGGTGTGGAACCAGTGGCTCGAGCACGTGAGGGGCGACCGCGTGACACCCGCGCATCTGCTGCGCACGACGCAGCGCGTTTTCGGCCCGGAGACGATCTACACGACCGACAGCGGGAACGGCACGTTCCTGGCCGTGGAGTGCTTGCGGCTCGAGGAGCCGAGGCGGTTCCTCGCACCGGTCGACTATTCGTGCATGGGCTATGCGGTGCCGGCGGCGCTGGGCGCGAAGCTCTCCCAACCCGACGCGCCGGTGGTGGCGCTCGCGGGCGACGGGGCTTTCCTGATGACCGGTCTCGAGCTCCTGACTGCCGTGACCGAGGGCATCGGCGTGGTGGTCCTGGTCTTGAGGGACCGTGAGCTGGCGCAGATCGCGCAGTTCCAGGCCACGGCGACGAACCGGAAGGTGAGCAGCGGCGTGCACGACTACGACCTGCGCCATTTTGCCGCCGGACTGGGGGTGCCGTTCCTGTCCATCGCCGTCGATGACGACGTCGAGACCACACTCCTCGAAGTCGAACGCCTCAGCCGTGAAGGATCGCCGGTTCTGGTCGAGGTGGACATCGACTACCGCCAGCGCACGTTCTTCACCGAGGGAGTCGTGAGGTCCACGCTGCACGGCCTGCCGTTGAAGGATCAGGTGCGATTCGTGGGACGTGCGCTCATGCGCAGGATCACCGGATAGGTCGCTCGGATGTACTCCACCTGCATGTTCTGCAACGCCAGCCTCGGCTCGAACGAGGTGATCGAGGCATTCCCCGTCGGCCGTCGTCTGGCCTTCGATGCGGCGCGTGGGCGCCTCTGGGTGGTGTGCCGGAAGTGCGAGCGCTGGAACCTCTCGCCTCTCGAGGAGCGCTGGGAGGCGGTGGAGGAATGCGAGCGTCTCTTTCGTGACACGCACATTCGCGTCTCCACGGAGCACATCGGCCTGGCCAGGGTCCCGGAGGGGCTCGAGCTCGTGCGCATCGGCGATCCCCTCCGCCCGGAACTCGCTGCGTGGCGCTACGGCGACCAGTTCGGCCGGCGTCGCAAGCGCGCCCTCATCTACGGGGTGGCGGGCGTCGTGCTGGTGGGCGGCGTCGTCGCGAGCGGGGTGGCGGCGGGGGTGATCGGTAGCAGCGTCCTCGCCCAGAGCGGAAATTTCGTGAACCTCTGGACGAATGGTAGGGTCCTGGCGCGTGTGCGCACCGAGGACGGCAAGGTGCTCAAGCTGAAGCGGCGCGACCTGAGCCGGACCCGGCTCGTCGTCGGCGACGAGGGGATGGAATTCATGGTGCCCCGGCGCAGCGAGGAGCACCGGTTCACGGGTGAGGAAGCCCAGCGCGTGGCCGGGGTCGTGGTCAGTCGGATCAACCGAAACGGCGCGAGGGCGAGCGAGGTCCAGGACGCGGTGCGGCTCCTGGACGCGCGAGGAACGCCCGAGGCGGTGCTCCGGGAGGCTGCCTCGCACATTACGCCCACACGCGGATTGGCTCGCCGGAGAGGCGTCAGGAACCGCGAAGGCCAGGTAGCCAGCCTGCCTGCCCCCGCTCGCCTGGCGGTCGAGATGGCGCTCCACGAGGAGCAGGAGCGGCGCGCGCTCGAGGGAGAGTTGTGGCGTTTGCAGCAGGCGTGGGAGGAGGCCGAAGAGATCGCGGAGATCTCGGACAGCCTGCTCCTTCCCGAGGGGACCGAGGCGTTTCTGGAAGGCAACCGGGGCTCGGAGGACGCCTGATTCAGAGCGACTTCCGTAGCGCGGGAGACATATGTTCCCCATCTTTACAGTCCCCCCCAGGTTCATGACGCCGGCTGCTCGGAGGAGTTTGTTCACGTGACCGACGGGGTGGGGACCGTCCTCGTTGTGGAGGACAACCCGGATCATGCGCTGCTCATCCGCATCGCCGTGCAGCGTGCGGCGCCCGAGTTGGGCGTGCGCGTCGTGGGAGACGGCTGCAAGGCGGTCTCCTATCTCGATGGAGCCGCTCCATACGAGGATCGGGAAGAGAACCCATTCCCCAGCCTGGTCCTCCTGGATCTGCTCATGCCGGCTCTCGATGGGTTCGGCGTGCTCGACTGGATGGCCGGGAGGCCGAAGATCAGGGATCTACCCGTGGTGGTGCTCACATCGTCGGCGAGTCCCGGCGACGAGGCGCGGGCCCTCGAACACGGAGCGGCGGCCTTCTATACGAAACCCGCGAGTCTCGACGAGTTGGGCAAGACCGTGCGCAGCATCGTCGAACGATGGCTGAGTTGAGTTGGGTCCTGCTGGTCGAGGACGAGCCCGATCACAGGGTGCTGGTCAAGGAGGTCCTGCGACGGCTGGCTCCCGACGTGCTCGTCACCGAGGTGGGGACCGCGCCCGAGGCCCTGCGCTGGTTGGAGGCTTCGGCCTCCACGACGGGTGCCCTCGCGAGCGGGTTCGTGATCCTGGACCTCGGGCTGCCGGGTCCCTCCGGCTTCGACCTCCTGGAGTGGATGCGCGAGGTCGAGCACTTCCGTCGTGTTCCGGTGATCGTGCTCACCGCGTCGGAGAATCCGCTGGATGCAGACCACGCGTTCAACCTCGGCGCCAAGGGGTACTTCCAGAAGCCCACCGACTTCCGGCGCTACGTGGATCTCTTCGAGCGGGTCCTCAACATCGTCGCCCGGAACGAATCCATGGGTGAGCGCGTAGAGGAGCGTCCCTCGTGAGGGGAGAGCGTCGAAGCCCGTTCCGGGCGAGCCTGACGGTGGAGCCGGGCTGGAAGCGGTGGGCCCTGGCCATGCTCGTCACCGTCGTGTACGCGGCGGCATTCGTGCCGCTCTATCGCGAAGCCGGCGTCGGGGTTTCCGCGCTGTCCATCTTCCCGGTCGTGGTTCTTGGTTGGCTCTTCGGTGCCTGGGGCGGCCTCCTGGCCGGCATCCTCGGCGTGGGGCTGAACGCGATTCTCCTGCATCTCGTCGGCGAGCCGGGGTGGCAGATCGTGGTGCGGGAGAGTGGCGCCGAGGGCTCGGCGCTCGTTCTGGTGGTAGGGTGCGTGATCGGGCTGCTCAGGGATCTCGGTCTTCGCCTGGACCGCCATCTCACGGATTGGCGCACGGCCGAGCGCGCGCTGCGCGACACCGAGGACCGCTATCGCATCCTCTTCGAGAGGTCGCGTGACGCCATCTACGTGAGCCACCCCGACGGGCGCATCACGGAGGCGAACGAAGCGCTGGAGCGTCTCTTCGGGTATCGGCGGATCGATCTGCTCGACCTGGACGTGACCTCGCTCTATGAGGACCCCGCCGACCGCGTTCGCTTCCAGGAGGAGATCCAGCGAGAGGGGTACGTGGAGGATTTCCCGGTGCACCTGCGCATGCGGGACGGTTCCATCCGCGATTGCCTGATCACGGCGACGGCGCGCTTCGATTCGGACCGCAAGGCGGTGGAGTACCAGGGCTCGATCCGCGACGTCTCGGAGAGCCGCGCCCTCCACCAGTTGGCCGATCGCAGGACGCGCGAGCTCCAGGAGGCGGTCCGCGAGTTGGAGGCGTTCAGCTATTCCGTGTCGCACGATCTCCGGACCCACCTCGTGACGATGGGCGGCTTTGCGTCGATCCTGTGGACGGACTACCGCGAGTCGCTGGACGAGAAGGGCCAGGAGTTCCTCCAGCGCATCGTGGATGCCGGACACCGCATGGACCGCTTTGTACAGGACCTCTTGAGCTACAGTCGCGTCACACGCATTCAGGTCAAGCGGGAGCGCGTGTCCCTCTCGGAGGTGGTGGAGGAGACCCTGGCCGCGCTCGAGGCGCAGATCGCGGAGCGCGGTGCAAACGTGGTCGTGGAAGGAGCGCTTCCCGTGGTCCAGGCCGACCGCACGCTCCTCGGCAGGAGCGTCGAGAACCTGCTTTCCAACGCCGTGAAGTTCGTTCCTCCGGACCGCACGCCGGAGGTTCGGATCCGGGCCCGAGTGGATGGACGCAAGGTGCGGCTGGAGGTGCAGGACAACGGGATGGGCATTCCCGAGGATCAGGTGGAACGCGCGTTCCGCGCCTTCGAGCGCCTCGACGCCGGGAACTTTCCCGGGACCGGGGTGGGCCTCACGATCGTGCAAAAGGCGGTGGAGCGCATGGGAGGCAAGGTCGGCGTCGAATCGAAGCCGGGGGAGGGAAGTACCCTCTGGATCGAGCTGGCCGCGGGGGAGTAGGAGGGTCCGGCCGGGCACGGAGGCTCGCGCGAGTCACGGGAGGCGCCCTGCGTCGGTAGACCGACGCGAGCACACGAGGCTACCTTTGTCGCCCCTGGACAACCAGATTCCCTGGCACCCTCGGGGCCATAGCTCAGTTGGGAGAGCGCCTGCTTTGCAAGCAGGAGGTCGCCGGTTCGATCCCGGCTGGCTCCATACCGTAAAGGCGTCTAACCTGCTGTAATCCCTCCATCCACCGGTAGCGCCACACCCGTGATGAAGCTCGCCTCGTCCGAGGCGAGGAAGAGGATCGCGCGGGCGACCTCCTCGGCCGTGGCGATCCTACCCATCGGGTGCTTGCTCGCCCAGGCTCGAGCCGCGGCCTCCGCGTCGCCGGTCTGCTCCCACGCGTCATGGATCATGTCGGTGTCCACGCTCCCGGGGCACACGCAGTTCGCCCTCAGCCCTTCGGCCGCGTGGTCGAGCGCGACCGTGCGTGTCAGGTTGATGATCGCCGCCTTTGACGCGGCGTATGCACCGGATCCGGGGAATCCGACCAGGCCGACATAGGACGCGACGTTCACGATCGCACCGCACGCGGCGCGCAGGTGGGGAAGGGCCGCGCGGCACATGAGGAAGGTTCCCTTCACATTGGTGTCGAAGGTGAGATCCCATTCTTCCTCGGTGTGCTCCTGGAGCGTGCGGTTTCGGTAGATCACGCCCGCCGAGTTCACCAGGACGTCGAGCCGTCCGTGCCGGTGGACAGCCTCCTCGACGGCGCGGGCGCAGTCCTCGGCGTTGCGCACGTCCCCGGACACGAAGGACGCGCCTTCGACGGACGCCGCTCGCTGGACGCCGACCTCCTGGTTCCGTGCCATCAGGAGCACCGACGCACCTTCGGCGGCCAGAGCCTGTCCGACCGCCAGACCGATGCCGCGGTTTCCCCCGGTCACGAGCGCGACTCTGCCCTCGAAGCGCGGGGTGCGGGGGCCGGTACCGTGGGTCATGGAATCACCTCGTTCTACATTGAATGCTCGTGAGGGGGCGAACCTACGAGGGTGCCCCGTTTCGCGCGACGTCTCTCGACCCTCGACCCTCGACCTGCAGGCATGCCAGGCCCCGAACCCGATTCGCCGAAGCGCGGCTCGCCGATGCTGCGGGCTCTGCGCCACCGTAACTACCGCCTCTTCTTCACGGGTCAGAGCGTCTCCTTGGTGGGGACGTGGATCACGCGGGTCGCGACGAGTTGGCTGGTGTGGCGCCTCACGCACTCGGCGGTGATGCTCGGCATCGTGGGCTTCGTGGGTCAGGTGCCCACGTTCCTCCTCTCACCCTTCGCGGGGGTGTGGGTCGACCGACTCGACCGCTATCGGGTCCTCGTATCGACCCAGACGCTGGCGATGCTCCAGTCCTTTGCGTTGGCCACCCTCGCGTTGACCGGCGTGATCCAGGTCTGGCACATCCTCCTCCTGCAGGCGTTTCAGGGGGTGATCAACTCCTTCGACACGCCGTCCCGCCAGTCCTTCCTGATCGACATGGTCGAGGATCCGGCGGACCTGTCCAACGCCATCGCGCTCAACTCGTCCATCGTCAACGGGGCCCGGATGATCGGACCCTCCGTGGCCGGGCTCCTCATCGCGTGGGTCGGAGAGGGCTGGTGCTTCCTGGCCGACGGCGTGAGCTACGTGGCCGTGATCGCCTCGCTCCTGGCGATGCACGTGGCAAGGCGGCGCCGGGCACGCACCGGGAAGAAGGTCCTCCACGACCTGCGCGACGGCTTCCGCTACGCCTACGGGTTCATGCCGATCCGCTCGATCCTCCTCCTGCTCGCTCTGGTGAGCTTGGTCGGAATGCCCTATACGGTGCTCCTTCCGGTCATCGCCACGCAGACGCTGCACGGCGGCGCGCACACGCTGGGCTTCCTGATGGGCGCCTCGGGCGTGGGGGCGCTCTGTGGGGCGCTCTACCTGGCGTCGCGCACGACGGTCCTCGGGCTGGGACGGCTCATCCCTCTTGCCTCCGCCACGTTCGGGGCGAGCCTCGTCCTGTTCGGCTTCTCGCACTGGCTTCCGCTCTCGCTGACGCTCCTGGTCGTGACGGGCGTCGGCTTCATGCTCCAGATGGCCTCGAGCAACACGGTCATCCAGACGCTCGTACGTGAGGACATGCGCGGCCGCGTGATGGCGTTCTACGCGATGTCGTTCATGGGGATGGCTCCGTTCGGGAGCCTCCTGGCCGGCGCCGTCGCGTCGCGCATAGGCGCTCCGCACACGGTGATGGCGGGTGGGGTGATCTGCATCCTCGGGGCGCTCGTCTTCCGAAACCGGCTCCCCCGGCTGCGAGAGATCGTTCGCCCGATCTACCAGGAGCGAGGGATTCTGCCGGAAGTGGCGCGAGGTCTCGGCGACGCGGCAGCCCTCAGAGACGAGGCGACGCCGTAGGGGGACCGCGTCGAGGGCCTCCCCTCATTCCGAGCGGTTCGAGCCCACGGCGGCGGCGATGCAGCGCTCTCTCAACTCTTCTGGATCGGAGAGCGCCTCGGGAGAGCCCCCGGCCTTCGCCCACTTGCGGGCACGGGCCGCATCGCCCGGGAATCCGAGCTGGTCGAGCGCGTCCGCCGCGGCGTCGATGAACTCGCGCTGCGCCGGCAGTCGGGCCATCTCGAGGATCTGATCCGCGGTCAGCGCCTCCCGGTGGGCGCGCAGCGCCGACTCCTTGTACTCCCCGAGGTGGATGAGCGCCGTCGCGATGTGCCCTGCGGCGAGGTCCAACCAGGTGAGCGTGCACAGGGTGCGCACCGCTTCGGGGTGGATCCGGATGATCTTGTTCGCCACGCCGCGGGCGGCCTCGGGCTGTCCGTCCTCGAGGAAGGTGTCGATCGCCCGACCGTAGTAGACGAGCGCCCGCTCGTGGTCGCCTTCCTTGAGACAGAGGTCCCCGGCGCGGTTGAGGGGCATGCCCTGGTACCCGGGCACCGCACCCTCTGCGGCCTTCTCCAACTCGGAGAGCCGGCGCCTCCATCCGCTCGAACTCTCTCCGCTGGCGGATGAGGGTTGCAGCCGGAACCACCGGGAGAACGCGCTCATGAAGTACGGACGTGAGGGGGAAGGGGGGATGAGACGTAGAATGCCAAAGTAAGGAGCCCGCGAACGGGAGGGTAGGGCCCCAGCCACGATCCGTCATGCGAAGGAGAAGAAAGGCCGTGCCGGATTTCCGGCACGGCCCTTCATTCCCCTTGAAGCCAGGTCCTCAGATCTTGACGACGTTCTCCGCCGCCGGGCCCTTGGCGCCCTCGGCGATGGTGAACTCCACCTTGTCGCCCTCGCTCAGACTCCGGAATCCCTCGGCCTGGATGGCGGAATGGTGCACGAAGCAATCCTTCCCACCGTCGTCCGGCGTGATGAAGCCGAAGCCCTTCTGATCGTTGAACCACTTCACGGTTCCTACGGTACGCATCATCCTGCTCCACTGTTGTTTAGGCCTTCGTCGGAGTCCGGATGGTCCGTAC
>CAZFIS010000065.1:0-19595 GCA_964519125.1 uncultured Gemmatimonadaceae bacterium | reverse complement strand
CTGAAGGCCTTGTACCGCAAGGAACCCCGCCTGGAGCGGGCGGTACAAGAACTCGACTTGGAACTCTTGGATTCGTGACGTGGGGTGTCGGCCGGACCTCAGACCTTCGGGGGCCCATCGGTGCGGCGCCCTTCGCGCTCTCGGGAACGGCGGCGAATGAACAATCTTCAGCAACTCATGCAGCTCGGGCAGCAGCTTCAGGCGAAGATGTCCAAGCTCCAGGAAACCCTGGAGGGACAGAAGATCAAGGCGACCTCGGGCGGCGGCATGGTGACGGTCACGGTCGACGGCAAGGGCTCGGTCCAGGAGGTCAAGATCGATCCGACCTGCGTCGACCCTGCCGACGTGGAGATGCTGGAGGACCTGGTGCTCGCGGCGGTCTCGGAGGCCCAATCGAAGGCTCGCACGCTCTACGAGGAGGAGATGCGAAAGGCCACGGGCGGCCTGCCCATGAACCTTCCGGGCATTCCCGGGCTCTTCTGAACTCTCCATCGGAAGGACATCCGGCGTGTCGGTGATCGACCAGCTCACCGGAGAGCTCACGCGGCTTCCTGGGATCGGCCCGAAGACCGCTCTCCGTCTGGCGCACCACCTGATGAAGGGTTCCAAGGACGACGTCCGACGGCTCGCGCATACGCTCGTGCAGATGGCGGACCGCATCCGGCCGTGTGCCCAGTGCGGAAACTTCTCCGAGGGGGAGCTGTGCGAGGTGTGCTCCAATCCCCGCCGCGACGCGTCCCTTCTGTGCGTCGTCGAGGAAGCGTACGAAGTGGGAGCGATAGAGCGCACGGGCCAGTACCGGGGGCTCTTCCACGTCCTGGGCGGGCGGCTCTCTCCCCTGGACGGGATCGGACCCGACGAGCTCAACGTCCCCAAGCTTCTGGATCGGATCGCCGCCTCGGAGGGTGGGGTCCGCGAGGTCATCGTCGCAACGAACTCGAGCGTGGAAGGAGAGGCGACGGCGGTCTACCTCGAGCAGCGGATCCGCTCCCTGGGGCCGCGGGTAACCAGATTGGCACGGGGTATTCCGGTGGGCAGCGATCTGGAATACGTGGACGGGACGACCATCGCGGAGGCGCTGGCCGGACGACGGGAGATGTGAGGATGAACAAGAAGCTTCGTACGGCGGGAATCACGGTGCTGGCGGCGGCCGCCGCGGGTGCCATCGCGGCCCTGGTCATCCGCGACCAGGTCACGCGCCACCGGCGGGACCTGTTCAGCCCCCAGACGCTGCGACGCCTCGCGGCCCTCACACATATGAACCGGGAGCCGGCGTCGGTGGATGCCATCCGCCTCCTGAGGGACTTCATCGCGTGGGAGCCGCGAACCCTGCTCAGGAAGCGGGCCCGCGCCATCGTAGCACGGATGGAGGAGGAGGCCGCCCAGCGCGGTCTACAGCCGGGAACGGGCGTGGCGTGAGGCGGTCATCTTGCCCGTTGCCTTTCCCTACCCGAGTTTATGGGCCATTCGGTAGGCTGTTCCTTCACGCATCCTGGATTCCGGGAGGTAGTGTCGACCCATGTCGATGATCAACTACGCCTCCCGCGAGATCAACTGTAAGATCGTGTACTACGGGACGGGGCTCGGGGGCAAGACGACGAACCTCGAGTACATCTACTCCAGGGTGAACCCCGAGACGAAGGGCAAGATGATCTCGCTGGCCACGGAGACGGAGCGTACGCTCTTCTTCGACTTCCTGCCCATCGACCTGGGAGAGATCCGGGGCTTCAAGACCCGCTTCCACCTCTACACGGTACCCGGGCAGGTCTACTACAACGCGAGCCGACGCCTCATCCTCAAGGGCGTCGACGGAATCATCTTCGTGGCCGACTCGCAGAGCACGCGGGCGGAGGCGAACATCGAGGCCATGCACAACCTGTACGAGAACCTGGAGAGCTACGGGTACGATCCTTCGGAGATCCCATTCGCCATCCAGTACAACAAACGGGACATGACGAACATTCTGCCTGTCGAAGAGATCCGCGCCCAGATCAACCCGATGGGCGTTCAGGACTTCGAGGCCGTGGCCATCGAGGGGAAGGGCGTCTTCGAGACGCTTTCCTGCGTGAGCAAGATGGTCGTGAAAGCCCTCAGCTGAGAGGGGTGAGCTGGCCGTGCGGAGGCGCCGGCTGACCCTCCCGAACGCGATCACGGTCGGGCGCATCCTGGTATGCCCGGCCATCTTCTTCATGGCGATGGCACCTGGCGCCGGGGAGCGCATCGGTGCGTTCGTTCTCTTCGTGATCGCGGGGCTCTCCGACGTGTGGGACGGGCACCTCGCACGTAAGCAGGGCACCGTCACCGACCTCGGCAAACTCCTCGATCCCATCGCGGACAAGCTCTTGCTCGCGGCGACGTTCATCCCGTTCTACCTCATCTCGCATCGGGGCGACCCCGCCGGACTCGTGCCGTGGTGGGGTGAGCTGCCCATGTGGGTCATGGTGGTCGTCTTCGGCCGCGAGATCCTGGTCACGGCATTCCGGAGCTACGCGGTGGGGCGGGGGGTCGTGATCGCGGCCGGCAAGTCCGGCAAGCGCAAGGCGCTCTTCCAGTCGCTCTTCTCGGGCGGACTCCTCCTCTGGTATCCCGTGCGGATGACGGCGGAGACGCATGGCTGGACGGGCTCCGCACTCTGGTCGTTCTGGCGTCATTTCCACGGGGCCTGGGTGGGCATTACGCTGGCGGCCGCGCTGGTGCTGAGCGTCTATTCGATGGGAGTCTACCTGTGGCGATACCGGAGCCTGCTGGGTTTCGGCGAGGGGAAGGGGGCGACGTGAGCGCGGCCCGGACGAGTCGTCTCGCCGGGGGGCTCCGCTCGACGATCGTGACGGTAGGGGACGAGATCCTGCTCGGCGAGACCGTGGACACCAATGCGGCGTGGCTGGGCAAGGAGCTCGCACGGTGCGGGATTCCGGTCGTGCGCCGCTCTGCGGTCGCCGACGTCGATGCGGACATCCGCCGGGCGGTGGCCGAGGGCGTGAACGACGCGGACGTCGTGCTCGTGTCCGGGGGGCTCGGACCGACGCCGGACGATCTCACCCGGGACTCCGTGGCGGCGCTGCTCGGACGACCCCTGCACGTAGACGGGACCCTCCTGGAGGCCTTGAGGGCGCGCTTCCGGGACCGGGGTCATGGCGAGTTGCCCGCTACGAACGTCAGCCAGGCGATGGTACCCGAGGGAGCGCGCACGCTTCCCAATTCCCGCGGAACCGCGCCGGGTCTCGCCATGGAGGCCGAGGGCTCGCTGATCGTGCTCCTCCCAGGCGTTCCCCGGGAGCTGCGGGCCATCTTCGCGGAGGGGGTGGAGCCGCTGCTCCGCGAGCGCTTCGGGGACCGGCTCGTTCCGGTGAGGCTCCGCTACATCCACACGACCGGAATCGCCGAATCGCGCCTCGCCGAGTTGGTGGCCGATCACCTCCCGGAGGACACCGGGCCGGTGAGCCTGGCGTTCCTGCCCGACCTGCGTGGCGTCGAGCTGCGGCTGACCGCCCGGGGCGTGAGCCGGGAAGAAGCCGACCTCTGGTTCCGACGCCTCGAAGAAGCACTCGAGCCCGCCGTGGGGCCGTGGCGCTTCGAGGCCCCCGAGGGAGACCTGGTGGAGGCCGTGAGTGAGGCCTTGAGGGCCAGGCGCCTCACGTTGGCCGTCGCCGAGAGCTGTACGGGCGGGCTCATCGCCAAGCGGCTCACCGACCGCCCGGGCGCCTCGGACATCCTTCAAGGGGGGATCGTCGCGTACGCGAACGAGGCCAAGATGCGTCACCTGGGGGTGGACGACGCTACGCTCGAAGCCCACGGAGCCGTATCCGAGCCTGTGGCCCTGGCCATGGCCACGGGTGTGGCGGAGCGGTTCGGGGCGGACGCCGGCATCGGCGTCACCGGACTCGCCGGTCCGGACGGTGGAACGGCCGAGAAGCCCGTGGGCACGGTGTGGTACGCCGTGGCGCTCGGGGGCGTGGCCGTGGCGCGGAAGGAGCGCTTCCCGGGCGATCGGGAGGCCGTGCGGGAGCGGGCGGCCCAGGCCGCGCTCTCCCTCCTGTTGAGCCGTCTGTCCGAGCGTTGAGCGGGGAAGGGGCTGAACCCGGGGCGCTCACCGTGGTATCTTCAACCGCCGACCCTCCGGTCGCCGCTGATCTCGTCAACCCAGTCCGAAGCCATGACCGAATCCGAAGCCAGGACCGAAGAGATGGAGCAGCCGAATGACGAGGCCCCGTCCGCCGAAGAGCGGGCCGAGCCCGGGGCCGCAGAAGCCGAGGCGTCCGAGACCGATCCAGGCGTACTCGACGAGGAGCTCTCCGAGGAGGGCGACGCGTTGACGTCGGTGGAGGAGGAGGATCTGGCGGCGACGCGCGAGGAGTTGAGCGCCCTCACCGATCGTCACCTCCGGCTCGCCGCGGAGTTCAACAATTATCGGCGCCGCGTGGAGCAGGAGCGCCGGGAGACGTGGACCCGCGCGCAGGCGGATCTGGTCGGACGGCTCCTGGACGTCGTCGACGATCTCCAGCGTGTGGCCCAGCTCGACCTGTCCAACACCACCGCCGATGCGATCATGGAAGGCATCGATCTCGTGGAGCGAAAGTTCGGCAGGGTGCTCGAGGATGCGGGCGTCGAGGTCATCGACCCCGTGGGCGAAGCGTTCGACCCGGAGAAGATGGAGGCCATGATGCGAGTCCCCGCCGAGACCGAGGAGGACGACGACGCCGTGTCTCAGGTCTTCCAGAAGGGCTACGCCTTCAAGGGCCAGCTGGTGCGGCCCGCGCGGGTGAGCGTCCACAAGCGGGACTGACACACCCATGGCCGGAGGGAACAAGGACTACTACCAGATCCTCGGCGTCGCGGAGAAGGCCTCGCGGGACGAGATCAAGAAGGCGTACCGCAAGCTCGCCAAGCAGTACCATCCGGACGCGAATCCGGACGATCCCAAGGCCCCCGACCGCTTCAAGGAGGTCGGGGAAGCATACTCGGTGCTATCGGACGCCGAGAAGCGCAAACAGTACGACAACATGCGCAGGCTGGGCGCCTTCGGCTTCGGCCGAGGCGGAGCGCCCGGAGGCCAGCGCCCCGGTGCGGGGGCGCAGCCGGGATTCTCGTTCGAGGACCTCCAAGGGGGCTTCGGGGGCATCTCCGACCTGTTCAGCTCGCTGTTCGACCTGGGAAGGAAGGGGGAGCAGCCCCAGGGCGGCGCCGCGCGTCAGGGTCCGGAGCGCGGCCAGAACGTCGAGTACGTGGTGGAGATTCCGTTCCTCTCGGCCGTCAAGGGCGGGAGGATCGCGGTGGAGGTGTCCATCACCGAGGAATGCGCTACCTGCCACGGCACGGGCGCCAAGCCCGGTACCGAGCTCAAGCGGTGCACGGAGTGTGGGGGCAGCGGGCACGTCTCATTCGGGCAGGGAGGCTTCGCGGTCAAGCGGCCGTGTCCAGCCTGCTTCGGCCGAGGCAAGCTCCCGGTGACGCCTTGCCCCTCGTGCGAGGGACGCGGCCTCGTCCGTCAGAAGCGGAAGATCCAGATCACCGTGCCCGCCGGGGTGGACTCCGGCTCCAAGGTCCGCCTGTCGGGGCAGGGGGAGCGCGGCCGGGGTGGCGGGCCTGCCGGCGACCTCATCATCACGTTCAAGGTCGAACCTCACCGGTTCTTCAGGCGCGAGGGCCTGGACGTCCACGTCACCGTGCCGATCAACATCGTGCAGGCCACGCTCGGCTCGAAGATCCGGGTTCGCACGGTGTCGGGGAAGAGGGTGGTGCTGACGATTCCGGCGGGCACGCAATCCGGCACGAAGTTCCGTCTGCGCGGGCAGGGAATCACCAGGGATGAGCGGGCGGGCGACCAGTACGTCGAGGTGAAGGTGGAAGTCCCCGACGAGCTCTCGGAGGACGAGCGCAAGATGATGGAGGAGTTCGCGTCCTCGACGGGCTTGAAGCACTAGGAGCCTGGCTCGGCGCTCCCTCAGATCCTGCCGCCGGCCGCCTCCGCCTTCCGGCCGGCGTGGCCGGTCCCCGTCTTCGCTTCCTCGATCCGGCCGCCTCCGAGCACACGCGTGCCGTCGAACACAACGGCCGACTGCCCGGGTGTCACCGAGGGCTGCGGCTCATGGAGCGAGAGGACCAGCCGATCGTCCGCGCGCACGATGCGGGCCGGCACGTCGGGTGCCCGGTACCGGAGCTGCACGCGTACGTCCAACCCGGGCGCGGGCACGTCGGAGAGCCAGTTGACCTCGCCGACCTGCACTTCGTCGCTGTAGAGCTGGTCGCGGGTGCCCACCACCACTTCGCGGGTTCCTGGACGGATCTCGAGGACGAAGAGCTGCTCGCCGAACCCGCCCCCGAGTCCCTTGCGCTGGCCGATCGTGAATCCCGCGTACCCGGGGTGCTCTCCGAGGACGTTGCCCTCACGATCGACGATCCTGCCCGGTTCGAGCGCCGGGTGGACGGGGCCGAGCTTCTTCCTGAGAAGATCTCTGTAGTCGCCCGTCGGGACGAAGCAGATCTCCTGTGACTCAGGCTTGTCGGCCGTGGCCAGCGAGAGGGCCCGGGCGCGCTCCCGCACCTCCGGCTTGGTCAGGGAGCCGAGAGGGAAGCGAAGGAGCGGGAGCATGGCGCGCGGCAGACCCCAGAGGAAGTAGGCCTGATCCTTGTCGCGGTCGATCCCGCGTAGCAACTCGGAGCGCTCGGGCGTGTGCGCCATACGCGCGTAGTGGCCGGAGGCGATGCCGTCGCAACCCAGGAGGCGTCCGCGCTCCATGAGGTCCCGGAACTTGGTGTTGGCGTTGCAACGCACGCACGGATTCGGTGTGCGCCCCTGGGCGTACTCCGTGACGAAGTCGTCGATCACGTCGCGGGTGAAGTCCTCCTCGACGTCGAAGAGGTAGTGGGGGATGCCGAGCGTCACGGCGACCCGCCGGGCGTCGGCGATGCCGTCGAGACCACAGCACGTATTCGCGTGCCCGGGCTCCTCCGAGTAGCAGAACGTCTTCATGGTGACGCCGATCACCTCGTGGCCCTCCTCCACCAGGAGGGCAGCGGCTACCGAGGAGTCCACCCCGCCGGACATCGCGACCAGGATCCGGCTCATGTCCTGGCCCCCGCATGCCGGAGGCGCTCCACGACCGCCCCGGTCACCTCGGCCGCGCGGTCGACCTCCTGGGCGGTCGTGGAGCGACCGAGCGAGAAGCGCACGGTCGCGAGCGTGTCGTCGGGTCCGTAGAGCGCCTGGATCACGTGGCTGGCGGCTACGCTCCCGCTGTCGCACGCGGAGCCGCCCGAGGCGGCGATGCCCTCGAGGTCCAGCGCGGCAAGTAGCGCCTGGCCGTCGACGCCCTCGATTCCGAGGCTCGTCACGTGCGGGGCACGCGGGGCGTGGCCCGCGTTGATACGCAACCCCGGAACGCGGGCTTGGAGGCCATCCTCGAGGCGCGCACGGAGGCCGTTCAGGCGGACGGCCTCGGCCTCGCGCTCCTCGACCGCAAGGCGAAGGGCCGTCGCGACGCCCACGGCGCCCGCAACGTCCTCGGTGCCTGGACGGAGACCGCGCTCCTGGCCGCCGCCGCGCAAGAGAGGCTCGAGCTGGACGCCCGAGCGCACGAACAGCACCCCCGTTCCCTTGGGTCCGTAGATCTTGTGTCCCGTGAGCGTGAGCAGGTCCACCGGGGTTCGGTCCACACGCACGTCCACCTTGCCGACGGCCTGGACTGCGTCGGTATGCAGACTTGCCCCGGCCGCGCGGGTGCGCTCCGCAATCTCCGGCACGGGCAGCACGAGGCCCGTCTCGTTGTTGACCCACATGACCGACACCACGGCCACCCCGTCCATCAGGGCATCGTCCAGGGCCTCGAGGTCGAGCGCTCCGTGGTCGGAGATGCCGAGGATCACCAGGTGCCCGTCGCCGTATGCCGCCGCCCGCGCTGCCGACTCGAGGACCGCCTTGTGCTCAATGGCGCTCACGACGACCCGGGGCACCTGGCCGGCCCGGCGGAGCTGGGCCGTCCGGCCCTGGACGGCGAGGTTGTCGGACTCGGTTCCGCCGCGCACGAAGTGGATCTCCGAGGCACGCGCGCCCAACGCCCGGGCAACGCCGGCGCGCGCGTCCTCCAGGGCGGCGGACGCGTCGCGACCCCAGCGGTGCGCACTCGACGGGTTGCCGAACCGCTCTTCGAGGAAGGGCGCCATCGCGGCGCGCACTTCCGCTCGCATCGGTGTCGTGGCGGCGTGGTCGAAATAGATCGGGTGCATGGCCTCGTTGATTTCCTGTGCGCGGGACGGCCCCTAAGTTAACTCGCGTGCCGACTCGACCCCACCGGGCCGGTCCTCGTTCCGCCCGTTCCCGCGCTCGGAGGCGCCATGATCCCGATGCCGCCCTTTCCGGATGATCGACCGTTCCAGTTCCGCTCGACCGTGCACGGCACCGTCTTCGCGGGCCGTGAGCGCCATCTGGAGAGCGTGGGCGAAGGCGACGCGCTTCGGCTCGTCGCTGACCCTCCCGGTCAGGACGATCCGGAAGTGTGGGTCCACCTCGCCTCCGGCGAGCCCATTGGCCACCTGCCGCCCGAGATCTGCCGATGGCTCTGGCCATGGATCCACGACGGAGGGATCGCCGAGGCGCGCGCGCTCCGAGTCGGCGGGGCGGACGTGCCGTCCTGGCGCAGGGTCGTGCTGGAGGTCTCGTGCCGGACGTGAGCGCGAGCGTCTAGAAGCTGGACACCCCGAGATCGGTGAGGTTGTCGACCGCGATCGCCTCGTCCACATGGAAGGGCTCGCCGTAGGCGACGCGGATCAGGGAACCGTAGTGGGCGCACTGGGCGCGGATCTGCTCGAGGAGCGGCCGGTCGCCACCCGGGAAGACTTCACCCGCCTGGTTGACGCCGGGGAACTGCGACGCATACGCCGAGACCGCCTCGATCTTCCGCTCCATCTCGCCGGTGATGTCCACCACCACGTCCGCCCGACCCGCGTTCTCGCGGAAGGCACTGGCGTACACGAGCTTCCGGGGACGGAACGGTGTCCCGTCGGCGTCCAGCCGCTTCAGGCCGGAGAGGAAGCACGCATCGCGCACGAGCTCGCACGCGATCCGGTGATCGCGGTGACGTCCCACCTTCCAGTGGGTCACGACCACCGCGGGGCGGAGCGAGCGCAGGTGCTCGACGACGGTGCGGCGTGATGCCTCGTCGTTCTCGAGACGGGAGTCGGGGAGCCCGGCGCACCGTCGCACGGCGAGGCCCATGATCTTCGCGGCGCTCGCCGCTTCTTCCGCCCGGAGGTCCGCGGATCCACGCGTGCCGCCCTCTCCCGCGCTCAAGTCGAGCACGCCGACACGCCGTCCGGCGTCCGACGCCTTGATGAGCGTCCCTCCGCACAGGAGCTCGGCATCGTCCGGGTGGGCCATGACGGCCAGGATGTCCAGGCCCGCGTCGTCGCTCACGTCCACCTCACTGGCACTCTCCGTTCTTCGGCTACCTGCTGTCTCATTCGTACCTGAGCGCGACCACCGGATCCAGCCGGCTCGCCCGGTAGGCCGGAAGCAGGCCGAAAAGCATGCCGGTGAGGGCCGCCATACCGAGCGCGGCGAACACCGACCAGAGCGGGATGCGCGCGGGCAAGGGCGTGAAGGCGGCCACCACCGCAGCCAGCCCCCAGCCTGCCAGCATCCCGATAGCGGCTCCCAGGGCGGTCAGCACCGACGCCTCGACCAGGAACTGCCACAAGATCTCGCGGCGCGTGGCTCCGACCGCTTTGCGGACACCGATCTCGCGGGTTCGTTCCGTCACGGAGATCAGCATGATGCCGATGACGCCCACGCCGCCCACGAGCAGACCCGCGGAGGAGAGTGCCAGCATCACCAGGAAGAAGACGCCGGTGAGCCGGTCGAACAGCTCCAGGATCTGCGCCGACGCGAGCACGGCGAAGTTGTTCTCCTGCCGGGGACCGAGGCCCCGCATGACGCGGAGTGCAGTGATGACCTCGTCCTGTGCCTCGTCGATCGTCACCGAGTCGCGCGGCACGACGTAGATCTGCGCCTGCCAGTCGGCCGCGCGCAATCTCCGCTTCGCTGCGGTGTAGGGGAAGACGGCGAAGTACTTCACCGCGCTCGAGAAGATGTTCGGGATCGGGGCGAAGACGCCCACGACCGTGAACGAGGCGGTCGTCCCGTCCCTCGCGTTGATGACCTGGATGCGTCGGTCGAGGGGGTCACGCTGGCCGAAGAGCTCCTCGGCCAGCGCGTCGGAGATGACGACGATGGGTCGATCCTCGCGGACCTCTCCCGGCGTGAAGTCGCGTCCCGCGATGAAGTCTCCCTGCGTGTACGCCGGCCACCCCGACGACTCCGCGCTCGCCTGGACGCCCTTCACCCGATGACCCTGATAGTCGAAGTTCGCCTGGAAGCTGAAGTCGTAGAGTGCCTGCCGGATGCCCGGAAGCTGGTCGATGCGCTCGGCCTCCTCCGGCGTGAGCTGCGGCTTGTCCCACCAGGGAGGACGGTCGTTGCCCTCGCTCTCCGTGCGCACGGCGGTGAAATCGAAGCGGGCGACGATGAAGTTGTTCGGACCGGACGACTGTACGGCCTCCATCACGCTGGAGCGGATTCCGGTGATGAGAGCGGCCATCGCCACGACGACGGCGACGCCCACCGACACACCCAGGATCGTGAGCGACGAGCGCACCCAGTTGGCTCGGATCGCGTCCGCTGCGATCCGGAGGCCCTCGCCGAGGGCCAACAGGCCCGGGCCGTCGTGCGGTCTCGGGTCACTCATAGCGCAGAGCGTCCACGGGGTCGAGCTTGGAGGCGCGGGCCGCGGGGTACACGCCGGCGAGGACGCCCACGGTGAGCCCCAGCGCCACACCGAGCGCGCTCCAGCCCACGCTCACGGCCGCGGGGATGGGTGACACGGCGGCCACGAGCGCGGCGATGCCGAGGCCGGCCAGGACGCCGAAGGCGGCGCCCACGGTGGAGAGCGTCGCCGCCTCGATGAGCACCTGGGTCAGGATGTCCCGGCGGCGCGCGCCGATCGCCTTGCGGACGCCGATCTCGCGCGTCCGCTCCATGACCGAGACGAGCATGATGTTCATGATCACGATGCCGCCCACCACCAGTGAGATCGCCACCAGCCCCGGCAGCGCGATGAACAGGATGCGCGAGATCTTGTTCCAGAAGGCGATGGCCTGCTCGGCGGTCTCGAGCGAGAAGTCCTCGGGCTGAGTGGGGCGCAGACGGTGGCGCGCCCGCATGATGCCCTCGATCTCCCCTTCGGCCTCCGTGAGGCGGTCGGGATTCAGCGTCTGGATCACGACCTGGTCGATGACTCCGTGCGGGTTCGTGATCGCCTGAATGGGGGACCGCGCCGGGGCGATCGCGAGGTTGTCCAGGGACTGTCCGAACAGGGAGCCCCGCTTCTCGAGCACGCCGATCACCCGGTACGGGAAGCCCCGGATGCGGAGCGTCCTCCCGATCGGGTCGAGGTTCTGGAAGACGACCTCGGCG
Source organism: uncultured Gemmatimonadaceae bacterium (assembly GCA_964519125.1). Lineage (GTDB taxonomy): Bacteria > Gemmatimonadota > Gemmatimonadetes > Longimicrobiales > Gaopeijiaceae > SZUA-318. Next base: position 8,128 of record CAZFIS010000065.1, on the reverse strand, counting down.
GTCTGTGACCCGATCACGATCACGGGCGTGCCGTCCCGCGCCTCCTGGGGGGTGAAGATCCGGCCGCGGGCGACCTTCAGATCGTGGATCTGGAAGATCTCGGGAGACGCTCCCTCCACCATGAGTCCGGTGACCGAGCGGCCGTTGTCGCCCACGCCTTGTGCCGAGGTCGTGCTCTCCACCGCGACGCGCGCGGGGACGGTGAGCTGGGCCCGGATCGCGTCGGCGTCCGCGTAGCGCAGGTTGGGACGCCTGAGACGGGCACGCCACTGCTCCTGGTCCACGTTGACGCTGACGCTTGGCCACCGTCTGAGGGTGACGGTGTTAACGCCGAAGATCTCGGCCGTGAAGTCCTCGCGCACATATCGGTCGAGGCCTTCCACGATCGTCACGACGACGATCAGGAACATGACCCCGAGAATGACGCCGAGGAGGCTGAAGAATGACTTCATCTTCTGACTGCGGATCTGCGTCATCGCAAGGACGACGCCTTCCCATAGCTGCATTGGTCGGGGGTCCGCCTACTTGGTGGATGCCGCTGGGGCCGCAGTACTCTCCGGGAGGGGCTTCACGGCGTCTCCGTCCTTGAGCTCGCGGATCTTCTGGTACGGTCCGGAGACCACGGTGTCCCCCTGCTCCACCCCGGAGAGGATCTCGAAGTACTCCCGTCCGGTGATCCCGACCTTCACGGGCGAGAACTTGACCTTGCCGTCGTGGACCACGTACACGCCCTCGGTGTCGTTCGCCCGGGCGTCCTGGCCGACGCTGGAGCTGTCCGCGCTCGCGGCAGCGGAATCCGCCTTCTCCTTGACGGTGAGCGCGATGATCGGCACCGCCAGGACGTGGCTGCGGCGCGCGGTTACGATATCGGCCGTCGCGGACAGGTCGGGCCGCAGGTCGGCGTTCGTCGAGTCCAGCGTGATGACGACCTCGAAGTCGATCGCGGCCTGTTGGCCGGTCGTCTGCTGCGAGGGCGGTTGGATGGCCGAGTTGCCGATCTCGGTGACCTTGCCGGTGAACGTCCGGTCGGGGAACGCGTCGATGTGGACCACCGCGCTGTCGCCCAGGACCACCTCCGGCACATCGGTCTCGTCGACCTGGACGACGGCCTCGATCACGGAGAGGTCCGAGACCGTGAGGATCAGGCTCCCGGGATTGTTCATCGTGCCGATGACCACGGTCTCACCCTGGTCCACGTTGAGCCGGGTCACCTTGCCGGCGATCGGGGCCGTGATCACCGTCTTGGAGAGCATGTCCTGGGCTTCGTCCAGGGACGCCTGCGCCTGCGACACCCCGAACTGCGCCGCCTTCAGGTTGGCTTTCGCCACGTCCAGCGTCGTGCGGGCGTCGTCGATCTGCTGCGGGCTCACCAGGAGTGAATCGCGGGCGTTCAGGGACAGGAACCGATCGAGGTCCCGCTGCGCCCTGGCGAGGTTCGCCTGCTGCTGGGACTCCTGCGCCCGGCTCTGCGACAGAGCCGCCTGGGCCCGAGATCGCGCGGCTTCGGACTGGGCCGGATCGAGACGGAGCAGCACCTGGCCCGCGCGCACGTCGTCTCCCTCCTTCACCAGGACGGTGTCTACCTTGGCCGAGATGTCGGAGCTGATGTCGACTTTGCGGTGCGCGCGGATGTTGCCGCTGGCCGTGACGACCTGAACCAGGTCGCGCCGATCGACCTCGGCCATCCGCACGCCGATGCCGTTGTTGCGCGCGTGGGCTACGCTCAGCGCGGCAGCCGTGCCGAGCACCACCACCGCGAGAATTCCGATGAGAACTTTCGTCCGGGTCTGCATCTTGGGTGCCGTTGCCCTTGCCTGGTCGTCAGTTACGGAGGGAGCCGCCCACCAGCGTCTCCAGATTGGTTACCGCGTCTTGATAGGCGTAGACGGCCGAGATCCGGTCGCTGTTCGCCTGCGCTTCGACGGTCTCGGCGTTCACGAGATCGACGAAGGTGATCGTTCCCACCTGGTAGCGCTCGCGGGCGAGGCGGAGCTGCTGCTGAGCCAGGCTCTGGTTGCTTTCTTCCAGAATCGCGCTCTGGTAGGCCGTTTGCACGTTGGACAGCCCGACCGAAAGGTCGGCCCGCAGAGCGATCTCCTGCTGCCGCACCTGCTGGACCATGTCATCCTTCTGGAGCTTCGCGGCCTCGAGGTTCCTCTGCCGGCTGAGTCCCTGGAAGATCGGAATGCTCAGCCCCACGCTGACGCTGAACGGCGACTTCTGGAAGTCGAACGGAAACTGATTGTTCTGGTTGATGATGGCCTGTCGCTGCGCATCCGTGAACGCGTAGCGGGAGCAGTCCATGGAGGGGAGCGGCTCGGCCAGTCGGGAATACAGGTCGTTCGTGGCCACGCACTGCGCGACTTGCTGAGCCACCTGCGCCTGCGCCTGCGCGACCATGAAGTGTGTGGTGCTCGCCTCGCGCGTGAAGCCGGAGAATCCTGTGCTGATCGAGAGCGACGGGTAGTACGCCGAACGCGCGGAGCTCACGCCCAACTCAGCCGCCTTCTTGGACGAGACCCGTGCCTGGAGCGTGGGATTCTGCTTGAGCGCACGGGCGTAGAGGTCCTCCAGGGTCCACGGCGGCTCGGTCAGCTCGAACGTCGTCGTGAGCGTCACGTCGGGCCCTCCGGACACGCCCATCTGCTGGAACAGGCGCAAGTGCGCGGTCTTGAGCGCGTTCTGTGCCTGGAGTAGCGTGACGTTGGCGCGCCCCACCTGGACCTGCGCCTGTCCGACATCGATCGCCGTGGCGGACCCGACCTCCCGCCGTCCCTGGGCGAGCTTCAGGTTGATCCGGGCGTTGTCGAGTTGCTGGCTGGCCAGCGTGACCGCCTCCTGTTGGCGCAGAACCTCCAGGTAGGCGGTCGTGACCTGGGAGATCAGCGTCGCTTCCGCCTGCCTGGTGTTCGCGATGGTCGCGCCGCGATTGGCCTTCGCCTGGGCGGGGCCGAGAAGCTTTGACCAGCTCAGGTTGAGGGCCAACGACAGGTTGTAGCTCGACATGTAGTAGGACGGGAGGCCTCCGAAGCCGAGGTCTCCGAGGGTGATCGCGCCGAACTGCTGGTTCCCTGAGCCCTGCCAGGTCGCGCTCGTGTTGGCCGTGGCGCTCGGCAGGAGCTGACCCCACGCCTCGCGGACGTCCCAGTCGGAGAGCTCGCTGTCGTTGGCGCTCTGCAGGTAGGTCGGATTATCGCTGCGCGCGATGGAGATGGCGTCCTGAAGCGACAACTTTGCCGGAACCGCCTCCTGCGCACGGGCCCCGGTGGCGGCGAGCACCGCCCCAAGGACCAGTATGAACACTCGGATCCTCATCCTCACGAGCTCCCTTGATGTGCTGTGGGGGGGTCGGATTGGGGGGGCACCCGACCATACGGAGCGGCGGCCCGCCTTGTTTCGGCGCGAGCGGCCACACAGCCCGTTGTCTCCATCGTCGAACAGTACGCACCAAGGCGCGCGAGCCTTCACCCGGGAGGGGGAGGCGAAGCTCTCTACCCGACGAGATCCTGACGCTCGGCGACGTAGCCACGGGCCGGTACCTCCACGCGCAGGACGCGACCCTGTCGGTCGAACCAGACCGTACGGTGATCGTTTCCTGCGGAAAAGGTAACCTTTCGGGCCCGAACCGTCGTACGGGCGATGTGCAGCGTGTCTTCGGTGGGCGCCGACGCCACCAGGTCGAGCTGGCGGCGCTGACGCGGCACGATGACCCACGTGTGGTCACCCTGGCCGACGTTGCGGAGGAAGTAGTACTGATGGGCCACGTCCTCCTCCAGGATCCGGGTCTTGGGACGCGCGAGGAACTCGTGCTCCTCCTCGCCGGCCGGGGACCGGATCACGGAGACGTAGCGGTTGCCCGACAGCGTGAGCTTCAGCTCGAGCGACGACGCCCCGGAGACCTTCACCTGATACTTGTTGACGGTGCCGTCCAGGCCCGTGGCCTCGAGAAGCGGTTGCACTTCCAGGGGGCCGTCGGGGAGGCTCAGCTTCACCACGCTGTGCGCGATCACGGTCCCCTGTTCGCCGGCGCCTGCCTGCTGGATCGAGAAGGTCTCCGTTCCGGCGTTCTTGCCGTTGATGGTGATGGCGAAGGTTCCCTCGTCCACCATCACACTCTGGGGGGCGGCCGATCCGGCCAGAAGAAGCACGCCGAGCAGGGCCGCGCCGACGGGGTGTGAGAGCGACATGGAGCTCATCACCTCCAATGATCGTGCCGGGCCGGCGCGCGTCGCCGACGCATCGTGGATCCGCTGGTTTCTACCCCGCGGACGTCCCGGCGTTCGAGCGAAGGGCGGCGGACAGCGTCTCGACGTAACGGTCGAACACCGCGCGGCCCTTCTCCCGTGTGGCGCGGCTGGGAGCACCGACGATTCCCCCGGATACGGGCGGGGGTGTGGGCACCCGTCCCCGGGTGTATCTTCGAAGCGCTCGGGCCTCCGGAACAAAGTCCGTGGCCTCCTCGAGATGGACCCGGTCCGGTGCCAGGTGCAGCATCAGCGAGGTCTCCAACTCTCCCGCGTGCTCGGTCTCGGGGTCCCCCTCGACGAGGTCGCTCACGTCGATCTGGAAGAGGTCGTATACGGTGGTGAGGGCGGTTTGCGTGAGGGCCATGAGCAGAGCCTCGAGATGAGGGTCGTATCGGTGCGCCGTGACGATGATGAACTCGGTGACGCCATGATCCTCCCATCGGGCGAGGAGCTCGTTGATCGCGCGGTGGAATGTCTTCCGTCTCAACCCCGCCACGCCGGCGAAGGGACCTCCTCCGACGGCCACGCCGTAGTAGAAGGGCGGCGCTCTGAGCACGCCCAGCCGCTCCGAGACCTCTTCCGCCACACGGGTCGCGACCAGGACGTTGGCACCCAGGGGGAGGTGGGGGCCATGCTGGTCCAGTGCGCCCACGGGGAGGATGAGCCGTGGCTCGCGGGCCAGGATCCGCCCGACTTCGGGCCAACTGAGCTGCACCAACGCGTATGACATTACCCTCGAGGTCCTCCGGCTCGTGGAGCCACGCAGCGGCGGCCGCCGGCTGGCTGGGGCCGTGGCTCGCAGTCGCTGCCCTGGGCGTCTGGGCCGGCGTCCCGAGCGGTGCGCCCCTCGCCCTCGCGGCGGTAGGCGTCGGCGCGGCGACCTTCTGGGGTCGGCGCCCCGGCCTCGCGTGGTCGGCCGGCATCGCCGTCACCGTCGCTGGAATCGTGGCGGGATTCGCCGCACACCGCCAGGTCCGGATCCTCCAGGCCGACTGGGGCCAGTACTGGGAGTCTCGTGAGACCCGCGTGGGCGAGCAGCTCAACCGTGCCCTGAACCACCGGCTGGAGGCCGGAGAGGCCGCAGCCGACGCGCTCGCCGCGAAGGCGGGCGACGCGTCCTTTCTCCAGAGCCCGGACGCGCTGGCCGACCTGCGAGCCCACTTCAACGTCTCTGCCGTGGCGCTCTTCGACGCCGCTGGAGATCTCGTCGCGTGGAGCGGATCGCACTACGGCCGCGTCCCCGAGGACGTCAGAAAGGGGCGCCGGCGGTATGCCTACAGCGATCTTCCCTTGTTCGGGTATCTGTACGTCACGACCCCGGCGCACGGCGGCACGGCGATGGCGGCGCTGCTCCTGCGCAGTGACCTGCCCTGGGAGACGGACGTGGACGCCGCCGACTTCGCCACCGAGTTCCGCCGCACCGTGGGGGAGGGTATCCGTATCGTGCGCGGCCCGGTGCCCGAAGGCACGACGGGGTGGGATCTGCACCTGGGAGATCAGGTGCTGTTCACGGTCGTGCCCGACCAGCCAGCCCAGGCCACGCGGGTTGCGGACACGCTGAGCCGATGGCGGGTGATCGTGTCCTGTGCCGCCCTGCTGGCCTGGCTTCTGCTGGCGCTGGGCGGTCCACCACGCCTGGCGGCCGCGTCGGCCGCATCCCTCACCCTGATCCTCCTCGCGGGCACGCTGCCCTTGGAGCGGATCGGGGTGCTCTCGTCGCTCTTCCACCCTTCGCTCTATGCTACGCCGGGGCCCGTGGGCGTGCCGCTCGGTCGTTTGGCGCTGCTCGTGCTCGCTGCGGTCACGGCCGTGGCCGTGGCTCCCCGGCCGCGGTTGCGCGTACCGCCGTGGCTCGCGGGCGCTCTCGCGGCGCTCGCGTTGCCACCCTTGGTGCTCTGGCTGCGTGCGGGCGCCCCCCGGGGTGCCCTGGCGGGCGGCCAGCTTCCCTGGATCGTCTATCAGGGGATCGTGACACTCATCGCCACGCTGGTGATCGGCACCCTGTTCGCCGTGGCGCGCGAGGGCCGCGGCCGCCGCGCGCTCGCGGGGGTGGGCACCCTGCTCGCGATCGTGCTCGGAGTGGGCGTGGTGGCGTTCGTGTGGACCCGGGCGTCCGTTCCCGGGTGGTGGCCCGCGCTGTGGGCCGCTCCGGTCGGCATCGTCGCCGCGTCCATGGGTCGAGGTCGGGGGTGGCGACGTCCTCTGACGACGTGGATGCTCGCGAGCGTTCTGGCCGGCTCCTTGGCCATCCCGTCCACGTGGTCCGATCGGGTGCGCGCGCGCATGGCGCACAGTGCCGAGCGGCTGCATCAGATCGGGGCGAGCGAGGACCCCGCCGTCCGGGAGGCTCTGCTCGCGTTGGGGGCAGATGCGGAGCGCCTCGACGCGAAGGGGCAGGCGGGTGCCGACCTACTCTGGACGGCGTGGCGCGAAAGTGGGCTCGCGTCCCTCGGCCAGCCGCTCTGGCTCACGCTCTGGTCGTCGGCCGGCATCCCTCGACAGGAGCTCCGCGTGGGCGTCAACCCGGCGCGTCCGGCGCTGGCGACGCGCGTGGTGGAGGAGGACGGCGGCATCGACCACCCGACGGTCATCCGCTTCGATCGCGACGACGCGCGCTACGTGCTCATCGTGCCCCTCCGGGGCAGTATTCTCACGTGCGTGGCGCCGCCGTTCTCGAACCCGGTTGTGTCCTCTCCATTGGATCCGCTCCTACGCGGCAATGGGAGCGACACGGGCGCGGCCGAGTCCCTCACGCTCATCCCGCTGCCGACGGGCTCACCCGCCATGCCCGATTCCCTTCGCTGGAGGCGGATCTCCTCGGGCTGGCAGGCGGAGCTTCCGTTGACGTTCTCCAACGCGCGCTACCACGCGCATTACGCCGTGGCCCTTCCGGGCGCCGTGCTCGCCCTGGCGCGTGGGACGCTTCTGATCCTGCTCGACCTCACCCTCTTCATGGCCTTCTGGATCGCTGGGCGCGGGCTCCTACGGGACGTCGCACCTCCCGAGATGCGCTGGAGCGGGTGGGTGATCTCGTTCCGCGCCCGGGTGACGCTGGCCCTCTTCGGTTTCTTCGTGCTGGCCATCGGGATCTTCGGAACGCTGGCCTATCGGACCATCGACGGGGCCTCGCACCGGGCGGCGCGCGTGCTCGCCGGGCGGGTCGTCGAAGACGCGGCCCAATCGTACCTGGAGGAGGCGGGGCGGGTGAACACCCTCGCGAACCGCGTGGGGGCGGATCTGCTGGAGTACCGGGACGGCGCTCTCCACGATGCCTCCCTCCAGGAGTTGGTGGATCTGGGCGTCTACGACGGATGGGTGCCCTATCGCATCCATCTCCTGCTGGACGGCCGTGAAGGGGTTCGCGAATTCGACGAAGGCTTTCTCGGGGACTGGCCGTACGTGTCGGCCTATAGGCGCCTGCCCGACGGGGACGTCCTCGCCACGGAGATTCCCCTCCAGGCGGGGGCGACGGCGATCCGCACCTCGGATCTGGCCGAGCTCCTCGGGTTCGCCCTCGTGCTGGGCGCGGCGCTGTCGCTCGCGCTGGCCCTCCTGGTGGGGCGCACGCTCACCCGGCCGATCCAGGCGCTCCAGGTCGCCTCGGAGAGAGTCGGTGCCGGAAACCTCGGTCTGCGCCTTCCCGAAGGCCGGGCCGACGAGTTCGGATCCGTCTTTCGGGCGTTCAACCGGATGGTGAGTCGGGTCCGGAGGGCGCGGCGCCAGCTGATGCGCACGTCGCGGAGGACGCGGGCCATCATGGAGGAGGCGGCGGTTGGGATGATCGCACTGGATTCCGCCGGCCGGGTCACCCTGGTCAACCCACGGGCCGAAGCGCTCTTGGGCGAGCCGGTCCCCGTGGGCGCCCGCCTCGACGTTGCGGG
>CAZFIS010000064.1:0-20041 GCA_964519125.1 uncultured Gemmatimonadaceae bacterium | reverse complement strand
AGAAGCGCGCCCTGATCGAGGAGAAGGTCCGGGTGTCCGGCGAGCGCCGGGCGCTGGGTCCCGACGATTGGACGATGACGGCCCGGCGGCTCCGGGCGAGAGTGAACCCCAACGACGTGGATCGATGACCGAGCACATTCGCAGCGACCTGAAGCAGCTCCAGGACCTCGACACGAAGATCATGGCCGCGGAGCAGAAGTTCCGCGATTTCGACCCCCTCTTCGCGGAGGTCGAAGAGCCGGCTCTCACGCTGGAGAGCGAGTTGACCACCGCGCGCAATCGCCTCCAGGAACTGAAGCTGGAGGAGCGCCGGCTCGAGCTCTCGATCGAGGAGAGGGGTAGCCGCGTGAAGCGGCTCGAGGAGCGGCTCGGGTCCGTACGCAACCTCCGCGAGGAAGCGGCGGTGAGCTCGGAGCTCGACCTGGTCCGGCGCTCGCTCCAGGGCGACGAGCAGGAGACGTTCACGCTGCTCGATCAGATGAGCAAGCTCGATGCGCGCCTCGCCGATCTCGAGGTGAGGTACGCGGAGGCGCAGGCGGCGGTGGAGCCGAAGAAGCAGGAGCTGCTCGACGCCCGCAGCAGCGTCGAGGCGGACCTCAGGGCACTTCAGGCGGAGCGCGAGAGCTTCACCTCCAGACTCGACGCCGAAGAGCTCCGCATGTACGACGGGATCCGTTTGGGCGGTAAGCGCACGGCCGTGTCCGAGCTCACGGAGGACGGGGCTTGCGGCAACTGCTTCGGGATGGTGCCGCTCCAGCTCCAGAACCAGATCCGCCACGGCGACGATCTCATCCGCTGCGAGGGATGCGGCGTGATCCTCACGGCGCCCGGCGGGAGGGAGTCGCCCCAGGGGTGAGCGCGGCGGACCTCACGCCGCCGGCACCCCGCTGGGCCCCGGCCGCCGCGCCCGACGCCCGGGCCGTGGCGGGCCTAGAGGTCGCGCTCCGTCTGCCCACCCCTCTCTGCGCGCTCGTGGCCGGGCGAGGATACGACGATCCGGACCGGGCCAAGCGCTTCCTCCGTCCCCTGTTGGAGCACCTCCACGACCCGGCTCTCCTGGCCGACGGTCCGGCGGCCGCGGAGCGATTGGCGCGGGCGGCCGAGGCCGGAGAGACCGTGCTCGTGCACGGGGACTACGACGTCGACGGGATGTGCGCCACCGCCCTGTACACGCGCTGGCTCCGGTCGCTCGACGTTCGCGCGGTCCCCTTCGTGCCCAACCGCCTCCGTGATGGCTACGACTTCGGCGACGCGGGCCTGGCCGCCGCGCGGGACGCGGGCGCGACGCTCGTCCTGACGGCGGACTGCGGCACCTCCGCCCACGAGACCGTGAGGCGCGCGCGCGCCGAGGGCCTCGACGTCATCGTCACGGACCACCATGCCGTGGGCGCAGCCCTCCCTCCCGCGTCCGCGGTCGTCAATCCCCAGCGTTCCGACTGCGCGTATCCCGACAAGGGGCTCTGCGGCACGGGCGTGGCGTTCAAGCTGTGTGCGCTGGTCGGTCGGGCGCTCGGCGCACGAGAGGACGACCTGCTCGTGTACCTCGACCTGGTGGCGCTCGCCACCGTCGCCGACCTCGTGCCGCTCGAGGGGGAGAACCGCGTGCTGGTGCGGCACGGTCTGCGCCGCTTCGCGGACACCCGACTCCCCGGGATGGGGGCGCTCCTGGAGGCGGCGGGCGTATCCGCAGCCGACGTGAGCGCTGGCCGACTGGGCTACGTTGTCGCGCCCCGGCTCAACGCGGCCGGGCGGGTCGGCGATGCCATGGACGGGTTGCGGCTCCTGCTCACGGACGATGTGGGCGAGGCGCGGGAGCTCGCGGCGGGGCTCGAGGAGCTCAACCGCGCGCGTCGGGAGGAGGATCGCCGAACGCTCGGCGAGGCGTTGGACGCCCTGGGCCGGACGTGGGACCCGGAGCGAGACTACGGCGTCGTACTCGCCGGCGAAGGGTGGCACCCCGGCGTCATCGGCATCGTCGCCTCACGCGTGGTCGAGCGCGTCTATCGGCCGACGGTTCTGCTCGCGCTCGAAGGGGACCGCGCACGTGGGAGCGCCCGTTCGATCCCGGGCTTCGACCTCTACGAAGCCGTGGCGGCGTGTGCTCCCCACCTGCGAAGGTTCGGGGGTCACCGCCAGGCCGCCGGGATGGACGTGGACCGCGACGCGATTCCTGCGTTCCGCGAGGCGTTCAACGTCGAAGCCCGGCGCCATCTGGTGGGCCGGGAGCTACGGCCCACGCTGCACGTCGACGCGGAGCTCTCGCTGGCCGACGCCGATCTCCAGCTGGTGCACTGGCTGAGCTACCTGGGGCCGCACGGCATCGGCAACCCCCGTCCGGTCTTCCTGGCGCGCGGCGTGGGCCTCTTTCGGCCCCGCGTCGTCGGCGAGTCGCACCTGAAGGTCGCGCTGCGCGGAGACGGGGTCGTCGTCGACGCGATCGGCTTCGATCTCGCCCGGCGGCACCCTCCCGAGCGGTTGACGGAGGAGGCTCGCTACGACGTGCTCTTCCGGCTCGGTCGCAACGAGTGGCGGGGCGCCGTGACGGTCCAGGCGGAGCTCCTGGACTTGCGCGCGTCGGAGCCGGAGGTCGCGTGAGGATCATCGCTGGACGCTGGAAGGGGCGGCGCCTCGGGGTGCTCTCCGGACGTGCGATCCGCCCGACCACCGACCGGGTGCGCGAAGCGTGGATGTCGGCGCTCGGCGGCACCCTGGGCGGGCTCACCGTCCTGGACCTCTTCGCCGGCTCGGGCGCACTCGGCCTGGAGGCGCTCAGCCGGGGGTGTGAGCACGTGGTGTTCGTCGAGCGCGCCCGGGGTGCGCTGCGCGTGCTGGAGGCCAACATCGCGTTGCTCGGGGCCGGGTCGTCGTGCACCGTCGCTCGCGACGACGTCTTCCGCTATCTGGAGCGGGAGGCCGACGCGCCGCTCTTCGACGTGGCCCTGGCCGATCCCCCGTACGACAGGGGCGACGCGGCCCGCCTGGTGAGGCTCTATCAGGCTCGCCCGTTTGCGCGCACGCTCTGGGTCGAGCATCCTTGGCGCGAGACCCTGCCCACTCCGCCGGAGGCCAGGACCCGCCGGTACGGAGATACCGCCCTCACCACCCTGACGGCAGATCCATGAGCCGCTCCAACCCACTTACGGCGATCTATCCGGGCTCGTTCGATCCGATCACCAAAGGTCACGAGGACATCGTGCGCCGCGCCCTCACGATGGCGGACCGTATCCTTGTGGCGGTGGCCCACACGTCCTCGCAGGTCAAGAGCAGCCTCTTCACCGTGGAGGAGCGCGTCTCGCTCATTCGCCGGGTCTTCGAGGGCGAGGAGAGGGTCGTGCCGGTGCCGTTCCAGGGCCTCCTGGTGGATTTCGCCCAGGCGCAGGGCGCTCGGGTCGTCATCCGCGGCCTCAGGGCCGTGTCGGACTTCGAGTACGAGCTCCAGCTCGCGCAGATGAACCGGGAGTTGTGGCCCGAGATCGAGACGGTATTCCTCGCGCCCGAGGTCGACTTCTCGTTCCTGTCCTCCTCGCTCGTGCGCGAGGTGGCGGCGCTGGGCGGCGACGTGGCCCGATTCGTCTCTCCGCCGGTGCTCGAGGCGCTTCGCGCCAGGCTGGGATCCTGACGCTCGACGCGCGTCGATGAGCGGTTCCGCCGGGGAGCGCCCCTTTCGGGAGCGGCTTCTTGCCCCGGCATTTGTTTCTCGTATATCATTGGGCGACTCTTCGGGGCATGGTGGCGTCCTTTTCCCGCCCGACGTGCCGGCCCCTGCGTCTCACGAGGGGGAGCGGAATAGCCATGAGCTTTCAGGTGTCGAAGAGCGGTGAGGTGACCGTCGTGGAAGTGGAAGGTCAGCTCATCGTCGGCAACCGGCAGGAGCTCAAGCAGAAAGTGCTCGAGCAGTTGGAAAGCGGCGACCGCAAGTTCGTCATCGACTTTTCGGACACCGGCTACATCGATTCGTCCGGCCTCGGTGTGTTGGTCAGTCTCTCCAAGAAGATCCGCGAGCAGGGTGGGGAGCTCCGGCTCTCCCGCCTGAACGAAGATCTGCGGACGCTGTTCGAGCTCACCAAGCTCGACACGCTGTTCAAGATCGCGGACACGAAGGAACAGGCGCTCGAGGGGTTCTGAGCCTCGATGGACAGCGAGATCGTTCTCGAGCTTCCGACGGACGTTCGTTCCATCGAGCACGCCGTCGAGTACGTGCTGCGGCAGTGCCCGCGTTCGGAGTGTCATCCGCACAGGATGAGCCTGAACTTCCGGGTGGGCCTCACCGAGGCCCTCGCCAACGCGATGCTCTACGGCAACGGCTACGATCCCACGAAGCGGGTGCGTGTGGAGATCGACGTGGACGACGGTGGCATCACGGCGCGCATCACCGACCAGGGCAACGGATTCGATCCCGCGGCGGTGCCCGATCCCACCGAGCCGGAGAACCTGCTGAAGCCCGGAGGTCGGGGGCTCTTCCTCATGCGCAAGCTCCTGGACGAGGTCTCGTTCAACGCCGAGGGGAACTGCGTGACCCTCGTCCTGCGCTTCGATTCGGGGACCTCGCTGGAGGGCGGGGCTCCCGCATGAGCGCCCCGGATCGGCTCGTCCTCGGGACGCTGCCAGATCCGGTCCACCGAACGCTGACCGAGTTCGAGGACGCGTTCGGGCTCGCTTTGCGCCTCTCGTTCGTCCATCACGAGCCCGGTACGGCCGCCGAGGTCCTGTACGTGAGCGAGGGCTACGATGCGCTGGCTGCGGGCCCGGAGGGTCCGGACCGCATCATCGTCGAGCCTCGTGACGGGCCCACGCTCTCGCTCGAGATCGCGTCGGCCGAGCATGGGTCGCGCGCCGAGATCGGCGTCGTCCTCGCGTCCGTGGTGGAGCGCACCCTGGAATCGTCGCAGGAGGTGCGCTTCTTCACGTACGAGCTCTCCGAGCGCTACGAGGAGATCAACCTCCTCTACTCGATCAGCGAGACGCTGGGCTCGATCCTCCACCTCGCCGACGCGGCCCGGGTCATCCTGCGGGAGGTCTGCGACGTGATGGGGGCCATGCGGGGCTCCCTGTGGGTCTACGGGCCCCAGGACCACCTCCTCCACCTCACGGCGGCCGTGGGGGACGGGGGCCTCGACGGTCCCCTGTCGGCCGACGATCCCGACGCCGTGACGTCGATGGTCTTCCGCGAGGGGCGCGCCGTGATCGCGTCGCGAACCCTCCCTCGCGGCGACGGCACGCGCGGCAGAGAGGGGGATCCGTTCCTCTCCGTGCCCATCCGCTACACGCCTCCGTCCGGGGAGTCGCGCACGGTGGGGGTCATGAACCTCGTCGGTCGAAAGAACGGTGGACGCTTCAGCGCGGCCGACCAGAAGCTGCTCGCGGCCATCGCCTCCCAGGTCGGGGCGGCGCTCGAGAACCATCGTCTCATCCAGGAGAGCCTCTCCAAGGAGCGCATGGCGCGCGAGATGGAGCTCGCCCACGACCTCCAGATGAAGCTCCTGCCCAACGCGGAGCGCTTCGAGGGGGCCGAGGCATCGGCCCGGGTCGAGCCGGCCGAGCAGGTCGGGGGTGACTTCTACCAGCTCTTCAGCCTGAGCCGGGGCAGGGTGGGGGTGATGCTCGGAGACGTGTCCCTGCACGGCTTCCCCTCGGCGCTCATCATGAGCCTGACGATGAGTGCCGCCGGCATCTATGCGCGCGAGTCGAGCGCACCGGCGCGCGTGCTCAGAGACCTGGACGACGCGCTCCGCGACGAGTTGGAGACGACGGAGATGTTCCTCACGCTCTTCTACGGCGTGCTCGACCCTGCCAAGAGGCGCCTCGTCTACTCCAACGCGGGCCATCCCCATGCGTTCGTGGTTCACGACGACGGAAGCTTCGACCGGCTGGCGGCGACCGACCCGCCGGTGGGCTTCACCGGTCCGGACGCCTATTCCCAGAACGAGGTCGACTTCGATCCCCGGGGCGACCTCCTGCTTCTGTTCACCGACGGGCTGTCCGACACCCTCGCCGACGTGACGCGGGGAGACGGAGAGGAGCGCGTGCTCAGAACCGTGGTGGCGCACCGCACCGAGCCGGCGCGGACGATCGTCGACGCCCTGTTCGACATCACGGCCGTGGCGAACCCCCGCATCACGGGAGACGACCGGACGGCCCTGGTCGTGCGCGCGTGACGTCCGCCCCGCCGATTCGCTGAGGCATGACGGGGCGGGACCGCGAGCGCCCCAAGCGCTCCCTCGGCCAGAACTTCCTGGTGGACCCCAACCTCCAGCGCAAGATCGTGGAGGTGGTGGGGGCGGGCGCCGACGACGAGGTCCTCGAGATCGGGCCCGGGCGTGGAGCGCTCACCCGGCACCTCGCGGGGACCGTGAGGCGCCTCGTCCTGGTCGAGCTCGACGACGCGCTCGCCCGTGGGCTGGAGGAGGAGTTCGAGGGTCGCTCCGACGTGGTGGTCGTGCATGCGAACGTCTTGGACGTCACGCTCGCCGATCACGTGCGCGATCCCGGCTCGCTCCGGGTGGTGGGGAACATCCCGTACAACATCACCACCCCCATCCTCTTCCACCTCCTGGGAAGGCCGCGGCCCCGCGACATCGTGCTGATGATGCAGGAGGAAGTCGCCGATCGGATCACGGCGCCCGCGGGCACATCCGCGTACGGCGCACTCGCGGTCGGCGTCCGGAGCGTGGCCGACGTCCGTCGGCTCTTCCGGGTGGGGCGGAGCGCGTTCCGGCCCGTGCCGCGCGTGGATTCCGCCGTGGTCCGCATCACGCCCCGGGTACCGGAGCCGCTCACGGAAGAAGAGGAGCGGAGGCTGCGCACGTTGGTGCGGGCCGCGTTCCAGTGGAGGCGAAAGCAGCTCGGCAAGATCCTCCGGGACCATCCGGACCTCCATCTCGACCCCGACGCGGTCGAGCGGGCGGCTTCGGACGTCGGCTTCACACCCCGCGACCGCCCCGAGCGCCTCGATCCCGACGCCTTCGTCCGACTGGCCGCCCATTTGCCGTAGCTCGGGCCGTCCCCTACTATTGTGAACGATTTCACAAGCGGCGGTTCCGCCTTCGCCGTGTCCCCTTCGGACCTCGTGGTGACCCGTGCGCAAACACATCTCGGATTCCACGGTTCGCCGTCTCTCCCACTACCTGAGGGCCCTGGAAGCGTGTGCGGCGGAGGAGCCGCCCACGATCTCCAGCGAGGAGCTCGCCCAGCGGGGAGGTACGACGGCGGCGCAGGTGCGCAAGGACCTCTCGCACTTCGGCTCGTTCGGCAAGCGGGGGCTCGGCTACAGCGTGCCCCAGCTCGCCGGGCGCCTGCGCTCCATCCTCGGGCTCGACCGGGCTTGGCGGGTGGCGCTGGTGGGGGCGGGCCGGATCGGCTCGGCCCTGTTCGCCTACCCGGACTTCCGGCGGCGCGGCTACAACGTCGTGGCCGTGCTGGACTCCGATCCGGCGAAGGTCGGACAGTGTTGGGGCGAGATCTGCATCGCGTCCGCCGACAGGCTGGAGGAGACGATCCGCGCTCTCGCCATCGAGTTGGTCATCCTGGCCATTCCCGCGGCCATGGTCCAGGAGGTCGCGGAGCGCGCGGTCGCGGCGGGGGCGCGCGGCATCCTGAACTTCGCACCGAAGCAACTCAGGCTTCCCGCGGGCGTGTACCTGAAGCACGTGAACCTGGTCATGGAGCTCGAGGCACTTTCGTTCGCGATCAGCCAGGGGGGACGTCAGGTGTGAGCGGTGCCGGCCGGCCCTCCCTGGTACGTACCGCCTTCGACCTCCTGAGCCGGGGCCCGCTGCACACCGTCGATCTGGCGCGCGAGGTTCTCGGGCTGAGCGGCCATCCCGGCGCGGCCTCGGCGGCGGTGTTCCAGCTCCTGGGCGCCGATCGCCGCTTCCTGGTCGACGCCCAAGGCGTCTGGCGACTCGACGCGCGGGAGCCGGCCCTCGGTGTCCCGCTGTCCGATGTCGCGTTCGCCGTCGTCGACGTGGAGACCACCGGGGGCCCCGTGGGGGCCGGCCACCGGATCACGGAGGTGGCGATCGTCGAGGTGCGCGGAGGCCGGATCATCGACGAGTACCAGACGCTGGTGAACCCGGGGCGGCACGTGCCGGTGGGCATCACTGCGCTCACGGGCATCACCCAGGAGATGGTTTCCGGCGCGCCCTACTTCGACCACATTGCCGAAGCGGTGTTCGATCGGCTCCGGGGCCGTGCCTTCGTCGCGCACAACGTCGCGTTCGACTGGGCCTTCGTCTCGTCCGAGCTCGAGGGGGCGCTCGGCCGTGCCCCGGACGTGACGCGTCTTTGCACGGTGCGCATGGTGCGCCGTCTGGTGCCGGAGCTGCGGCACCGCAACCTGGACGTCGTGGCGCGCCATTTCGGCGTGGACATCCGGGGGCGTCACCGCGCCTACGGTGACGCCCTGGCGACGGCGCGGGTGCTGATCCGTCTCCTGGACGAGGCGTCCGGACGGGGGATCGAGGATCTCGACGCGCTGGAGCGGCACCTGAGCCGCCGGGGGGGCAGGACGCGGCCGGATCCTGCGCAGACGGCGCTCCCGTTGAGGAGGGCCCCGAAGGACGGAGGTGGAGCATCGTGACTCGATCCGTGGATGATCTTCCGCTCGTGCGCACGACGCGCATCGGACGCATCCGCATCCACGCGGTGGAGGCGGGGCTCCAGTGGTTGGATGGCGGAGCCATGTTCGGCGTGGTGCCCAAGCCCTTGTGGGAGCGGAGGATCCCCGCCGATGGGCGTAACCGCATCCCGCTGGCGTTGCGCTGCCTGCTGGTGGAAGCGCCCGGGGCTCTGGTGCTCGTGGACACCGGCATCGGGAACAAGGAGAGCGAGAAGTTCCGGGAGCTGTACGGGGTCGCCAACGCCGGGTCGCCGACTCGACTCGAGGACGGCATCCGAGCCGCGGGCTTCGAGCCGGAGGACGTGGACATCGTCCTGAGCACGCATCTGCACTTCGACCATGCCGGGGGCAACACGGTGCGCATCGAGGACGGCTCCGTGCGGCCTTCGTTTCCCCGCGCACGCTACGTCGTGCAGCGGGGCGAGTTCGACTTCGCCCACGGCCGCAGCGAGCGCATCCGCGCGAGTTACCTGGGACCCAACTTCGATCCCGTGGCCGAGGCCGGGCTGTGGGATTTCGTGGAGGGCGAGGCCGCCGTGACCGAGGGCGTGCGTGTCGTGCCGTCTCCGGGCCACACCCCCCATCATCACTCGGTGCTGATCGAGAGCGAGGACCGCACCGCCTGCTTTCTGGCCGACGTCTGCCCCACCTCCGCGCACCTGCCTCTGCCCTGGGTGATGGGCTACGACCTCGAGCCGTTGGTGACGCTGGAGAGCAAGAGAGGGCTGTGGACGAGGGCCCGGGAGGAGGATTGGCTCCTCGTCTTCGAGCACGATCCCGAGGTCGCCTGGGGGCGGCTCGACCCGGGCGAGGAGCGGCCCTCGCTCATCCCCTTCGAGGAGGATGCGGGGCGCTCCCCGGCGACGTGACCCGACACCCGCATTGTTCTATCTTCAACCGGTCGGCCATGCGCCCTCCCACCGCCGCCGTTCTGCCCGTCACACGTATCTCGACCAGGACCGTGAAGGAGCCATGAGCGAGAGATCCACAGTCGCCGTGATCCTCGAGGGTGGGGCCCGCACGCCCATCGGACGCTTCCTCGGGGGTTTGAGCCCGCTTCCCGCCACGCAACTCGGCGCCGTCGCGATTCGCGCGGCGGTGGAGCGCGCCCAGATCGATCCGAACGACATCGACGAGGTCATCATGGGCAACGTCGTCCAGGGCGGCGGGGGGCAGGCTCCCGCCCGTCAGGCGGCGATCCGCGGTGGCCTGCCTCCCTCCATCCCGGCGCTCACCGTCAACAAGGTGTGCGGCTCGGGCCTGAAGGCCGTCATGCTCGCGGCCCAGGCCATCAAGGCGGGAGACGCAAGCCTGGTGATCGCGGGCGGCATGGAGTCGATGTCGAACGTTCCGTTCTATCTCCGGGGGCTGCGCGGAGGGGTGAAGTTCGGCAACCAGACGCTGATCGACGGCGTCGTCCACGACGGCCTGTGGTGCTCGTTCGGGGACTGCCACATGGGGGGCTACGCGGAATACACCGCCAAGGAGGCGGGCGTGACCCGCGAGGACGCGGACAGCTTCTCGCTCCGCTCCCACCAGAAGGCGGTCGCCGCCATCCAGGACGGCCGCTTCCGCGACGAGGTGGTTCCCGTGGAGATTCCGGGCCGCAAGGGCCCGACCGTGGTCGATACGGACGAAGGTCCGCGGGCCGATACGTCCATGGAGGCGCTCGGGAGGCTACGGCCTGCCTTCCCGAACGATGCGCCGCCCGACATCGAGAACCTCGTGGTCACGGCCGGCAACGCTCCGGGGCTCAATGACGGAGGAGCCGCCGTGGTGGTGGCGTCCCTGGAGTACGCCGAGGCCCACGGGTTGGCCGTCGAGGCGGTCGTTTCCGCCTACGCGGTCGGCGCCACGGAGCCACGTGACCTGTTCTTCGCGCCCATCCAGGCCGTCGAGCGGCTGATGGCGAAGGAGGGGAAGTCCATCGGCGACTACGAACTGGTGGAGATGAACGAGGCGTTCGCCGTCCAGGCCATCGCGGACATGCGGGCGCTCGGCATCGACGAGGACCGCCTGAACGTGAACGGCGGTGCCGTGGCGCTGGGACACCCCATCGGGGCGTCGGGCACGCGCATTCTGGTCACGCTGTTGAACGCCATGAGACAGCGCGGGGCCGCGACCGGCCTCGCGACGTTGTGCCTTGGCGGGGGCAATGCGGTCGCCCTCTCCGTCGAGAAGCCCTGAGTCGAGAGCCTGGTAGAGCCCTAGCCGAGAGGAGCGCATGAGCACGATCGCGAGCACGCTGAGAACGTGGGCCAAGGTGCAGGTCGTGGCCGATCGCAGGGCGACGCTCGCATTGTGGGTGGCCGCCTTCGTGCTGGCCACGGCGTTCGGGGCGCAGGTTGCGGTTCCGGTTCCGCTGACGAGCGTCCCGATGACCCTCCAGGTGCTGTTCGTGATCCTGGCGGGCGCGGTCCTCGGGCCATGGCTCGGAGCGGCGGCGATGGCCACCTACCTCACGATCGGCGTCGCCGGGGCTCCGGTCTTCTCGGGTGGGGGAGCCGGTCTGCCCTGGTTGCTCGGACCCACGGGCGGATATCTCGTCGCCATGCCGGCCGCCGCGTTCCTGACCGGCTGGGTGGCGGGGAGAAACGGGAGCCGGGTGCGCCTGCTGGCCGGGCTGGCCGTGGGCGTGCTCACGATCTACGCCGGAGGCGTCTCGCAGCTCTATTTGCTGACGAGGCAGGCTCCGGGCGCGCTCCTCGCGGTGGGGGTCGTTCCCTTCCTTGGCGTGGACGCCACCAAGATCGTGGTGGCGTTCGTCCTCGCCAGGACGATGCGGACTACGAGCCTCGGGCGATAACGGCCCGAGGCTTTTTTTCATGAAGCGCGGCATGCCGGGACCCTCCTCGGCTCGAATCCGGCCATCGGCGGCCGTTCGGTACCCGGAATCCGGGGCCGAGCGGGGAACCAGGAAGCATACGAGGAGCGAACGATGAGCATCGACCGGATCGCCGTCATCGGCGCCGGAACCATGGGAAACGGGATCGCCCACGTGGCGGCCCAGAGCGGGAAGAAGGTGCGCCTGTTGGACGTGTCCCCGGCGATGTTGGAAAAGGCCGTGGCCACGATCACGAAGAACCTCGACCGCCAGATCAAGAAGGGCGTGCTGGACGAGGGAGCCAAGGATGAGACCCTGGCCCGCATCCAGGTCGATACGGACATGGCGGGGGGCGTCGCCGACGCGGACCTGGTCGTCGAGGCCGTTCCGGAGCGGGCGGAGTTGAAGGACGAAGTCTTCCGCATGCTGGACGAGGCGGCACCGGACGGCGCGATCCTCGCCAGCAACACGTCGTCGATCTCGATCACGCAGATCGGCGCCTGCACCAGCCGCCCGGACCGGGTCATCGGGATGCACTTCATGAACCCGGTGCCCGTGATGAAGCTCGTCGAGGTGATCCGGGGGCTCGCCACCAGCGACGAGACCACGACCGCGACGCTCACCCTCGTGGGCGAGCTGGGCAAGACGCCCGTGGAGGTCAACGATTTTCCCGGCTTCGTGTCCAACCGGGTGCTCATGCCGATGATCAACGAGGCGGTGACGGCCCTGATGGAGGGGGTCGCGACGCCCGAGGCGATCGACACGGTCATGAAGCTCGGAATGAACCATCCCATGGGTCCGCTCGAACTGGCGGATCTCATCGGGCTGGATACCTGCCTGAACATCCTTGAAGTGTTGCACCGGGAGCTGGGCGACGATCGCTATCGGCCCTCACCGCTCCTGCGTAAATACGTGGCCGCGGGCTGGCTAGGACGAAAGAGCGGCCGCGGATTCCATCGCTACGACAAATAGAGGGGCGGCCGGGGCCTCACGCTCCGGCGCCCATGGGCACTGACCAGCACGAAAGGTGTGAAGAATGGAAATCTTCGAGCGGATGGCCGAGCGCGAGCACGAGCAGCTCGTCTTCTGGAGCGAGCCCACCCTGGGCTACAAGGGGATCATCGCGATCCACGACACCACGATGGGGCCGGCCCTGGGTGGCACGCGCTTCTGGAACTACAACTCCGATTCCGAAGCGATCATCGACGCGCTGCGGCTGTCCCGCGGGATGACCTACAAGGCGGCCATCACGGGGCTGAATCTGGGGGGCGGCAAGTCGGTCATCATCGGGGACAACCGCACCACGGACCGGGAGATGATCTTCCGGGCCCACGGGCGTGCCGTGGAATCTCTCGGCGGACGCTACATCACGGCCGAGGACGTGGGCACGTCACCGGAGGACATGGAGTTCGTCCACATGGAGACGGAGCACGTCACGGGCATCCTGGGCCTGTCCGGGGATCCCTCCCCGGTGACGGCGTTCGGCGTATACCGCGGCATCAAGGCGTGCGCCGCGCACCGGTACGGTGACGACTCGCTGGAGGGCAAGCACGTGGCGGTGCAGGGCGCGGGGCACGTGGGGTACTACCTCTGCAAGGACCTGGCCGCCGACGGGGCGAAGCTGACGATCACCGACATCGATCCGGAGCGCGTGAAGCGCATCGTGGAGGAGTTCGGAGCTACCGCCGTGGAGCCCGACGCGATCTACTCCGTGGACGCCGAGATCTTCGCTCCGTGCGCGCTCGGGGCGGTGGTGAACGACGACACCATCGGTCAGTTCAAGTTCGAGATCGTGGCGGGAGCGGCGAACAACCAGCTCGCCCGCTCCCATCACGGGGACGCGCTCAAGGAGCGCGGCATCCTGTACGCGCCCGACTACGCGATCAACGCGGGTGGGCTCATCAACGTGTTCGGCGAGATGAATCAGTGGTCGCCCGACCGCAGCAAGCGCAAGGCCGGCGACATCTACAACACGCTGCTGCGTGTCTTCGATCGCGCGGAGAGCGAGAACATCTCGACGAGCGAGGCGGCCGACCGCGCGGCGGAAGGCCGGATCATGGAGGCTCGCCACCTCCAGCGCACGTACGAGGGAGAGCGTTGAGGCTGGACCCCAGACCCGCGATGAGGGAGCAGGGCCGATGATGGAGCACCTGAAGGACACCGACCCGGCAGTCTACGGGGCCGTCGTGGCGGAAGCGCGCAGGCAGGCCGAGGGATTGGAGCTCATCGCGTCGGAGAACTTCGTATCGCGCGCGGTACTCGAGGCCGTCGGGACCGTGCTCACGAACAAGTACGCCGAGGGTCTGCCGTCGAAGCGGTACTACGGCGGGTGCGAGTGGGTGGACGTGGCCGAAGACCTCGCACGGGACCGCGCCAAGGAGCTTTTCGGGGCGGAGCACGCCAACGTGCAGCCGCACGCGGGCGCCCAGGCCAACATGGCCACGTACTTCGCGCTCATCGAGCCGGGCGCCAAGATCCTGGGGATGAGCCTGAGCCACGGCGGGCACCTCACCCACGGCTCGCCGGTGAACTTCAGCGGACGCCTCTTCGAGGTCGTCTCGTACGGGGTGGGCGAGGACGACGGGCGCATCGACTACGATGCCGTGCGAGAGCAGGCGCGCAGCGAGCGTCCCAAGATGATCATCGCGGGCGCGAGCGCGTATCCGCGCATCATCGACTTCCCCGCGTTCGCCGAGATCGCACGCGAGGTCGGCGCGTACCTGGTCGTGGACATGGCGCACATCGCCGGCCTGGTCGCGGCCGGGGAGCATCCGTCTCCCGTGCCGCACGCGGACGTCGTGACGACGACCACGCACAAGACGCTCCGGGGGCCCCGTGGCGGGCTCATCCTCTGTCGCGAGGAGCACGCCAAGGCGATCGACAAGGCGGTCTTCCCGTTCATGCAGGGTGGGCCCCTCATGCACGTGATCGCGGGTAAGGCGGTGGCGCTGCACGAGGCCCTCCAGCCCGCGTTCAAGACGTACGCCGTCCAGATCGTGAAGAACGCGAAGGCGCTTGCGTCCGGCCTGGCGGAGCGCGGATTCCACCTGGTGAGCGGGGGGACGGACAACCACCTCATGCTCGTCGACCTGCGTCCCAGCCATCCGGACCTGACGGGAAAGGACGCGGAGCGGGCTCTCGAGTCCGCGGGCATGACGGTGAACAAGAATACCGTCCCCGGCGAGACGCGCTCTCCGTTCGTCACCTCGGGGCTGCGCATCGGAACGCCTGCGCTCACGACGCGGGGGATGGGAGAGGACGAGATGGTCCGCATCGCCGGGTGGATCACCGAGATCCTTGCGGCTCCCACCGACGAGAAGCTGATCGCGGACGTACGCGAGCAGGTTCGCGAGCTGTGCCGTGCCTTTCCTCTCTACCAGGAGTTGACCTCCTCGGAGTGACGGAACGCTGAGGCAAGTGGGGGTACGTGTGCACGGGACCACGATGTCGCTGTTCACGCGGGGAGCGGCCCGTCCATCGGGCCGGCCCCTGGCGAAGGAACCCCGAGAGGCACACATTTGCGCCCATGACCGAGCTTCAGTTCGCGGACGAGATTCTGGATCAGCTCCAGGAGCGCAACCCTCGCTACCACGCGAGGGCGTACCTTTTCGTGCTTGCCGCGCTGCACTCCGTGATCCGTTCCCTGGACGAGCCCCGGCACATTTCCGGCCGAGAGCTCACCGAGGGCGTGCGTGCGCTCGCGCTCGAGAGATTCGGTCCGATGGCGCGCACCGTGCTCGAGCACTGGGGCATCCATGCCACGGAGGACGTGGGTGGGGTGGTGTTCGCATTGGTCGAGCAGGGGATCCTGATCAAGCAGGACCGGGATCGCCCGGAGGATTTCGTGGGCGTCTTCGATTTCGAGGAGGCGTTCGAGCAGGGCTACCCCTGGGAAGCTCGCCCCTGACGACAGGAGCCCGGCGGCGAGCCGGGCGCGATTCTTCAACGGGCCCGGCAGGACCGGGCAGGCTCGCGACGCTCGACGTCGCCACGCCGATGGGAGGGGGTGCACATGGAGGAAGATCGCGGGTTCCCGCGTTGCCTGAAGTGCGAGACCGGAATCCTGCTGCCGCTGTCGGACTACGGAAGGGACGGCGCACCGATCCGGTACAAGGCGTGGGTCTGCTCGAATCCGGAGTGCGGCTTCAACATCCGCATCGACAACGGCGAGATCACGCTGGGCCGGACGATCGGCCAGAGCTACAAGTAGGTCCTTCCGGGGCAGCCCTCCGCGCGGAGGCGGATCGCCCACCCCCTCGAACAGCGCACCGCACCACGGTGGGAGGCCGCATCGTCGGCCCCTACCGGCTCCGGACGTATTGGCGATGAGCGCCTCCCCCACGCTGCGTCCCTTCGGGCGGCTCGACGTCCTCGCGCCCACCGGCGACGAATCGGCGGCATTCGACCGCGGCGCCATCGAGGGCGTTGGCGTACCGCAGCCGGTGCTCATGGAGAACGCGGGCCGCTCCGCCGCGCAGATCGCGGCGCGCCTCTTCCCGACGGGACCCGTCGTGGGATTCGTGGGTGCGGGCAACAACGGGGGCGACGCCCTCGTGCTGCTGCGTACGCTGGCGGCGTGGGGAAGGGAGGTCCGCGCGGTTCTGGTGGCCGACCGTCCCGAACCCGAGCCCCTGGTACACGGGTGGCGCGTGCCCACCGTCGCCGACGCCGATCTCGGCGAGCGCGACGAGGCGTGGAGCGCGCTTCTCGCACCGGCGGCCTTCGTCGTGGACGGCATGCTCGGCACGGGCGTGCGCGGAGCGCCCCGGGAGCGTCAGGCCCGAGTGATCCGGCGGATCCGCTCGGCCGGGCGCCCCGTGCTGGCCATCGACATCCCCTCCGGCGTCGACGCGGGCACGGGCGCCGTGCCGGGAGAGGCCGTGCGCGCCGACGTGACCGTGGCGTTCGGCGCTCCCAAGCTCGGCAGCCTGCTGAACCCGGGCCGCGCCATGGTCGGACGTCTCGTCGTCGTGGAGATCGCGTTTCCGCCGATGGACGACGGGGCCGCGACCGGTCGCGTGGTGACGCCGGCGTGGGCGCCGGCGCGCCAGCCTCGGCGGAGCACGGACACACACAAGAACGCCGTCGGGCGTCTCGTCGTGGTGGCCGGGAGCCCCGGCATGGGTGGGGCCGCCGTCATGTCCGTGCACGCGGGATTGCGCGCCGGGGCGGGGCTCGTGCAGGTGTGCTCCGCGCCGGAGAACCGGGTGGTCCTGCAATCGGCCGTGCCGGAGGCGATCTTCGTCGACGCGGGCGACGAGGCCGCGCTGGCCGACGCGCTCGCCCGGGCCGACGCGGTCGCGGTGGGCCCCGGCCTGGGCACCGACGAGCGGGCCCGGAAGCTGCTGGCCCGCGTTCTGGAAGGCCCGCCGGTGCGGACGGTGATCGACGCCGACGCACTCAACCTCATCGCCGCGGGCGAGGTGCCCGCGCCGGAGAGCGTCGCGGCGGGCCGTCCGCTGCTGCTGACCCCGCACCCGGGCGAGATGGGCCGGCTCCTGAGCCTGAGCGGGGACGAGTTGGGTGAGGACCGGCCGGGCACCGTGGCCGCAGCCGCGCGCCGGTGGGGGTGCGCGGTTCTCCTGAAGGGTGCGCCCTCCCTGGTGTCCGATCCGGACGGCAAGGTGCTCGTCGACGCGGTGGGCTCGTCCGATCTGGCCGTGGCCGGGATGGGCGACGTGCTCACGGGGGTCACGGGCGGCCTGATGGCGCAGGGCCTCGGGCCGGTGGACGCCGGTGCCGTGGGGCTCTACCTGACCGGCCGCGCCGGCGTGCTCGCCGCCACCGGCAAGGCCCTGATCCCCGGAGACGTGATCGGGCGGCTTCCGGAGGCCCTTGCCGAGCGGGGAGAGGGCGAGACGGACCTCGATCTTCCCTTCGTTCTGTTCGACCAGGATCCGGCGCGCTGACGATGGGAGGCGGCCTCCGGTCGGGGCACCGAATCCGGCTGGGGCCGGGGGGCGAGTTCGACCTGATCCGTCGCTTCGTGGCCGGGCCGGACGCGCCCTCTCCGGCGGTCCTCGTGGGACCCGGCGACGACGCCGCCGTGTTGGAGGGGGGGTGGGTGGTGAGCACCGACCTCACGGTGGAGGACATCCACTTCCGCCGGGGCTGGATCGACGACCGTGAGGTGGGCTACCGGGCGGCTGCCGCGGCCCTGTCCGACCTCGCCGCGATGGGCGCGGAGCCCCTCGCCGTGCTCCTCTCGCTGGCGATGCCGGACGCGCACCGCTTCGACATCGAGGCCGTGCACGCGGGCGCGCGCGAGGCCTCGGCCTCGGTCGGAGTACCCATCATCGGGGGCGATCTGTCACGCTCGCCGGGCCCGCTGGTCGTGGATGTCGTCGTCCTCGGCCGGGCCGATCCGCCCGTCCTGCGGTCCGGAGCGCGGGCGGGCGACGAGCTCTGGGTGACCGGCTCGCTCGGCGCGGCGGCGGCCGCCGTCGCGCTCTGGGAGAACGGGCGTGAGCCGGGTCCGGAGCTGCGCGATGCGTACGCCCGCCCGCGGCCGCGCGTCGCCGAGGCCCGCTTCCTGGTGGAGCACGGTGCGGTCCATGCGCTCATCGACCTCTCGGACGGGCTCGCGGGCGACGCCGGCCACCTCGCGGCGGCGGGCGGCGTGCGCGTCGTGCTGGAGGGGCCGAGCCTTCCTCTCGCGCCGGCCGCGGTTCAGGCGCTCGGCGCCGCGGAGGCGCGCATGGGCGCGATGCATGGAGGCGAAGACTACGAGCTTCTGTTCGCGGCGGCCCCCGGCTCGGTGGACGTGGAGGCCTTCTCGGCCCGGTTCCCTCTGTCGCTCACGCGGGTGGGACGGATCGACGGGGGCGAGGGCGTCTGGCTCGTCGAGGGTGGGGGCGAGCAGCGTGTCGAACGGGGTGGATACTCGCACGTCGGGGAGGGTGAGGCATGATCGGGCTGCTTCGCGTGGGAGCCCTGGCCCTACCTCTCACCCTCTGGTACGCGCTGAGGATCCGGTGGGCTGCGTTCCGGAAGAGGGCCGACCTGAGACTCCTGTGCGACGATCTTCCCCGTCGCTGGGCCCGGCGGCTGCTCGAGGCCGCGCACGTCGAGGTCATCCTCCAGGGAGCTGAAGTGATCGACCCGGGAGTGCCGCAGGTTCTGGTCCCGAACCACCAGTCCTGGTTCGACGTCCTGGCCCTGGCCGCGTTCCTTCCCGGGTCCTATCGCTTCGTCGGGAAGCTGGAGCTGGAGCGCGTTCCGTTCTTCGGACACGCGTTCCGCGACTGCGGCAACGTGCTGGTGGATCGCGCGGATCGAGATCGGGCGCTGGAGTCCATGGAGGAGGTTCGTCACAGGCTGGAGGACGAGCGGCCGACGATCGTCCTCTTTCCGGAGGGGACCCGCTCCGAGACGGGGGAGTTGCGCCCGTTCAAGAAGGGAGCGTTCGTCTTAGCCATCCAGACGGGATCCGCCGTGATCCCGGCGCTCATCGACGGGAGCCGGGAGGTCATGTCGAAAGGATCCTGGCTGATCCATCCCGGCACGATCGGGATCCGGTTCGGTGAGCCGATCTCCGTGGAGGGGCTCACCATGGAGGACCGGGACGCGCTCACGCACCGCGCGTGGGAAGCGGTCTCGGAGTTGAAATCGACAGTTTCGCGTCAATAGCGACTCAAGGAGGAGACATCGTGTCGGCCATCGTCGACGTTCGTGGCAGAGAGATCCTGGACTCCCGGGGCAATCCCACCGTGGAGGCCGAAGTCATCCTGGACTCGGGGGCGCGGGGACGGGCGGCGGTGCCGTCCGGAGCGTCCACCGGGGCGCACGAGGCCGTGGAGCTCCGGGACGGGGACAAGAGCCGCTATCTGGGCAAGGGAGTGCTCAAGGCGGTCGGGCACGTCAATACCACTCTGGCCCAGGCGGTGCGCGGGTTCGAGGCCCGGGAGCAGATGGACATCGATCGCACGATGATCGACCTGGATGGAACGCCCAACAAAGGCAAGCTCGGCGCCAACGCGATCCTCGCCGTGTCGATGGCGGTGGCGCGGGCCGCGGCCGAGGAGCAGCGCATGCCGCTCTGGAAGTACCTGGCCGACGAGGGGAAGGCGGATCTGCTTCCCGTTCCGCAGATGAACATCCTCAACGGCGGTGCGCACGCGCCCAACAACGTGGACATCCAGGAGTTCATGGTCATGCCGCTGGGGGCGGAGACGTTCTCCGAAGGTCTGCGCATGGGCGTGGAGGTGTTCCACAACCTCAAGAAGGTCCTCTCCGCCCAGGGCAAGAGCACGGCGGTCGGTGACGAGGGCGGCTTCGCGCCCGATCTCGGGAGCAACGAGGAGGCGGTGGAGGTCATCCTTCAGGCGATCGAGAAGGCCGGATACCGCCCCGGCGAAGACGTGGCATTGTCCGTGGACGCGGCCGCCTCGGAGTTCTTCGAGGACGGCGAGTACGTGTTCAAGTGGTCGGGGGGCGAGCACCGCGACGTGGCCGGCATGGTGGAGTTCTGGAAGGAGTGGGTCGCCAAGTACCCGATCCAGTCGCTGGAAGACCCCTTCGACGAGAACGATTGGAACGGCTTCAAGGCCGTGACGGACGCGCTCGGGGACAAGATCCAGATCGTCGGCGACGACATCTAC
>CAZFIS010000063.1:10291-20271 GCA_964519125.1 uncultured Gemmatimonadaceae bacterium | reverse complement strand
GCCGCACGCTCTTCGGCGCCAAGCCTCCCAAGGGCCAGGAGATGGAGGACCACTATTTCGGCTCGATACCCGAGCGTGTGCTCGAGTACATGAACGAGGTCGAGATCGAGCTCTACAAGCTGGGCGTGCCGCTCAAGACCCGGCACAACGAGGTCGCGCCCGGCCAGTACGAGATGGCTCCGATCTTCGAGGACGCGAATCAGGCCGCCGACCACCAGCAGCTCACGATGTCGACGATGCGCCGCGTGGCGCGCAAGTACGGCTTCGTGTGCCTGTTGCACGAGAAGCCCTTCCATGGCGTCAACGGGACCGGCAAGCACCTGAACTGGTCGTTCGGCACCGAGGACCAGAACCTGCTGGAGCCGGGCGAAACGCCGCACGAGAACATGCAGTTCCTCTTCTTCTGCAGCGCGGTCCTCAAGGCCGTGGCGCAGCATCAGGATCTCCTGCGGGCGGCCGTCGCCCACGCGGGCAACGACCACCGGCTCGGTGCGAACGAGGCGCCGCCGGCGATCATCTCCGCGTTCGTGGGCGATCAGCTTCAGGACATCTTCGAGCAGATCGAGAGCGCCGGAGAGGCCAAGTCGAGCAAGGTGAGCGGGCTGCTGGGCCTCGGCGTGAAGGTGCTGCCGCGGCTGCCCAAGCACGCCGGCGACCGCAACCGCACGTCGCCGTTCGCGTTCACGGGCAACAAGTTCGAGTTTCGCGCACTGGGTGGCGGGCAGAGCATCTCGTTCCCGGCTACCGTGCTCAACACGATCGTGGCCGAGGCGGTCGACGATCTCGCCACGAAGCTCGAGGGTGCCCTCGACAAGGGTTCGTCGTTCGACGACGCTCTGCGTGCGCTGCTCGCGGAGGAGATCCACGGGTTCAAGCACGTCGTGTTCAACGGCGACAACTACGCGCCGGAGTGGGTGGAGGAGGCGGAGCGCCGCGGACTGCTGAACAGGAAGAACACGCTCGATGCTCTGCCCGCTCTGGTGGAGGAAGGGAACGCGGCGCTGTTCGAGAAGTACGGGGTGCTTTCCAAGCGGGAAATCGAGTCCCGCTACGAGATCTACGTGGAGCAATACTTCAAGACGATCAACATCGAGGGCGAGACGGCGGCGGACATGGCCGCGACCATGGTGCTGCCCGCCGCGACGCGCTATCTGAACGATCTGGTCATGACGGCGCAGCGCGCGGATGGCGTCGGCCTCAAGGCCGAGGGTATCGTAGGCACCGCAAGAAAGCTCAACGAGCTGATCGACGAGCTCTCCGACAAGCTGGACTCTCTGATTGCGCAGAACGCCGAACTGGGCGGTGACACGGTGCACTCGAAGGCCGAGCACATGCGGGACAACATCATTCCGGCGATGGCGGCGGTGCGCAGCGTCGTCGATCGCCTGGAGAAGATCATCCCGGACGATCTGTGGCCGATTCCGACCTATCGGGACATGCTGTTCGTGAAGTGAGCGACGCCGGAGCGATCTTGGTGGACGCCCTCGGCCGGTGGGCCGAGGCGCGTCCCCTGGATCGCAAGCTCGTCGTGGCCCCCACTGCGGGTGAGGCCCGCGAGCTGCTCCGGCGCCTCGCGCTGGAGGGTGGGGGGTGGGTGGGCTTCGAGCTCACCACCCCCCGTCCGCTCGCCCTGTCGCTGGCGCGTGACGCGCTGGACGCGGGAGGGCTCCGACTGCTCGATCCGTTCGACCAGCAGGCGCTCCTCGACGAGGCGCTCGACGCGGTGGTGCAGTCGGGGATCGGCGACGGACTGGACGAGCTGACGGAAGGAGTCGGATTCCGTGAGGCTGTGCACGGCGCCGTGACCGCGCTCAGGCTCGCCGGGCTCGATGCCGAGGCCCTACGCGCCGCGGGCCGTCGCGACTGGAAGAGGCGCGTGTTCCTGGCCCGCGTGCTCGAGCGCTACGACGCACTCCTGGCAGGGCGCCGACGTGCGGACACTTCCACCGTGCTGAGCTTCGCGCTGGCGGCGCTCGATCGTTCCCCGGACGCCGTGACCCCCGCGCTCGGCGCCGACTCCATCGCGCTGATGCCCGGTCTGGGGTGTCGGGGCCTCGTCGGGAAGCTGCTGGACGCGCTGCGCGCGCGGGGAGCCACGGTGCTCGAGACGGATCCGGTGGTCGGCCTCGAGCCTCCCGAAGGGATCCTGTGGCGTGCGGCCGGGACACCGACGGGAGGGTCATTCCTGCACGCGCCGGCGGAGGGCCCCCGGGAAGCACACACGCCCCGCATCGAGCTTTTCCGGGCCGGGTCCATCAACGACGAGCTGCGCGAGGTGCTTCGGCGCGCCGTTGCTGCGGGGCGGCGCTGGGACGAAGTGGAGATCATCGCCACCGACCCCGTCGCATACGGTTCGGCGCTGCACGCGCTCTCGGTGCGGCTCGGCGTCCCCGTGACGTATGCCGTAGGCCTTCCGGTAGAGCGCACACGCACCGGACGCGTGGTGCAGGCCTACCTGGACTGGATCTCGGAAGGCTTTCAGGCGCACGTGATCCGCCGTCTGCTCGAGGCGGGCGACCTCCGCCCGCGGAGGGGAGCGCGGTTCCACGCGCCCGCGGACCTGGCCCGCCGGTTCCGATCGCTCCGGATCGGTTGGGGGCGACTTCGCTATCGCGCTCAGATCCGTCAGGCTCTGACGGCGCTCGAGCAGACGGAGCGCGGCAAGTGGGAGTCCGCCGAGGCCTTCGAGCGGAGCACGGCGCGCGCACGAGAAGAGTTGGAGGCACTTCGCTCGATCCTCTTCCGGCCACTCCAGGAAACGCCGTCCGTGCCCGACCGGGCGGGGGAGGGGGGAGGGCCCGTCTCCCCGGCCGAGCTCGCACGCGGGTTGTCCGCATTCCTGCGACGCGTTCCCAGGGGAAGCGGTCCCGACGCTGCGGCGCGAGAGCAGATCGAGCGCATTGTCGAGCGCGTCCGCGCGACGCTCGATCGGCGCACCAACTTCGAGGCCGCACTCTCGATCCTTCGTCGTCACCTGGCGATCCGCGTGCGAGCGCCGGAGCCGGGCGAGGGACCCGACGAGGCAGGAGCCCCGTGGCGCTCGGAAGGCGGCCACCTGCATCTGTCGGACCCGGAGCACGGGGGGGTCTCGGGACGGCCGTCCGTATTCATCGTGGGTGTGGACGCGGAACGTGTGCCGGGTGCGGGAGCGCAGGACCCCATCCTCCCGGACTCCGATCGGCGGCTGGTCGGGCATGCGCTTCCGACGTCGTCCGACCTGTTGCGCGAGCGCGTCTTCCGGTTCGCGGCGCTCTTCGCCCGCTTGAGGGGCGAGGTGACACTCAGCTACGGCGCGTGGGACGCGGTCGAGGCGCGATCGGTGGCGCCCTCACCCGTCATGCTCCAGGCTCTGCGGCTCGAGCGCCGCGATCCGAGCGTCACCTTCGAGGATCTCCACCGTGCGCTCGGGCGCGTGGCCTGTCCGCTGCCGGGCGAAGGGCGGCCGGCGCTGGATGGAGACGACGTGTGGATGCGCGCGCTGGGAAGCGGCGGCATCCTCCGCCGCGGCACCGAGACCGTGCGGGCGGCGTTCCCCCGCCTGGATGCGGGTCTGGCCGCACGCGACGCACGGCGCGAGGAACTGCCCGGACCGCACCACGGCGTCATCGAGTCCAGACCCGAGTTGGACCCGCGCGGCCACCCCGAGCTGGTGATCTCGGCGAGTCGACTGGAGGATCTGGGCACCTGCCCACTCCGCTATCTCTACGGCAACGTGGTGCGTATCCGCCCGCCCGACGACCCTGAGTTGGATCCGGACCGCTGGCTCGATCCGCTCCGGCGGGGCGGGCTGATGCACGCGGTGTACGAAGGCACGCTGCGTGAGGCGCGCGCGCGCAAGATCGAGCCCAAGAGTGCGGCGTTCGAGACCCTCGCCCTGGAGACGCTCGACGCGCAGGTCCGGGCCGCACGCGCCGAGGTTCCCTCACCGGGGGACGGCGTCGCACGCCGCGAGATCGGTGCCCTCCAGGAGGACGTGCGCTCATTCGTGCTCATGATCCGTGAGCGGGGCGCGCCGTGGGTGGCGCTCGAGTTCGGCTTCGGGCTCGGAGAGCGCCCTGCGGTCGTGCTCGACGTTCCGGGCGGCGCGATTCGCTTGCGTGGGGCGGTGGACCGCGTGGACGAGGATTTGAGCGGGATCTTCGTCATCGACTACAAGACCGGAGTGCCGCGCGACCACCAGAGTGGCAAGGGTGCGTTCAACGGTGGACGCCGGCTTCAGCACGCGGTGTACTCCGAGGCGGTCGAGCGCCTCCTCGATCGCCAGGTCGTCGCCGGGCAGTACCACTTTCCGACCCGCCGGGGGGAGAACGAGGTCCACAGCTACGAGCGGGCCCGTCTCCACCCGCTCCCCGAACTTCTCGCGCGCATGTTGGACGGGGTGGCGGCCGGCGCGTTCATACCGACCGACGAGTCGGCAGACTGCCGCTTCTGCGACTACGCTCCGATCTGCCGCGTGAACGCGAGTGGGCAGGGGGGGGCCGAGTCTCCGATGGCGGAGTGGACCAAGGAGCGCCTCGTCGGCCCGGGAACGCCGCCGGAGCTCGCGTACCTGTCGAGCGTCCGAACGCTCGAGGACTGAGGGACCTTCAGCGCTCTGCGCGTCGCTCGCTCTCGACCTGTTGGAGCTCCTTCAGTCGACGCTCGGCACGCGCGCGGAAGTCGCTGTCGACGGGAAGGCGCGAGGGAAGCGCGACGGCCACCCTGAGCTGCTCGATCGCCTCGGCCGTGTGCCCGGTCTTGGCGAGCGTGTTCGCCAGGTCCACCCGATAGAGGAGGTTATTGGGGTCCAGGGCCACGGCCCTGCGGTGGTACTCGAGCGCGTCGTGCCAGCTCGCCACCGAGAGGACGTCCGCACCCAGGAAGAATCGGCCCAGCGCGCGTTTGAACGCGTTGAGCTCCATGACCTGGTAGTCGAGCGAGCCGAGCGCGTCGTAAGCGAACGCGTTCCGTGGATCGAGCTCGAGCAGCCGATGCGCGAGTCGGTAGACGTCCTTGGCGAGCCTCACCGTCTCGCGCGCTCCCGTCTGCACGGCCAGGCTGCCCTTGGCCGCTATGTCCCAGCGCAGCGCCTCCAGGTCGTCGGGCCGCTCCGCGAGGGCCCGATCGGCGTGCGCGATGCCGCGCCGGTACCACCTGTTCTCGATCTCCGTCCCGGTCGCGAGGATGCCCATGTAGACGGCCGCGCGCGCCGCCCTCCAGCGCGCCTCGAAGTCGTTCGGATGGCTCTCCAGGTACGTCTCGAGAAGGTCGAGGGAAGCCTCTATGTTTCCGCCCGCCATGAGGTTGTCCGCGCGCGCCACCGGAGTCGGCATCGGCCGCGCGGGGGCGATCGTAATCGGCTGCTCCTGCGCGCGGACACCGTGCACAGCGCCCAGCGCGAGCCCCGGGAGCACGACCATGGACAGGACCGCCGCGAGGATCCTGGTACGAGGTCGGGAGGCTCGGAGGGGAATCGCTATCACGTCGGTTGTCGTTTCCGGACGGGGAGGGGAAGTCCTAGAATAAGCGATGATCGTCTGTCTGACCATCGACCTGGAGCCCGACTGCCCACCCTTCCTCGAGGGGTGGCGCGGCGCGTCCGAGGGGATGCCCCGGCTCCTCGATCTGCTGGAGCGCGAGGGCGTGGCGACCACCGTATTCTCTACCGGCGAGACCGCCGAGAGGTTCGGGGATCTGGTGACGAAGCTCGTGGCTGGAGGTCACGAGCTCGGCTGCCACGGACAGACCCACACCGCGTTCACGAGGCTCTCGGAGAAAGAGGCGGATCGGGAGATCATCACGTCGTCGGCACGGTTGCGAACCTTCGCCCCGGTGACCGCGTTCCGGGCACCCTACCTCCGATTCCCCGAGCGCTACCTCCCCCTTCTCGAGCGTCACGGCTTCACGGTCGACTCCTCGCAGGGGGTGTACAAGCCACGCGAGTGGTTTCGGCGGCCCGAGCACTCCCGCTTGCGACGGGTCCCGGCGTCGATCACCTCGTCGGTACTCCGCCTCCCCCGGGCCGTGCGGGATCCCATCCTCGCGTCGCTCGCGAGCCCTGTCGTTCTCTTCGTGCACCCCTGGGAGTTCGTCGACCTCACGCGCGAGAAGCTCCCCCGGGACTGCCGCTTCCGCACCGGCGAGCCGGCTCTCCGGTGTCTCGGCGAGGTAATCCGGTTCTATCGCGACCGGGGGGCGCGCTTCACCAGGTTGGGAGAGGTGGGAACGTCGGCGACGCCGTGAGGTGCAGCTTGCGGGGGTCGTGGCCGGAGTGGAAGATTCGAGCACCGTCCTTTTCCCGGGGTATCGCCCGGTAGGCACGCCCTGCTCCCGTGCCGACCCGAGTGCGAGGAGCCGTCATGTCGAAATTCAAGCAGGCCGCCTTGCTGACCGCCGTCGTGTCGATCCTCTTCATCGCGTTGGAGCTCGTGCTGCACGTGCGCACGGCGATGGCGGGCGTATTCGTCATGGGCGCGTCCGGGGGATTCCTGATGGGTGAGGAGATCGAGAAGGAAACGCGGAAGAAGTCGTCCGCGCATATCCTGTAGGCGTCAGTCGTTCTCAAGGATGTCGACGCGGCCGAAGTCCCGGTTCGCCCTGGCGGCCGTCGCTGCGGTCCTCCTGTTCGAAGCCGTCGCCTCGTGGGTGTCGCGCGCCACCGGGTGGTCGCACTCCCTGTCGAGCATCGGCTCTCTGGCGATCTACACGGCCGTGGCGTTCCAGGCGGGCAGGAGGTTCGGCGTCCAGTTGGCCGTGGGCGTCACGATGCTGACCGCCACGGCGGAGAGCACGCTCGGGTGGGCGATCTCCTGGGCGATCGGGCCGGGCCGACAGCCGACCGTCCTGGCACGCCCCGGCGTGATCCTGGCCATCGTGCTGTCCGCGCTCCTGGTCGGCGGGCTCATCGGGTTCTTCGCCGGGCTGCTGGGCGTGTGGGTGCGGGAAGGTGGAGCGTACGAGGAGGGCACGGGATGAGACATTGGGTGCCCGCCGGGATCGTCGGCCTGCTCGTGTGCGCGATCTCCCTCGTCCGTCCCTGCGGAGCGTCCGCGCAGGAGGCAGCGCTTCGTGACTCTCTCCTCGACCGTATGGTCGGGCACTGGATTCTGAGGGGCACGATCGAGGGCCAGCCGACCACGCACGACGTGGATGCGGACTGGGTGCTCGGCCACGGATACCTCCGGGTGCACGAGGTCTCGCGGGAGCGCAACGCAGACGGATCGCCCGTCTACGAGGCCATCGTCATGGTCGGTGTCGACCCCGGGGCACCCGGCTACGCGTGCTTCTGG
Organism: uncultured Gemmatimonadaceae bacterium; assembly: GCA_964519125.1. Taxonomy (GTDB): domain Bacteria; phylum Gemmatimonadota; class Gemmatimonadetes; order Longimicrobiales; family Gaopeijiaceae; genus SZUA-318. Next base: position 13,003 of record CAZFIS010000063.1, on the reverse strand, counting down.
TTGGACAATACCAGTGCCCGGGGCCTCAACGGTCAGGCGATGGGACACGCGGATCCAGCGGCCGGCGACTCCATCGCGTTCGTCTTCAAGGGGGCGGACGGCAGCGCCTTCCACACCACCTTCCACTACGAGCGGGCGAGGGATCTCTGGACGTGGGCCATGGACGGAGAGGGGGCGGGAGGGGGGCGCCTGCCGTTCGCGCGCCTGACACTGAGCCGCCAGTGACCCCGTAGGCGAGGAGAGGAGGGGGCGATGGGTGCGCATGGGGAGGGGAGGGGCTACATCCAACACCTCGCGGAGCGGGACTCCGTCATGACTCGCTTCGAGTACCTCTCGTGCGGATCTTGGTGATCCGTCCTCTCGCACTCTTCCGCGCCTGCGTGTGTGCGGATGTCCTGTGGCCTGGATAGCGCCGACGCCCTTCCAAGGAGCTCCGATGTTTCCCTTCCTCCCTGTCTGGATCGTCATCCTGGTGGTCGCCGGCGGCGTTGTTCTGCTCGCGCCGCTCGCGCGCGCCCTCGGCCGGGCGCTCGAGCGGCGCCTCGAGTCGGGGAGTGGCCCGGGGGGAGGAGGGGACGGACCCGACATCATCCCGATCCTCCGGCGGATCGAGGAGCGCATGGACGCGATCGAGGGGGAGCAGGAGCGGCTGCGGGAGCATCAGGACTTCATGGACGCGCTCCTGGAGCAGCGCGATCCGCCGCGCATCGCCGACGGCGGCGGCAGCGACGAGCGCGACGCAGAGGAGGAGATCTGAGCGACGCCCTGCGTCGCGCTCGAAGGCGCCGTTCCCGTTTCCGCGCGTGCTACCGCTCCCCGAGCCGCGCACGCGCGTCGGGTCCCACGGTCGGCCAGGCGCGGACGTTCCGCACCGCCATCGGGTGATCGGCTCGCTCCAGGAGCGCTCGGTCGCCGGGCCCGCCCCCGTACGCTACCAGCGTGCGCCCCTTCAGAGATCCGACCGCTTCCTGCAGCCTGCGTAGCTTCGCCTCGCCCCAGCACGGCTCGCCGCCGAAGTCGCCGGTCGCCCGGCCTACGGGGTCGAACGCCACGCGGGTGGCGAGTACACGGTCGAGCCCCGCCCCTCGTCCCCACGGCTCCATGTAGAGGTCGAGCGACGCCGTGGCGAGCACGCACCGCTCTCCGCGCGCCCGGTGCCACGCGACCTGCTCCAGCGCCTCGGCAGAGACGATGGGGTGCAGGGCCTCGCGCGCGAACCGGCGGCCGAGCGCTTCGAGCTCGGCCCGCTCGCGGCCTCCCAACAGCGCTCGGACGAGCCGCTGGTGCACGAGCGCGCCCCACCAGCCTCGCACGCTCCCCAGGGCATGGCCGCTGCCACGGGCCTCGAGCCGGATCGCCTTCGCGAGATCGGCCGGGAAGAGTGGTGAGCCCAGAGCGAGCGCCCCGAGGAGTCGGGCCCGCCCCGCCGCGAACCCGAGGAACGCCAGGCTCGTGTCGCTCGGCGTGAGCGTCCTGTCGAAGTCGAAGACGGCGAGCGGGACGGGGGGGGGCGCCTCGTCGCTCTCGAGTTTGGGGTCCATCCGGCTCCAGGGTGGATTCGACGGGCTTGTCGGGGGTTGGGGCAGAGGTGTCCTCGGCGCTGCCGCCCCTCCTGTCCGATCACCTCTCTAGTCTGGTCCGTGACGCGCCGACAGTCCATCGTCGCCGCCGAGCCGTGGGAGGAACCAGTCCGTGACGAGGGCGATCTGCATCGCTCTCTACCTCGCCCGGCCGCGGCAACCGGCCGGCGCGTCCGTGCGATCGGGTGGAGCGCTCCCGCCCGCGGTGGAAACCGGGCGGCGCGCACCCTACCTTCGCGGGACCCGTCCCCGCACCGGAGGCCCGGCTGAACCGCATCGTCACGACTCCCGCGGGTGTCACCGCGTTGTACCTGCTCGCGGTTGCGCCGCCGCTCCTGCTCGGAGGAGGAGGTGCGGCCGGCAGCGGGCCGGCGCTCGCGCTCGCGGCGCTGCATGTGGTCGCGGCCGCCACCCTGGTGGCGCTCGCGCGCGGCCCCGCCGCCGAACGCTGGCTCGTGCTCTGGATTCCGCTGCTCGCGCTCCCCTTCCTGTATTGGGAGATCCCGCAGCTCAACCAGGCACTCGCGGCCGGCTACCACGATCCAATGATCGTGGGCTGGGAATGTGCCGTCTTCGGGGTGGAGCCTGCGCGGGCCCTCGCCGGAGCGCTCCCTTATCGCTGGCTGAGCGAGCCGCTCCACCTGGCGTACCTGTCGCTCTATCCCCTGATCTACGTTCCTCCGCTACTCCTGCTCCTGCGGCGCGAACGGGATGCGTCCGGAACGACGTTGCTCGGCCTCGCCCTGGCGGCGTTTCCGAGTTCGCACGGAGCCATCATGACCGCGCAGTCGATCCTGGCGGTGGTGTTCCAGAGACGTGTGGGGGTGGTGGTGAGCGTCGCGACGGCCGCACTCGCAGTCGGCGCCGTGTACGGTGGGTTCCACTACGGCGCGGACGTGCTTGTCGGAGGGTGCGTGGGCGCGCTGGCCGCCTGGGCCGCGCTCCGGCTCCGCCCGGCCGAGGCGAGCACCCGGGTGAGTCGCGCGACGGCCGCGTCGGACATCGCCGGATAGAACGGCACGTAGATCGCCCCGCCGTGGGTGCGCTCCGCCCCGGGGCAGCGGCGGGCCGAGGCGTCCTCCGAGCCGACCGCGGTGAACGCGCGGCCCTGCGTGGCGGAGAAGCCCGCCCG
>CAZFIS010000063.1:0-10191 GCA_964519125.1 uncultured Gemmatimonadaceae bacterium | reverse complement strand
CCCGCCCGGGCAGCGCGCGCCCAGGTTCGCGGCGGCGAGCAGCGCATGCCCCCGCGCCTCCTGCCGCTCCAACCGGCCGACGTCCTGACGCAGGCGACGGGCGAGCGTGCGGAGCAGAGCCGCGCACGGCCGGCGGCGGATGCGCCGGAAGAAGCCCCGATCCCCGAACCCCCGGGTGAGCCGGTTCGCGAGGCGATCCGCGTCGACGCCCACAAGCCGGGTCAGGAGCACGATCCCCGTGTACGGGATGCGGTGGGAGGCGGCGTGCAGGCCCGCGTACTTGACGACGCGCAGGGCGTAGCCTGCTGTCGGCGCCATCCGTCCTGGATCCCGCGCATCTTCGAGCGCACACCCCCGTCGCGGACCCGGGCGAGGGCTCCTCCGAGCGCCGTGGCGTGCTTGATCGGTCCGAAGCTGAACAGCGTGACGTCCGCGTCGGGATGACCCGTGTATCGGGGCCGGCGTAGGCCTCGGCGCAGTCCTCCACCACCTCGACGCCCCTCTCGTGCGCGAGGGCGACGAGCTCGTCCACGCGCATGCGGCTGCCGAAGAGGTGCGCGAGCACGACCAGGCGCGTCGCGGGCGACCACGCGGCCTCGAGCGTGGCCGGGGTCGGAGCGGCCGTCTCGGGGTCCAGGTCGCACGGGACGGGCACGAGACCGTGGCGACGGGCAATGCGGGGCATGTCGGCGACGGTCATCGCCGAGAGGATGACCTCGCTCCCGGGCGGCAGGCGGCGGGCCTCCAGGTAGAGGTCGAACGCGCTGCGCACCGACAGGCACGCGAGCGCCTCGCCGCGACCCGACCAGAGGTACTCGACCTCTGCCGCGGCGGCGGCGCCGTCTCCGGAACGCGCGCAGTGGAGCAGGCTCGCCGCCAGGTCGGACCAGGTCACGTCGAAACGCTTCGAGACCCACATCTTCGTCGGTTGTCGGTGGGAAAGGGCGCACCAACGTTGGCCGGTCCGGGGGCGCCGCGCTAGTTTGCCTCCCTCGATGAGTGATCCCGACATCATCCCGCTTCCGCTCGCCGACGACGAGGCTCGCCGGCGCATCCGCGAAGACCTCGACACCAACCTCCTCGTGGAGGCGGGCGCCGGCTCCGGTAAGACCACCGAGCTGGTCCACCGCATGGTGGCGCTGGTGGAATCGGGTGCCGCGACGGTGGACCGGATCGCGGCCGTTACGTTCACGCGCAAAGCCGCCGGCGAGCTGCGCGAGCGCTTCCAGTCCCGCCTCGAGGAGCGGATCGCGGAGACGGCGAACCTCGTGGAGGGCGGAGACCGCGGCGGACGCTCCGCTCCCGGGGACTCCGGCGAAGAGGTGCGAGCCAATCTCCGCGCGGCGCTCGACGACATCGACCGAGCGTTCGTGGGCACGATCCACGCGTTCTGCGCGAGGCTGCTGCGCGAGCGCCCCCTGGAGGTGGGCCTCGATCCGGCCTTCGAGGAGCTGCCGGCCGAGCGACGCGACGAGCTGCGCCGCCGGTTCTGGGCGTCCTACCTCGAGCGCCTCGTGCGCGACCGCGATCCGATTCTCGATGATCTCTCCGCGGCCGGGCTGCGCCCCCGCCAGCTCGTCGGCCTCTTCGACAAGCTGGTCGACAACCCCGATGTGACGTTTCCGGCCACCGAGCAGGAGCCGCCCTCCCAGGCCGAGATCGGCTCGGTGCGCGCCGAGTTGGAGTCGCTGGTGGATCAGGGGCTCGAGCTGATGCCGGCGCACGAGCCCGAGCGCGGATGGGATTCCCTCCAGAAGAAGCTGCGCACCCTCGCGTTCACGCGCGACGTCACCGGGTGGCGAGAGCCGGCAGAGTTCTTCGACGCGCTGGAGCGGATCTGCAAGCTGGGCGACAAGGGTCACGACATCGTCCAGAAACGGTGGAAGGACAAGGGGCTGGCGGTCGCTCTGAAGACGGGTGTCGACGCGTTCGCCGTCGGCGACACCGCCGCCCGCCGCGTCCTGGACCGATGGTACGCGCACCGGTACGCGCTCGCGATGCGGCTCGCGGGGCGCGCCGCCGGCGAGTTCGCCGAGTATCGACGCCGGAGGGGCGTGCTCGACTTCCAGGATCTGCTGCTCCTCTCGGCCCGCCTGCTGCGGCGGAGTCCCGGAGCGCGCCGCGAGTTGGGCGCGCGCTACCGACGCCTCCTCGTGGACGAGTTCCAGGATACCGATCCGCTCCAGGCAGAGGTGGTCTTCCTCCTGGCGTCGGAGCCGGAGGAGAGCGCGACCGAGGGAGCCGAGGCTGATTGGCGCGAGGCGTTGCCCCGGCCCGGCGCCCTCTTCGTCGTGGGCGACCCGAAGCAGAGCATCTACCGATTCCGGCGCGCCGACATCCAGCTCTACGAGCTCGTCAAGCGGGGTTTCGCCCGCTTCGGCGGCGTGCTCGATCTCACCACGAACTTCCGCTCGCGCCCTCCGATCGGGGACCTGGTGAACGACCTGTTCGCCGGTGCGGGCTTCTTCGGTGCGGAGGCGACGGAGGCTCAGGCCCGCTTCGAGCGGCTCAACACGCGGCCCCGCACCGGCGCGGCGCCGGCCGAAGGGGTCTTCTGGTACGGCGTCGAGCCCGCGCGCGCGGCGCGCGCCGCCGTCGCGGCGGATGATGCCGAGCGCCTGGCGAGTTGGATCCGCATGCGCATCGAAGCGGGCGAGCGCGCCCCCGGTGACTTCCTGGTCCTCACGAGCGACCGTCGCTACCTCGCGTCGTACGCCCGCGCGCTCGAGGCGCGCAGCATCCCGCTCCAGGTGACGGGGGCGGGGGTGGGGGTCGAGCTCGAGCTCGACGAGCTGATGGCGCTGCTGCGGTGCATGATCGATCCGACGGATCCGGTGAAGGTCGTCGCCGTGCTCGTCGGTCTCTTCTTCGGGCTCGATCAGGAGCGGCTGGTGGCGCACCGCCTCGCGGGAGGATCGTTCGACGTCGTACGCCCGGGTCGCCGAGGCCATCCCGAGGTGGTGAGCGCCCTCGGGGACCTGCACGGGTGGTGGAGGGAAGCCAGGAGCGAGCCGGCCGACGTGTTCGTCGCGCGGGCGGTCACCGGCCTGGGACTCCTCCCGTTCGCCGCCGCGGGCGACCTGGGCTCGATCCGGGCCGGCGCGCTCGCGTACGCGCTCGACGCCGTGCGCGCCGGGGCGTTGGCCGGCGACGCCTCGCTTCCCGGAGCACTGGATGCCCTGGCCGCGGCGTTGGACGCGCGGGAGGCCGAGGCGCCCCTGGAGCCTGCCCGTACCGACGTGGTGCGGCTCATGAACCTGCATCAGGCCAAGGGTCTGGAGGCGCCCGTGGTTGTGCTCGCCGATCCGTCCCACCCGGGCGCGCACCGTTCGGACGCACACACGGAGCGTCTCGCGGACGGAACCGCCGTGGGCTGGTTGAGCGTGACCGACCCGACGGAAGGGTGGGGACGCGCCCGCGTGCTGGCGCGTCCCCTGGGGTGGGAGGAGAAGAAGGCCGCCGAGGTCCGCTTCGAGCAGGCGGAGAAGGTGCGTCTTCTGTACGTGGCGGCGACGCGGGCCCGGGACGAGCTCGTCGTCGCGCGGTGGCCGGAGAAGCCGGACGGCTCGGCGTGGAGCGCGCTCGATCCGTGGCTCCTCGAGCACGCCACCAGGCTCGAGATGGAGATCCGACCGCCTCGACCGCGGGAGACCCTCACGCTCGCGCCCGAGCAGGCTGCCCTCGCCACGGAGGAGGCGCGCACGCGCCTCGCGGCCCTGGCCGAGCCGTCGTACCGGCACGTCTCGGTGACGGAGGTGGTGCGTGGGCGCGAGGGTGGGGGAGAGGAACGGCGGGCCGCGCGCGACGGCTCGGAGACGGACGGAGAAGCGCTGCGCGGCTACGCGTGGGGGAGCGTTGTGCACGGTGCGCTCGCGGCCGCGACGAGCGCCCCGACCGACGAGGGGCTCGCCCGGACGTGCCGCGCTCTTCTCGTCGAGCACGGACGGCCGTTGGGCGAACGGGGCGAACCCGTCGAGCTCGACGAGCTGCTCGGGCTCGTGGCGGCAGTGCGTGCCTCCGAGCTCTGGGGCCGCGCCCAACGCGCGGCGCGCACCCTCGCGGAGATCCCCTTCGCGGCGCGGGGCGTGCGCGGAGGCGACGCGGCGCCCACGGAGGTCCTCGAGGGCGTCATCGATCTCGCCTTCAAGGAGGACGACGGCTGGGTCATCGCGGACTACAAGACCGACGTGGGCACGGACCCCGATTTTCCCGCCCGTCTCGAGGAGTACCGCCGTCAGGTCGACCTGTACGCGCGGGCCTGGGGGCAGCTCACGGGCGAGCCGGTGAAGGAGCGCGTGCTCTTCTTCACGGCGCAGGACAGGGTGGAGGTCTGGTGAGAAGGGTCTTGCCAGCGCCGATGCCACTACAGGATGATGGGAATGTCGCGGCGCTCACGGACCTGAGCCGTTTGTCTCCAGAAGGAGGCGCAGCATGAGCAGCACTCCTTCCGCTCCGCCCCCCCCCGCCCCCGTCCGCTGGCCTCCTCCCGGTCTCGAGCGCATGCAGGGCGACCTGTGGCGCGTGGCGTCCCGCGGTGCGCTGGGCGGCGGACTCCTCGTCCTGCCGATGTTGTTCGTCGCGCGCCCGCAGCGGCTCGTGAGCCTGGGACCGTTCGCCGATGCGTGGTGGGTGGGGCTCGTGCTCGCGACCGTCGGCCTCGCATTCTCAATGGACGCGCTGGCGACCGCAGCGCGGATCCTGCGCCGCACCGCCCGGGCCCTCGAGCAGGGCTACGACCTGCACACCGTCGCCCAGGTGCTCGCCGACCTGCGCCACGACATGGGCTTCCTGGTGCAGGGGGCGCGGCACTTTTCGGTGACCTCGGAATCGGAGCGGCGCTCGCTCGCCACGATCCGCGTGGTCGTGGTGGGGTGCCACGCGCTGGCCGGCGTATGGCTCCCCATCGCGCTCGCGCTGTCGCTCTTCGCCGCGGCCCGGGGGTGGATCGATCCGACCGCGCTCTGGGTGATCACGCTCGTGCCGGCCCTCGTCCTGTACGTCGTCGGCGGGCTGGCGGGGGTTCTGGAGGACCACAAGGTGAGCATGGCTCGGCGAGCCTGGTTCGGACGGCCCTGGGCGGCCGATCTGGTCCGCGAGGAGATCGAGACGTGGAGGCGCGGGATGGCGCACGAGGAGGGCCGGACTTCCGCCGAGCCCGACGGCGCGGCCAGGTCCGCGGCCCTGCGTCGGCTGGCGGTCGCGTTCGGCGTCCTCGCGGTCCTCGCGGCGCTCCCCGTCCTCACGCTCATCCCCACGTCGGCCATCGGCCCGGTGCTGGCCAACGTGACGATCCCGCGGTTCTCCTCGGTTCAGGAACGCGCCGCACGCATCGAGGCGTACGTCGACGAGCGCGTCCCGGTCGACACGACGCTCTCACCCCAGGAGGCCGGACGGCTCCTCCAGGACGTCCTGTACGTGGGATCGGATCGCACGCCTCCCACTGGTGAGCGGGCGCCCGAGCAACGGATCGAGCGACCGTGGCTGCCCGATGTGATGGGCGCGGAGCCCGTGGGCCTCGCGCCGGTCCGGTGGGCCGAGGGACTCTTCCCTCGGGTCCGTGACCACCTCCCTCCTTCCGCCCTCGCGTACCTGGACAGCGTGGCGGACGAGCCGGCGCAGGCTTTGTTCAGCCGGCTGGCGGAGGCCCGCTCCGTCGACGTCGCGGCGGGGCGGTGGGCCGATCCGTTTCCGGAGGCCACGACGCTGGCGTCGCTACCGATCCCTCGGTTGGGCGCCCTGCGGGAGGCCGCGTACGCGCACCTCGGAGCTGCCGCGGCCGACCTCGCGCACGGACGAGCCGACGCGGCGGAACGGAAGATCCGCGAAGTGATCTCGGTGGGCTTCCTGCTCGCCGACGACGGGCCCACGCTCATCGACAACCTCATCGGCGACGTGATCGTGAGCACGGGGGGAACGGCGCTCGAGAGCTTCTACAGGGCGGCGGGCCGTACGGCCGACGCGGGTGCTCTCGCGGCGTTGGCGGCCGCCGCCGACCGGTCGGCCAGTCGGATGCGCGCCCTCTCGTCCGGTCGCTCCGGACTGGAGGAATACCTGGGCTCGCTTCCGGCGATGGTTCTGGACACGAGCGCCGTGCGCGGGCTGCGCTGGGAGTACCTGCGGCTCACCGCGACGCTGACGCCCTGCTTGAACCTCAACCGGATGGTGTTCGGGCCGGACTCGGCGTACGAGGCGTTTCTCCGCAATGCCCGCGCTTCCCTGGTGCGATACCCGTCGGAGGACGGGCTCTTCGACCTGGCGGTGACGGGCTATTTCGTTCCGCCCTCGGCCACGGGGCACGCCCTCCTGGGTCGCTTCCTCACCGTCTCGATGCGCTCGGGGGAGGGGACGTGCTCCGCCGCGCTGAGCGGATTCCACGGGCTCCGGGGGAAGATGTAGTGAGGCCGGAGCGCGCCGGATCGACCTCGCGCAGGCCGGCAGTCGGGGCAGGGCGGGCGAAGGATCGGCCCCGCCCGGGCGCTCAGTGCACGATCTTCCCGTCCGGCCCCACCCGCACCTCGAGGACGCGACCCCGGTAGGCCGTAGGATCGATGTTCGTGACCCGGTCGCTCACGCGCCCGGCGCGGCCGTCCGTGGTGATCTCGACGTCGATTGGATCCTCGTTCTCGAGGCCGAAGTGCACCGGGAGCACGTCCTGGGAGTTGTAGCCCGACCCCGTGTCCACCAGCCGGGTGCCGAGCACGCGGGCGCTTCCCGCCGGATAGAGGCGCACCTCCGCGCCCGGCAGCGTCGCGTGGCCCTTCGCGTCCAGCACGGAGATCTCGAGGGAGCGGGACGCGATCTCCGTGCGGAGCAGGTTCTGCATCACGTAGTGCATCCCGGCGTCGCTCACGCCCGCGAGCGAGAGGTCCATGTCGCCGTCGCCGTCGTAGTCGACCCACTCGGCGCCGTGGTCGGCGGCGAGCTCGAGGATGTTCGGCGGAGTCACGTCGACGAAGCGCCCGCTCCACGCGTGGCGCAGGAGCCGGTCGCGGTAGCTCACGCCCCCCGTGACCGTGCCGTTCACGTACAGGTCCAGCCACCCGTCGTTGTCGAAGTCGGCCCACGCGCACGTGTCGTAGCGGCCGTCCGTGGCGAGCCCCAGCTCGGAGGCGACATTCGTCCAGGGTGGCCCGCTGCCGAGGTTCTGGAAGAGCCCGTTCGGCCCGTAGTTCGCGGTGAAGAGGTCCAGGTGCCCGTCGTTGTCGAAATCGACCACGCACGGCCGAACCGTGCCGAGGCTGTCCACGCCGAGTGGTCGCCCTCCGTCGGCGAGGCCCCACCGGACCGCCTCGTCGTGGAAGTGTCCCTTGCCGTCGTTGATCCAGAGGCCGTTCGCGTCGCCGTCCATGTTGGCATCGTAGAGGTCGAGGTCGCCGTCCTCGTCGATGTCGAACCAGACCGCGCCCACCGTGTGGCGCGGGTCGCCGATCCCGGACTCCTCGGTGACGTCCGTGAAGCCCTGCGGCCCGTCGTTGCGGAAGAGCCGGTTGGGCCCGTCGCGGAAGGCGAGGAAGAGGTCGAGGTCCCCGTCGTTGTCGTAGTCGATCCAGGAAGCCTGGCGCGTCATGCCCGAGTCGACCCGCAGCCCGACGTCCGCGCTCACCTCCGTGAAGCCGTTCGCACCGTCGTTGCGATAGAGCGCGGTCACGGGCGACCCGCCCGCGAACCCGACGAAGAGATCCGGGTCACCGTCGCCGTCGTAGTCGCCCCAGGCGGCGGTGCGCACGGGCCGGTCGATCGCCAGGCCCACCTTTGCCGCGATGTCGGTGAACGTGCCGTGGTCGTTGTGGTAGAGGCGGCTCGGGCCTTTGTTGAAGCCCACGAACTCGTCCGGTTGACCGTCACCATCCACGTCGGCCCACGCGACGGTCAAAGCGTGGGGCGCGCCGAACAGCTCGGGCTGCACAGCCTGGAAGCGCACGGGCTCGGGCGGCGGCCCCTTCTCGTGCATGTGCCAGAGCAGCGCGGCGACCACCACGATCAAGACCAGCACCACGCCGCGGAGCGGATGGTTGAACAGGGACTCGGGCCGGTCGGTGGGGTTGCTGCTCACGAGACGCTTCCTGAGACACGAGGACGGTGGCGGATGCCGGGCGGGAGCGGCACCGGAGACAACATGGGCGCTGTGCCGGGGACGTGACAGAGCGGGGGGCCCAGCCCCATCTTGCGGGCCTGCCGCTTCCCAGCCGAAAGGATTCCAAGCGCATGAGCCGGACGTTCGACACCGTCGTCATCGGCGGCGGGATCATGGGATGTGCCACCGCGTTCGAACTCGCGAAGCGCGGCGTGAAGGTCGCAGTGCTGGAGAAGGGCGCGCTCGCCTCGGGCTCGACCGGCCGCTCGTCGGCCATCGTGCGTCAGCACTACTCCAACGAGACCACGGCGCGCATGGCGCTCCACGCACTAGGCGTCTTCCGGGAGTTCGAGGAGCGGGTGGGTGGCGGGGCGGGCTTCGTGCCGAGCGGGTTCGTCGTCCTCGTTCCGGAGGCGGACCGCCCCGGCCTCGAGGCCAACGTCGCGCTCCAGCAAGGCGTCGGGATCGACACGCGCATCCTCTCGCCCGAGGAGCTCCGGGAGATCCTCCCCGACGCCGCGTCCGCGGACCTGGTCGCCGCCGCGTACGAGCCCGGGAGCGGATACGCCGATCCCCATCGCACCACGACGTCCTTCGCGGACGCGGCGAAGCGTCTGGGCGCTCGCTTCTTCTCCGACCACGAGGTGACCGCCGTCCGGTTCACGGGGGGGAAGGTGGCCGGCGTGGACGCCGCGGGCGAGCGCTTCGACGCACCACTCGTCGTGAACTGCGCCGGGCCGTGGGGCGCGCATGTGGCGGCACTCGCGGGGCTCTCGGTGCCCGTCAGTCCGTGCCGCGCGCAGGTGGCGGTGTTCGGCCGGCCGGTGGGGCACCGAGGCCCGCACCCGGTCGTGCTCGACTTCGTGCACGCGAGCTACTTCCGTCCCGAGACGGGCGACCTGATGCTCGTCGGGCTCATCGATCCCAAGGAAGGCGACGATGTCGTCGATCCCGACGACTACCCCGACCACTCGGACGCCGGGTTCGACCTCGACGTGGGCCAGCGGTGGATCGAGCGGTGCCCGTCGATGGAGGCCGCGTCCGCCCGGCGCGGGTACTCGGGCCTCTACGCCATCACCCCGGATTGGCATCCGGTGATCGACGAGGTGCCGGCCGGGAGCGGGCACTTCCTGTGCACGGGCTTCAGCGGACACGGCTTCAAGCTCGGGCCGGCCGTGGGACTGCTCACGGCGGAGCTCGTGACCCGGGAGGCCGACCCCACGTTCGACGCGCGCATGTTCCGCCTGTCGCGCTTCGCAGAAGGCGACCCGGTTCAGAGCCGGTACGCGTACAGCATCACGGGGTGACGCGGGGCGGGGGCTCGGCCCCCACCCCGCCGGCTTCGTCTACCTCCCCACCACGAACAACCAGGACGCCTTGATCGGTCCCCGGTTGAAGCGGCCCCGGCGGCCCGACTGCTGGGCGTTCGCCGGCGCGGGTCCGAACTCGGGCGTGAACGTGTAGGCCACGTGCCGCACGGGGTCGACGGCGAGCGTTCGTGCGCCGCGCATCGTGTGGACCGTCGCGAGCACCGTGTACTTGTCGGGCGAATCCTCGTGCGCGATCGTGATCGTCCCCTCCGAAGCCGCCGCCGCGCCCCCACCCCGCCCGAAGCTCCCGCCACCGGGGATGTAGATCAGCTTCTGGGAGGGATCCCACCCGATCGCGTCCGGGCCCGGACCGATCGGGATCTGGGCCACGACCTTCCCAGAGGCCGCGTCCATCACGATCATCTGGCCGCTGTGGCACGCGGAGAAGAGCCGGTGCGTCTCGCGGTCGAGCGCGAGGCCGCTCGGCCCCTCGCCCGGCGCGAGCGGCCAGGTGGCGATCACCTTGAGTGCTCTCGTGTCGACGACCTGGATCACGCTCTTGTCCTCGATGTTGATGAAGAGCTTGCCCATGCCGTCGGCCACCGCGCCCTCGGGCGCGCCGGCGAGCATCACCTTGCCGACCACCTTGCCGGTCGCGGCGTCGATGGCGACGCTGCTGCCCGGATCACGGCTGTGGTCCATCGTGAAGATCCGGTCGCTGGCGTCGTCGTAGGCGATGCCGTCCAAGCCGGGCGTGTGCGTGTCGATGCGGTCGAGGACCTTGAGCGACTTCATGTCGAACATCGT
>CAZFIS010000062.1:0-21154 GCA_964519125.1 uncultured Gemmatimonadaceae bacterium | reverse complement strand
GCGCGCCGCCCGCCGTGCTCCTGCGCGTCGCCGGCGCCGTCCCCTACCCGCGCCCGCGCCGCGGCGCTTCCGGCAGCGCGTCCACGAACTCCCGCATCCGCTTGCGCATCGCCTCGTCGGGCAGGCGCCCGACACCCCCGCCGATGTTGTCCGCCATGTGCGCCGGATCGCTCGTCGCGGGCGTCACCACCGTCACGGCCGGGTTGGCCACCAGGTACTTGAGGAAGAACTGCGCCCACGTGGCCGCGTCGAACTCCTCGGCCCACTCCGGCACGTCCTTGCCGGCCACCCGGGACCACAGGCGCTGCCGTCCGAACGGCAGGTACACCATCACGGCGATCTTCCGCTCCTCGGCGAGCGGCAGGATCGTCTGCTCGACGTCCCGGTCGTCGATCGCGTAGTCGACGCCGATGAAGTCGAGCGGCTCGCTCTTCATGACCGATACGAGGTGGTCGTACTGCCCCCCGAACGTCGTGGTGACCCCGATGTAGCGCACCTTTCCCTTCTGCTTCAGGTCCTTCAGGATCCCGAGCTGCGTCGGAACGTCAGACATGTTGTGGACCTGGATGAGGTCCATCGTCTCGACGCGCAGCTTGGCGAACGACTCCTGGATCTGGTGCTCCGCCGCGGTGCGATCGGCCGATCCACCGCCCCGTCCCGCCACGTTGACCTTCGTGGCCCAGAAGATCTCCTTCGTCACCCCGAGGTCGGCCGCGATCTTGCCGGCGACCTCCTCCGACGCCCCGTAGGCCGGCGCGGTGTCGAAGACCTTGCCGCCCCGCTCGGTCATCGTGCGGATCACGCCCGTGAGGGCGTCGATGTCCTCACGGCGCGCCACCTGGGAGAACGACGACGCGCTCCCCAGTCCGATGACGGGAAGCTTCTCGCCGCTCGACGGGATTGCGCGCTGGATGAGGCCCCCGGGCCGCCCGAGGGCGTGCAGGAGGCGTGGGTCGAGCGCCAGCGCACCTCCTGCGGCCAGGGTCGTCTTCAACCAATCACGACGGCTGATCATGCGTCCCTCCCGACTGTACGTTCGTCCGAGGGCAGGCGATTTCGACTACGAGCCCATCGGTCCCGGTCGGGGCAGCACGTGCGTCCGCTCGGCCCAGACCTGCCAGAGCTCCTCCAGGCGCTTCACTTCGCCGGGATACTTCGCGGCGAGGTCGTTCGTCTCCGTGCGATCGGCCACCATGTCGTACAGCTCCCACGGCGCGCGCGCGCCCCTCGCCACCAGCTTCCACTTCGGGGTCAGCACGGCCCGCCGCCCCTCGTGCTCGAAGTAGAGCGCGTCCCGCCTCAGCGGCTCGTTCGCGAACGTCGGTACCAGGCTCAGGCCCTCCAGCGGCGTGATCGCGTCGCCGTGGAGCGTGGTGGGGTAGGTCGCCCCGGACACGTCGACGAAGGTCGCCATGATGTCGATGAGGTGACCGACCTGATGGCGCAGGTCGCCGTGGGCCTGGACGCGCGCGGGCCAGTGCACGATGAGCGGCGTGGCGATACCGCCCTCGTGGTCGAAGCTCTTGTAGAGGCGGAACGGCGTGTTCGAGACGTTCGCCCACGGGACTCCGTAGCTCTGGTACGTGTCGTCCGGTCCCGGCATGACCGACGGATCGAGGTTGCCGATCTGCACGGGCCTGCCGTCCAGCGTGTGGTCGAAGCCCACGTCCTCGCCGCCGTGGAAGATGTAGTGGTACCACCCCGGCGTATTGATCTCCTCGGCGCATCCCCCGTTGTCCGAGAGGAAGAGGATCAGCGTGTTGTCGAGCTGCCCCCGCTTGTCGAGCTCGGAGACGATGCGGCCGATGTTGCGGTCGAGGATCTCGATCTGCGTCGCGTAGACCTCCATGCGACGCGCCTCCCACTCCTTGTTCGGCGCGTCCTTCCAGGCGGGCACGCGATGGTCCCGCTCGGTGAGCTTCCAGCGCGGATCGATGATGCCCGAGGCGGTCTGGCGCTCGTAGCGCGCTTCGCGCAGCGCGTCCCACCCGATGTCGAACTTCCCTTTCCAGCGCGCGATGTCCTCGGCCGGGGCGTGCAGCGGCCAGTGCGGCGCCGTGAACGCGGCATACAGGAAGAACGGCTGGTCCGGAGTCTTGTCGAGGTGATCGCCGATGAACTTCGTCGCATAGTCGCCGAGCACGTTCGTGTAGTAGAACCCCGGCTTGACCTGGTCCTCCGCCGAGTCGTTGTCGAGGGTGAGCGTGCCCGGGTGGTAGTAGCTGTCCGCACCGTTGATGTTGCCGAAGTAGCGGTCGAACCCGCGCTGCAGCGGCCAGTTGTGCTTCTCCGCCAGCGTCTTGGCGTGCATGAAGCGGGTCACGTGCCACTTCCCGATCATGTACGTGCCGTAGCCCGCGCCCTTGAGCACCTGGGCGAGCGTGACGCATCGCTCGTTGAGGTCGCCCTGGTATCCCGGGAGGCCGGCGTCGTGCATCATGTCGCCCACGCCGGTCTCCTGAGCGTAGAGCCCGGTCAGCAGGCTCGCCCGCGACGGGCAGCACCTCGCGCCGTTGTGGAAGTGCGTGTAGCGGAGACCGCTGCTCGCCAGCCGGTCGATGTTGGGCGTGTGCATCTCGCCGCCGTAGCAGGCGACGTCGCTGAAGCCCATGTCGTCGGCGAGGATGAGCACGATGTTCGGACGCTTGTCGTCGCCGGGAGCAGGGGCGAGCGTGCCCCCGAGTCCGGTCAGATACGGCGTGGCGGCGAGCCCGAGCGACCCGTAGCCGACGCGGCGCAGGAACTCCCTGCGGTCGAAGGCGCCCGGGGATCCGTCGTCTGAAGGCAAGATGGCGCTCCGTGTGGGGTGCCGAAGGTATCGTTCAAGCTTACTGTAGATGACGAACCTCCCCCCGGCCAGAGCGGCCGGCGGGTCTCCTCACGACGAACGGGAAGGCTCCGTGGCCGAGATCTCCTCCGAAGGGCACCGCGCGGACCGTCCGGCGGGGGCGACGGAACCCCCGCCGCGCCGGAGCGGCGCCACCGTGCACGTGATGGCCAAGCCCTCCGGCTCCGTCTGCAACCTCGACTGCTCCTACTGCTACTATCTGGAGAAGGAGCGACTCTACCCGGAGCGGGGCGCCGCCTGGCGCATGAGCGACGAGACCCTCGAGCGCTATGTCCGTCAGTACATCGAGGCCCAGGACGCGCCCGAGGTGAGCTTCGCCTGGCAGGGCGGCGAGCCGACGCTCATGGGCCTCGACTTCTTCCGCCGGGCCGTCGAGCTCCAGGAGCGCTGGGCCGCCGGCAAGACCATCCGCAACTCGCTCCAGACCAACGGAACGCTCCTCGACGACGCGTGGGGCGACTTCCTGGCCGAGCACGGCTTCCTGGTCGGGATCTCGATCGACGGGCCCCGCCCGCTCCACGACAAGAATCGCCTGGACAAGGGCGCCAAGCCCACCTTCGAGCGGGTCGTGCGCGGCCTGGAGGTGCTGAAGCGCCATCAGGTCGAGTTCAATACGCTCACCACGGTCCACGCGGCCAACCAGGATCACGGGCTCGAGGTCTACCGCTTCCTGAAGGACCTCGGCAGCCGTTACCTCCAGTTCATCCCGATCGTGGAACGGGTCGCGCCGCGTCCGGGTCCGGACGGCTTGTCGCTCGTCGCGCCCGCCTTCGACGGCGAAGCGGGCGTGTCGCCGTGGTCGGTCTCGCCCGCCGCGTACGGACGGTTCCTGCGCGAGGTGTTCGACGCATGGGTGCGCGCCGACGTCGGCCGGGTCTTCGTGCAGATGTTCGACGTGGCGCTGGCCGCCTGGATGGGCCTCGACCCGGGCCTGTGCATCTTCGCCGAGACGTGCGGCGACGCAATGGTGATCGAGCACAACGGCGACGTCTACTCGTGCGACCACTTCGTGTACCCCGAGCACCTCCGCGGCAACGTGGGTGAACGCCCGATCCACGAGATGGCGTACGGGCCCGAGCAACGGGCGTTCGGCGATGCGAAGCGCGAAGCGCTCACGCAGATGTGCCGCGCGTGCCCGTACCTCTTCGCGTGCAACGGAGGCTGCCCCAAGCATCGCTTCGCCCGAACGCCCGAGGGGGAGGAAGGCCTCAACTATCTCTGCCCGGCCTATCGCATGTTCTTCGCGCACGCCGAGCCGTACATGCGCGTGATGGCGGACGAGCTCGCCCGGGGACGGCCGGCCGTGGGGGTCGTGGAGTGGGCGTACGCGCGGGACATCGCCGTCCGCATGGAGGAGGCGGGGCGCAACGATCCGTGTCCGTGCGGGAGCGGAAGGAAGTTCAAGCACTGCCACGGGCGAGAGGGCTGAGGATGCGCGGCGGGCGCCCTCCCGCCGCGCACCCCTTCCCCGCTACGGCATCGAGATACGCAGCCCCGCGAACAGCTCGCGCTCCGGACCCGGCTGGTAGGAGTTGCCGTCCGGATCGGGCTCGGTGAACGCGATGTACTTCACGTTCGTGAGGTTGCGGCCCTGGAGGGTGAGCTCACTCCGCATCCCCGCAATGCGCAGCCTCCACGCCACCCGGGCGTTGAGCAGCGTATAGCCGTCCACCGACGCGACGTTGCTCGCGTCGACGTACGACTTGCTGTACGTGTCGCTCCCGGCCCCTACGGTGACGTCGGAGAGCACGTTCCATGAGAGATCCGTCATGAGCTGGTGCTCGGGGCTGTTCGGCAGCCAGTTCCCCTGGATGTCGCCGTACGCGCTGGTCGACTTCTCGTAGAGGAAGTGCGACCACGTGTAGGCGACCTGGAGCCAGAGCGGATCGATGGGATTGACGTTCGCGTACATCTCCGCCCCGAAGCGACGGCTGTTGCCGCCGTTCCGGTAGAAGGTCTCCAGCGGACGGTCGGCGACGCGATACCGATCGAAGTCGCCCTGGGTCTCCAGGTGGAATACGGTCACGTCGTAGAGCAGACGCCGGCCGGCCACGCCCCTCATCCCCACCTCCTCCCCCTGCGAGGTGGATGGCTTGAGCGAGGTGTTGAACCCGCCCTGCGCCGCGGGGTTGTTGTCGAGCTCTTCGGTGGCGGGAGGAAGGAAGCCCTGCCCCCAGTTGCCGTAGACGCTCCACGTGGGCGACGGGCTCCAGGCGAGCCCGGCGCGAGTCGTCACGCGTTCGAAGTTGGTGTCGCCGGAGAGGTTGACGCCGCCGCTCCTGAGGTGGTCCTCGAGCCGGTTGGTGATGCGGTCGTAGCGCACGTTCACGAGCGCCGTCCACTCGTCCCCCAACCGGATCCGGTCGAAGGCGAACACGCCCACCCCGCTCTGCCGGATCGTCTCGTCGGAGAGGAGCGTGTTGCCCTCCCTGGCACCCCCGAGGTTCGGGACCCGGAACTCGGCGATGCGTTGCCACTGGAGGTCGGCGCCGGCGCTCAGGGTGTGCCGCACGCTCCCATCTCCCACCTGGCTCGTCAGCTGTACCGTGCCTCCCGGAGCGGCCAGGCTCCGGTGCTGCACCGACGACGGCACAGGTTCGAGATAGCGCGTGTTGCGCAGGTAGCCGTCGAAGTCGACGGTGGTGGAGCCGCTCATCCGGTACCGACCGGTCAGACCTCCCGTGAAGCGTCGCGTGGTCTGGAACTCGTTGAACGTGTTGGCGTCCGGGTTCGCCTGGCGGCGGTCCTGGGCGAGCCAGGTCAGGTTGAGCCCTTCGGCGTTCTGGTTGAAGAACGTGGTCCAGGCGACGATCGGGTGGAGCGTCAGCTTGTCGGAGACGGTCCAGTCGGCCTTCGCGCGCAGGTTCGTCGCGTTGTACGCGGTATGCACGCGGTAGCCGTCCCCGTACCCACGGCTCAAATCGAGCGTATAGCCCACGTCGCCCGTGCGTCCGGAGTTGCGGACGGCCGCCTTCCAGAAGCCGTAGGATCCGACGTGCACCTCGGCGCTCGGCACGACCAGGTCATCCGTCTCGGGAGGCGGGGTGGTGAGGATGTTCAGGACCCCCGCGGCCGAGCCGCCGCCATAGAGCGACGCCCCGGGGCCGCGCAGCACCTCGACCCGGCTCACATCCGACCAGTCGATGTCGTAGAGATCCGGGGCGAAGCCGCTCGGATCGTTCAGAGGGATCCCGTCCTGGAGGATCTTGATGCCCCGGATTCCGTGCTCGCTCAAGATCCCCTGACCGCGGATCGACATGTGGACGCGCTCGCCGTCGGCCTGGTTGTCGACCTTCACGCCCGGCACGAGGCGCACGGCCTCGTCCACGGCGATGGTGCGCGTCATGTCACCGAGATCCTGAGCACCGACGACGGTCGTCGCCCCCGGGTTCATGCGCAGCGGGATGCTCGTCCGGTTCACCGACACGGTCATGCCCATCAGCTGGTAGAGGCGGAGCGTATCGGGCTGCGTCGTGTCGGCCGCCGGGAGGGCGGCGGAGGGAGCGGGAGGGTCCAGCGTGTCGGGAGCCGGGGCGGCCACCGCCGGCCCCGCTCCCAGCAGAGAGCACAGCAGTATCGGAATGAGCATCGTGGTCGTCCTTCGCTACGTTCGCCACCGAGGTCCAGCAACTCCATCAAGGTAATCGTGATATTTGGCACGGACCACGGGAGAAGCAGGGACGGGCGCTGTCGTTCCCGGTCCTTGCACGCGTGTGCTCGGCCGGCTCGCACGTTATCTTGGGCCGTACCCTCCCCTCCCGGTCGGCCTCTTGCCCCTCCCCAAGGGCCATTCCGGCCGTACCCCTATCCTCGCTGAAGAGAGCGGTGCGCCATGGACCAAGCGCTCTTCTACCATCGGTTCCAGTTCGCCTTCACCGTGTCGTACCACTACCTCTTCCCGCAGCTCACCATGGGGCTCGCGCTTCTCATCGTCGTCCTCAAGGCGATCGCGCTGCGCACGGGAGACGAACGCTACGACCGCGCCGCCACGTTCTGGGGAAGGATCTTCGGGCTGTCGTTCGTGATGGGGGTGGTCACGGGGATTCCGATGGAGTTCCAGTTCGGCACGAACTGGGCGCGCTTCAGCGAGGCGACGGGCGGCGTGATCGGCCAGACGCTGGCGATGGAGGGCGTCTTCGCGTTCTTCCTGGAGTCGTCGTTCCTCGCGCTCTTTCTGTTCGGCCGTGAGAAGCTCACCCCGAAGCAGCACTTCGCCGCCGCCGTGGCGGTCTGGCTGGGGTCGTGGATCTCGGGGTTCTTCATCGTCGCGACGAACGCGTTCATGCAGCACCCCGTCGGCTACACGCTCGCTCCCGATGGCAGCCTGGTGCTGTCGAGCCTGACGGCTCTGATCACGAACCCGTGGGCCCTGTGGCAGTACATGCACACCATGATCGGTGCGGTCGTGACCGGCTCGTTCACGGTGGCTGCGGTGGGAGCGTACTACCTGCTGACAGCC
Organism: uncultured Gemmatimonadaceae bacterium; assembly: GCA_964519125.1. Taxonomy (GTDB): domain Bacteria; phylum Gemmatimonadota; class Gemmatimonadetes; order Longimicrobiales; family Gaopeijiaceae; genus SZUA-318. The sequence continues at coordinate 13,847 of CAZFIS010000062.1, read as the reverse complement.
GAGCCCGGAGACATGGAAGGCTCGCCCGACTCGGTCTCTGCCTACGGGCGGATCTTTCTGAAGGTCGCCGTGCCCGCGGGGCTCGTCGCGTCGCTGCTCCTCGCGTTTCCAACCGGAGACCGGCAGGCGAGCCACATGGCGCAGGCGCAGCCGACGGCGTTCGCGGGCATGGAAGGGCTCTTCCGGACAGGACAGCCCGCCGGCCTCGTCATCATCGGGCAGCCCGACATGACGGACCTGCGCCTCGACAATCCGATCGAGGTGCCCGGGTTCCTGAGCTTCCTCACGTACCACCACTGGAACGCCGCAGTCGAGGGCCTGACTACGTTCCCGCGCCAAGACTGGCCGGACAACGTGCCCCTGCTCTACTACGCGTACCACATGATGGTCGGCCTCGGCACGATCTTCATCGCGGTGATGGTGTTCGCCGGATTCCTCCTGTGGCGAGGCAAGCTCGCCGAGACCCGACCGGCGCTGTGGGTCCTGATGCTGGCGGCCCCGTTTCCGTTCATCGCCAACACGATGGGGTGGATGACGGCCGAGCTCGGCCGCCAACCCTGGCTGGTGTGGGGGGTGATGCGCACCGAAGCGGGCTACAGCCAGACGGTGCAGCCCGGCAACGCGCTCTTCTCGCTGATCGGGTTCATGGGGCTCTACCTCGTGCTCGGCGTGCTCTTCCTCTTCCTGGCGCAGCGAGAGATCGCCCACGGGCCAGTGCCGGCGCCCGCTCCCATCGATCCTTCCCAGGAGGCGTAGCGTCATGGAAACCGTCTGGTTCTGGCTCGTCGCCGGGTTTCTCGCGATGTACGTCGTCCTCGACGGGTTCGACCTCGGGGCCGGCGCTCTCTTCCCCATCGTGGCGCACACCGACGCCGAGCGGCGAAGCGTGCTGCGGAGCATCGGACCCGTGTGGGACGCCAACGAGGTGTGGCTGCTCGCCGGGGGCGGAGCGCTGGTGCTCGCGTTCCCGCGCCTGTACGCCTCGAGCTTCAGCGGGTTCTACCTCCCTCTGATGATCGTGCTCTGGCTCCTCATCCTGAGAGCCGTGGCCATCGAGTTCCGCAACCACATCGAGAACCCCGTGTGGCGCCCGTTCTGGGACGTCGTCTTCTTCGGGGCGAGCCTGCTGCTCACGATCTTCCTGGGCGCGGCGCTCGGCAACGTGGTGCGGGGCGTGCCGCTCGACGCCGACGGCTACTTCTTCTCGCCCCTGTGGACGAACTTCACCACGCAGGGCGCGCGCATGGGGATCCTGGATTGGTTCACCGTGACGGTGGGCGTCACCAGCATGTTCGCGCTCGCACACCACGGCGCGCTCTGGGTGGCGCTGAAGACGCACGATCCCGTGCGCCGTCGCGCGAACCGCGCAGCCGCGTGGCTGTGGCCGTTCCTCCTGGTCATGGTGGCGCTGGTGACCGCGTTCACCTTCGCCATTCAGCCGCACGTGCCGCAGCGGCTGGCCGCCCATCCGGCGGGCTACGTCTTCCCGGTGGTCGCCCTGGCGGGGCTCGTCGCGAGCCTGTGGCTTCGTACGCGTGGGCGCGAGCTCGGCGCGTTCCTCGGTTCCGCCGTCTTCCTCGTGGGGATGCTCCTGTCGGTCTCGTTCGGCCTCTACCCGCTCGTGCTGCCGGCCACGAATGGCGCCTCGGCGTCGCTCACCGTGCACAACGCGATGTCGTCCGCGTACGCGATGCGCGTCGCGTTCGTCTGGTGGGTCCCGGGAATGATCCTCGTCGCGGCCTACACGACGTTCATCTACCGGCGGATGCGAGGAAAGGTGAGCATGGAGGGAGAAGGCTACTGAGCAGGCTTGTTCCTCGCGTCGAGCCCACCGGTCGAGTGGCTCGAACGGCCCTCAGCGACGGAACTGGTACGTCAGGCCCTGGCTGTCGATCGAGATCGTGCGGGACGACCAGCTTCCGGTGTCGGTCGTTCCGTCCGACCAGGTGAACGTCATCTGGCCACTGCCCGACCAGGTGCCGGTTCCCTCGGCCGTCTGGTCCGAGGACTGGCCGTTGTGCGTCACGTTCTCGGTGATGCTCGTCGAGCACGAGCCGTCCTTGTTCACGACGAGCCGGCCCTTCGTCATGTCCACCTCGTCGCTCGACGTACGCACCATGACGTAGGGGAGCGCCGAGCCGTTGAGGGTACTCAGCGTGTAGGTGCCGACCGGCGAGCCGCTCGGCGAGGTGCTGCTGCTGCACGAGGCCGCGGCGAGAAGGAGGAACGCCGCCCCGAGCAGGATCGCATTCCCTGGATTGCGCATCGGGAGCCCCTCCCGCTGATGGATGAGACGATGAGCCGGGCCGGAAGACCTGCCCCTACGCGGGCTCCGCACAACGCTATGTGTATCAGGCCCTTGGCCCGCACACAATGGGCTCCGGCGGGTCCTGACGGTCTGGAACTCTTCCACGAGGAGGCCTAGGTTCAGTCGCATATCGTATGATCCGAGTTCCTATAGTACGATATCGCATCATGACCAGGCGTATGACGCACCCATCTTCTTCCGGACAGAAGGGATCGACGATTCAGGGCCGGGCATGGCGGGCCCTGCTCGAGACGCACCGCGACATCGTGCGCTACCTGGAGCGGGAGTTCCGAGACGGTGCAGGGATCGAGCTGACGTACTACGACGTCATGCTGCACATCTCCGAGACCGACGGTGGGCGACGGATGACGGAGCTGGCCGACGCGGTCCTGTTGAGCAAGAGCGGGTTCACGGCCCTGGTCGACCGGATGGAGCGGGACGGCCTGGTCGCGCGCCGGGCCGACCCCGACGACCGACGCGCCACCCGCGTCGTGCTCACGCCCCTCGGCGAGAAGCGGCTCTCCGAGGTCTCGGCGCACCATCGAGGCGTCGTGCGCCGGATCTGGACGTCCCGCGTCGAGGAGGGCGAGGCGGGCGCGATCGTCTCGGCCTTGCAGCGGGTGCGCGAAGGACTGCGCGTCAGGTAGGACGTCACGGCCCGGAGGTCGTGTCGACGCGAAGGGCGACCGTGTCGGCCGCGAGCCCCGAGTCCGCCGGCGGAAGCGAGATCGGGATGGCGGGGGGCTCGTCCGGGATCACCACGTCGCGCCCCGCGAGGCGCTGGAGGATGAGGTCGCGGCGCCACGCCATGCGGCCCGGGCGGTGCGCCGGGTTCGACGTGAGCGGCTGCGGGAGCGTCGCGGCGAGAGACGCGGCCTGAAAGGCGTTGAGCTGCTGGACCGGAACGCCGTAGTAATGACGCGCCGCCGCGCCCACACCGAAGAGGCCGGGCCCGAGCTCGACGGTGTTGAGGTAGAGCTCGAGGATGCGGTCCTTGGTCAGGTCATGCTCGAGTCGCCCGGTGACCACGAGCTCGTCCGCCTTGCGCACCAGCGAGCGCTGCGGCGTGAAGTAGAGGTTCTTGGCGAGTTGCTGGGTGATCGTGCTCCGCCCCTTGACCTTGTGACGGTGCGCAAGGACGTAGCCCGCGGCGTGAGCGAGGGCGACCCAATCGTGCGGGCTCGTCCAGGAGAACGTGTCGCCGCCGGTCCAGTGCACCTCGGTGGCGAGCGCCTTCCAGTCCACGCCGTGGTGCTCCCGGAAGCGGTCGTCCTCGGAGACGAGCACGGCGCGCACCAGGTCCCGGGGGATGCCCGACAGTGGCACCCACTCCTCGTGGATCGTCAGCGTATCGCCCTGCTCCCGAGCCTCCGCCTCGCGGTAGCGCATGAACGAGGTCGAGGTCGGGTTCGTCGTGGCGAGATCGCCCGGCCACGGAAGCGTAACCCAGACCAGGAACAGAACGGCGAGTACCGCGAGCGCGGCGTACGCGACGTAGCGGGCGGATCGGCGAAGGAGGCGAGCCATATCCCCCTTCTACACCCTCGAGCCCCGATCCGGCCCACCGTCACTTCAGGGCGGGCTTCACGATCATCACGAAGACGGTCGATACCAGGATCGCGATGTTGAGCCACGCACCGAGCTGGATCCGTCGACGGAGCGCCTCGAGACGATCCGCGTCCGGGCTCGCCGCCGCCGCGATCTCCGTCAGCTCGCGGGTGGCCCGCCGCAGCACCGCCCCGTCCAGTCCCAGGGAAACGATGAGCGCCACCAGCCCCCACCCCAGCCAGAACGTCATCGTCTTCAGCATCCCCATCAGCACGAGGCCCGCCAGCAGCGCGATGACCGCGGCCGGGTTCTGCACCTTGCGGCCGAAGAACGTGCTCTGCTCACCGAAGAGCCGAATGGCGGTCGGGTCCGATGCGCGCGCCAGACGCGCGCCGAGCAGGGTGAGCGTCACCAGACCGCCCAACCACACGATCACCGCCGTGACGTGCACGAACTTGATCACGTTGTACCCCAGGGACATCCGAGCAACCTCCCGTTGAGTCCGTGCCGATCCTGGACGCCGAGCGCGCCAGCGTCTCACCTATGACCTATGACCGTCTACGGCCCATTCCGTTCCAGGTCAGTAGCGCTGCTCGTCGGAGAGGCCGAGCTTTTCCGCCCACAGCTCCTCGAGCATGCGGAGATCTTCCGCGGGATCCCATTCCGGATCGTCCGAGGGGCTCAGCAGATCCAGCACCTCGAAGCTGAACGCATCCGGCCCGTCCTGGTCCCAGTCGCCCTGGAGCCTCCCGTTCCGGTGCGCATGCGTCTTGAGCTGCATCCGGAGGCGATTGAGCATGGCCGGCGCGTCCGGGCTCGCGCCGAGCAGCGTCCGCCCCGTCGGTGTGTGCAGGATTCTGTACACGCCGGCCGGGCGCGGCGTCTCCTTGTAGTGCCGCACCATCTCCTTGCGGTCCACGGTTCCTCCTCCTTCGAGCACGCGGGCGTCCGGGCAACCGGCGCGGTTACAGTGAGATCAGGGTCGCGGTCAGGCCGGTGAGCGACAGCGTGACCGTGTAGGGCAGCGCCATCCACACCATGCGGCCGTAGCCGAGGCGGATCAGCGGCGCCAGGCCCGACGTCAACAGGAACAGGAAGGCCGCCTGGCCGTTGGGCGTCGCGATGCTCGGGATGTTGGTGCCCGTGTTGATCGCGACGGCCAGATGGTTGAACTGGAGGGGTGAGATCAGGCCCGAGTCGAGGGCCGTCTTCACCCCGGTGATGTAGACCGTGGCCACGAACACGTTGTCGCTGATCATCGACATCAGACCGTTGGCGGCGAACATCGTGCCCAGCTGGGCGTGGCCGCGCATCGCCAACACCACGTCGAGCACCGGCTGAAACAGACCCTGCACCTGGATGACCGCCACGACCGCGAAGAACACGACGAGCAGCGCGGTGAACGGCAGCGCCTCCTCGAAGGCGTGTCCGAGGCGGTGCTCCTCGGTGACGCCGTTGAAGGCCGTGGACAGGATGATCACGGCCAGCCCGACGAGACCCACCTCGGCGAGATGGAAGGCGAGCGCCAGGACGAGGAAGATCGCAACCACACCCTGCACGACGATGCGTAGCTGGCCGGGCAGATCGCGCCGCCCGATCTCGCGGAGCTCGTAGCCCTCCAGGATCTCGCGGACCGACAACGGGAGCTCCTCGCCGTAGCCGAACCACTTCAGCTTCTCGAGGAGAACGCAGGTCAGCAGCCCCACGACCACCACCGGCATCGACACCGGCGCCACGCGCACGAAGAACTCGCCGAAGCTCCAGCCGGCCACGTGCCCGATCAGCAGGTTCTGCGGCTCGCCTACGAGCGTGCAGACCCCGCCCAGGGCGGTGCCCACCGCGGCGTGCATCATCAGGCTACGCAGGAAGGCGCGGAAGCGCTCCAGGTCGCCTCGACGGAAGTCATGCACGAGCGTGTCGTCATCGTGGTTGTGCTCGTCGTCGAAGCCCTTTCCGGAAGCGACCTTGTGATAGACGGTGTAGAAGCCCACCGCCACGGTGATGATCACGGCCGTCACCGTCAGCGCATCGAGAAAGGCCGAGAGCCCGGCGGCGACGAGGCAGAACATCAGCGACAGCCGGACCTTGGACTCGACCGAGATCAGCAACTTCGTGAACACGAACAGAAGCAGCTCGCGCAGGAAGTAGATGCCGGCGACCATGAACATCAGCAGCAGGATCACCGGGAAGTTGCCCAGAGTCTCCTGGTAGACCGCCTCGGGACTCGCCATCCCGATCGCCACGGCCTCCAGGGCCAGCAGCCCGCCCGGCTGCAGCGGATAGCACTTGAGGGCCATGGCGAGCGTGAAGATGAACTCCACGACCAGGGCCCATCCGGCGATGAAGCCGCTGTGCGGACCACCCAGCACGAAGATCAGCGGATTGACGATCAGGAAGGCGAGGATCGTCCGCTTGTACCAAGCGGGGGAGCGTCCCAGGAAGTTGTGGACAAAAGCGCTGGTAATCGGCGAGCTCATGGCCTGCGAGTCCTCGATCGTGGGGCCGGGGCGCCGGCGGCGTGACGAATGCTCAATCTAGAGCGCGGACCCCGTCTCCCGCGACCGGGGCCGAGCACAGTGTCAGCGATCGTCACTCTTGCGATCCAGGGTGATCCTGCGACATATGTGCCCCTTCCCACGTCGTAACCCTCCCCGACTTGGAGATGATCATCCGATGCCCAGGTACTTGATCGAGCGGAACATCCCCGGTGCAGGCCAGCTCTCCCCGGAAGAGCTGCAGGCGATCTCGCAGAAGTCGTGCTCCGTCCTCTCGGGTCTGGGTCCCCAGATCCAGTGGGTGCAGAGCTACGTCACGGGCGACAAGATCACCTGTGTCTACATCGCACCCGACGAGGAGATCGTCCGGGAGCATGCGCGCAAGGGCGGCTTCCCGGCCGACGCGGTGCTCGAGGTGGTGACGATCATCGACCCGACGACCGCGGAGTAGCCGGTCAGGGGAGCTCGCCTCCCCCGGGCACCGCACGCCCGTCGATGTCCAGGTGCACGATCGGCGCGATGTGCGTAGCCGCGAGCGGCGCTTCGATCGTGGCGCGGTCGCCGACGATGACGATATCCAGGTGGTCGAGGTCGATGTACTTCCTCGCCACCCGGACCAGGTCGTCGCGGGTGACGGCGTCCACCCTCGCCCCCATCGTCTGGTAGAAGTCGTCGGGGAGGCCCTCCACATAGAGGTCGGAGATGGCACCCGCCGTCGCGCTCACCGAGGCGAACTCCTCGGGCAGGCTCTGCACGAGCGCCGCCTTGGCCTGGGCCATTTCGTCGTCCGTGAACGGGACGCTGCCCTGCACTCCCTTCAAGTGCGCCATGAACGCGATGAGCGCGCTGTCGGACTTCGTCGTGACGATCGATCCTCCGGCGCGGAACGCTCCCGGCCCTCTTCCGAACGAGAACCTCGAGCCCACCCCGTAGCTGTAGCCCTTCACCTCGCGAATGTCGTGATTGAGGCGCGACTGGAAGAGGCCTCCGAGGATCGTGTTCATCACCTCGACGGCGTAGTAGTCGGGCGTGCCGCGCGCGGGGCCCGGCAGGCCGATCGCGAACACAGACTGCGGCGCGCCCGGCTTGTCGACCAGGTAGATCGTCGTGCGACGCGGCTCCGGCACGGGCGGATAGTGGAACAGGGGTCGCTCGCCGCCCCTGGGCCAGGCGGCCAGGGCCTTCTCGACGGTGGCCTTCACGGCCGCGGGATCGACGTCGCCCACCACCGTGACGACCGCGCGACCCGGACGGAAGTAGGCGTCGTGGAAGCGCACCACGTCGTCGCGCGTGATCGCCCGGACGGCCGTCTCGGTCACGAAGCGCCCGTAGGGGTGCTCGCTGCCGTAAAGCACGCGATCGAACACGTTCGAGGCGATGGCCGTGGGCTGGTCCTTCGCCTGCGTGAGGGCCACGAGCATGCGGCCGCGCAGGCGCTCGAGCGCGGAATCCGGGAACGAGGGGTTCTCGAGCATGTCGGCCAGGATGTCCAGCACGGCCGGGAAGTTGGCTGTGGTGGACAGGAAGCTCATCTCGCCGCGCTCACCCCCGACGGAGACGCGCACGCGGGTACCGAGCAGCTCGAGGTCGTCGGAGAGCTCGTCGCCCGTGCGCGACTTCGTCCCCTCGCTCATCATCGAGGCGGTCATGCCCGCCAGGCCCGTCTCGCCGGCCGGCTCGTACTGGTCCGCTCCGCCCACGAAGTCGATCGAGAACGAGACGAGCGGCAGGTCGTGCTTCACGGAGACGACCAGTTGGGCGCCGTCGGGCAGGTTGGTCTCGGTCCACGCCGGGACACGGAGCGGACGGGGTGCCGTCGGCGTGGGGGGACGGGTGCGGTCGAACCGGCTCGGCCCGGCCTGCGCGGAGGCGGCGGCAGGAGCGAGGACGCAGGCGGCCGCGGCCAGGGCGATGGCACGGCCGCGCGCGCGGCTCGACCGGGTGCGGATCATCGACGCGGTGCTCATCGGAGGCCCTCCCGCCCGCTCGTCGGGCTCGCCGGGGTCTGACTCACGCGGGTGCTCTGGTCGGGCTTGGACGCCATCTCCGGCTTGCCCTGAGGCACGATGCTCAACACCACGCGGCCGTCGGTCAGGTACTGGTTCGCGACGCGCTTCACGTCGTCGGCGCTCACCGCCTGCGTGCGCGCCAGATCGGTCTGGAAGAACGCAGGGTCGTCGTGGAAGGCGCTTCCCTCGTCGAGGATGTCGGCCTTGGCCAGGTTCGACTGGAGCCGGCTGATCGCGCGCAGCTCGAGACCCGCCTTCACCTTCTGGAGCTCGCGGGCCGTGGGGCCCTCGCGCTTCAGCCGGTCGACGAGCGAGTCGGTGGTGAGCTCGAGGCGGGTGAGGGAGTTCCCGGGCCTCGGTGTGACGATGATCTCGAACGTGCCCACCAGCTCGTTCTCGTCCTGCCAGGCCGTGACCTCCGCGGCGCTCTGCCGGTCGTAGACCAGCCCCTTCGTGAGGCGCGCCGTACGTGACCCCGACAGCACGGCGCTCAGGATGTCGAGCGCGTACTGGTCGGCGCTCGTCACGCCCACGGTGGGCCAGGCGAGGTAGAGGCGCGGCACCTGGACGCGGTCCTCGTAGACGAGGCGCGTCTCGGCCGGCAGCGTGACGACGGGCGCGACGGGACGCGTGATGGGAGCGCCCCGCGGAATCTCACCGAAGTACTTGGCGATCCACGTCTTGGCCTGCGCCGGATCGAAGTCACCGACGACGGCCAGCGTGGCGTTGTTGGGCGCGTAGTAGAGGCGGAAGAAGCTCTTCACGTCGTCGGCCGACGCGGCGCTCAGGTCCGCCATGCTGCCGATGACCGGCCAGTGGTACGGATGGTCCGGGGGATACATCGCCCCGCTGATGATCTCCCCCGCCCTGCCGTACGGCCGGTTGTCGTAGCTCTGCCTGCGCTCGTTCTTCACGATGTCGCGCTGCGCATCCAGCTTCGCGACGTCGAGTGCGTCCAGCAGCCAGCCCATCCGGTCGGACTCGAGCCACAGCTCGTCCTCGAGGTAGTTCGACGGCACGGTCTCGAAGTAGTTCGTCCGGTCGTTCGTGGTCGAGCCGTTGTTGCCTCCGCCCACCCCCTCCGTGTACCGGTCGTGCATCCCGTAGGGCACGTGCCCCGAGCCCGTGAACATGATGTGCTCGAAGAGGTGCGCGAAGCCCGTGCGCCCCGGTTTCTCGTTCTTCGAGCCGACGTGGTACCAGACGTCGACCGCCACGGTGGGCGTGGTGTGGTCCTCGGACAGGATCACCGTGAGCCCGTTCGGGAGCGTGTAGCGCTCGAAGGGGATGTGGACGGCGGAGGCGCCGGCGCCACGCTGGGCCGCGACGGACGTCGGGGCGAGCGTGCTCGAGGCGGCGACGAGGGTGACGGCGAGGCCACGGAGAAAGCGAGAGGTTCGCATGGTTCGGGCCGGGTGAAGGACGTTCTTTAGGAAGCTCGGACCGGACGGTCCTGTGGAGGGCGCCTGTACACTGCGCCTCGCGGGCAGTGAGGGCAAGGGGCGCCGGCAAGCTTCATCGGCGGCCGGCGAGGGCCGGGAGACGCGAGCGCACTCGCGTGACGGCGCGCGCATCACCCCGTACTTTTCCTCCACTCTGCCCTCCACGATGCCGAGGCGGACACCATGAGCGAGCATCCCGAGAAGCGAGCGCGCGAGTCGACGTCGCCCCTTTCCCCGCGGGCCACGATGGATCGGCGGGAGTGGATGAAGAGCGTGGCCGTGCTGGCGGGGGGCGCGGCGCTGTCCGCCGCCGAGACCGGGTGCACGGCGGCTCCCGGAGACGGTGCGGCGGCCGGCGCAGCGGCGCCGGGCGCGGAGGTCGTGACCACGCCCGACGCCGCGATCGTGGAGACGGAGACGGGCAAGGTGCGCGGCTACACGCGCAACGGCGTCACCATCTTCAAGGGGATCCCCTACGGGGACACCACCGCCGGTCCGAACCGCTTCCTCCCGCCCCGCAAGCCCGCACCGTGGACCGACGTGCGCTGCGCCCTGGCCTGGGGTCCGGTCGCGCCGTTCTACGACCGAGGGTGGAAGAACGACGAGGCGCAGTTCCTCTACAACTGGGACGACGGATACCCCGGCGAGGACATGCTGGGAATCAACGTCTGGACGCCGGCCGTGAACGACAACGGCAAGCGTCCGGTGCTCCTGTATTTCCACGGCGGCGGCTACACGTTCGGCTCGAGCCACGAACTGCCGATGCTCAACGGGCAGCACCTCGCCCAGAATCACGATGTCGTCTACGCGTCGGTCAACCACCGCCTGAACGTGTTCGGCTACCTCGACCTGTCGCGGCTGGGCGGAGCCCGGTACGCGGGGTCGGCCAACGCGGGAATGCTCGACCTCGTGCTCGCGCTGGAGTGGGTGCGGGACAACATCGCGACGTTCGGCGGCGACCCCGGCAACGTGACGATCTTCGGGCAGTCCGGAGGCGGGTTCAAGGTCGGCACCGTCATGGCCATGCCGTCGGCGAAGGGACTCTTCCACAGGGCGATGCTCATCAGCGGTCCGGTCCTGCGGGCCGGTCTTCCCGACGACTCGGAGCGGCTCGCCGTGGCCGTGCTCGACGAGCTGGGCCTTTCACGACACCGCATCGACAAGTTGCACGACGTGCCGATGGCGCGGTTGCTCGCGGCGGGGCAGTCGGCCGAGCGGAAGCTCCGGGTCGAGGCACAGCGCGCGCCCGGCACGCCCTCGCGCTCTCCCCGCTGGGGCCCCGTGGTGGACGGCGCCGTCGTCCCCGAGCACCCGTTCGACCCCACGGCACCGGCCATCAGCGCGCACATCCCCGTGCTCATCGGCAACACGTTCCACGAATTCACGAACGGAATCGACCACCCGGAAGCGAAGGATCTCACGCTGGAGGGGCTGAGGACGCGCCTCCGCCCGCGCTTCGGCGAGCGGGCCGACGCCGTCATCGCCGCAGCCCGGAGCGCCGTTCCCGGCGCTGCGCCCTTCGAGCTCTGGGGCGTCATCGAGACGGCCGGCGGGTTCCGGCAAAGCTCGGTCACGCTCGCCGACCGGAAGGCCGCCCAGAATGGTGCGCCCGTCTATATGTACTGGTTCGGGTGGAAGACCAAGGTGCTCGACGGCCGACCGCTCGCGTTCCACTGCCAGGACCTTCCGTTCTGGTTCGACCACGTGGATCGGTGCGCCCGCCAGACCGGAGGCACTCCCGACGCACGCCGTCTGGCGCTCGAGATGAGCCGGGCGCTCGTCGCGTTCGCCCGTTCGGGCGACCCCAACCACGACGGCATCCCGAAGTGGCCGGCCTACACGGCCGCGAACGGCCAGACGATGGTGTGGGACGATGAGGTGAGCGTGAAGAGCGACCCGGACGGAGAGCTCAGGAAGCTCGTACAGGCGGCACGGGGGGCGTAGGATGCTGCGCTTGCCGGCGCGCCATCGTCACTCTACCGTGATTCCAGCCAACTTCCGGACCTCTGGCCGATTCGGAAATATCCTTCGGAGGGAATTCATGAACAGGCATCTTCCACGGTATGCGGTCGCGGCCGCGTCGCTCCTCGTAGCGGCCGTCGCCTGCAGCAACAACGCGAAGAACCCGCCGGCAGCTCAGAGCACCGCGGCGGCGGTCGACACCGGCCCGGTGTTCGACGTCTCCCAACTGGACACCGCTGTCTCGCCGTGCACGAACCTCAACACGTTCGTCAACGCCAAGTGGGTCGCGGCGAACCCGATTCCGCCGGACCGCACCAGCTGGGGTGCCTTCAACGAGCTCGCGGAAAAGAGCCTCGACGAACAGCACCAGATCGTCGAGCAGGCCGAGCGGGATGCCGATACGCTGCAGGCTGGGTCCCTCCGCCAGAAGATCGGGTGGCTGTACCGCTCGGCCATGGACACGGCGGTCATCGACAAGGCCGGCTACGATCCGATCAGGCCCGAGTTGACCACCATCGACGGGCTGAAGACGCCGACGGACGTGGTGGCCTGGCTCGATCAGGCGTTCGCGGCCGGACAGGGCCAGGTCTTCCGCTTCGGCGCCAGCGCCGACTACAAGGACGCCAAGATGCAGATCGGCTACGCCATGCAGGGCGGCCTCGGTCTGCCGACGCCGGACTACTACACGAAGGCCGAGTACAAGGACCTGCGCGACGCCTACGTGAAGCACATCGCCAAGCTGTTCGAGCTGACAGGCGTCCCGGCCGACCAGGCGAGCAAGCAGGCCGCCATGGCCATGGCGCTGGAGACCAGCCTCGCGCGCCACTCGCTGTCGCGCGTCGAGCTCCGCAAACCGGAGAACCAGTACCACTTCGTGTCGCTCGCGCAGGCCGCCAAGGTGACGCCGCACTTCGATTGGGCCGCGTTCTTCAAGGCCGAAGGCGTCGAGCCCGGGAAGGGCTTCTCGCTCTCGCAGCCCAAGTTCTTCGCCGGGGTGGACAGCCTGCTGGCCCATGCGCCGATCGACGCGTGGAAGTCGTACCTGGCATTCCATGTGATCGACGACGCCGCGCCCTACCTCTCCACGCCGTTCCAGGAAGAGGACTTCGCCTTCAACGGCACGACGCTCGAGGGCCAGCCGCAACAGCGCGCGCGCTGGAAGAGGGCGCTCGGAACGGTCAACCGCGCGATGGGTGAGGGCCTGGGTCAGCTCTACGTGGCGCGCTACTTCCCGCCCGAAGCCAAGCAGCGGGCCGAAGAGCTCGTGACGAACGTGCGCAACGCGCTGCGGGCCCGGATCCAGAACCTGGCCTGGATGAGCGAAGCCACCAAGCAGAAGGCACTCGACAAGTGGGAGAAGTTCCTGCCGAAGATCGGCTATCCCGATCACTGGCGGGATTGGTCGGGCCTCCACATCACCCCGGACCACTACTACGCCAACGTCCTCGCCGCCGCGAAGTTCAACCACGACTACAACATCGCCAAGATCGGCAAGCCGACCGACCGGCTGGAGTGGGGAATGACCCCGCAGACGGTCAACGCCTACTACAGCCCGACCGAGAACACGATCAACTTCCCGGCCGCCATCCTGCAGCCTCCGTTCTTCTACGCGAACGGCGACGACGCGATCAACTACGGCGGCATCGGCGCGGTGATCGGGCACGAGTCGAGCCACGGCTTCGACGACCAGGGAAGCCAGTTCGACGGGGACGGCAACAACGTCAACTGGTGGACGAAGGCGGACCGGCGGAAGTTCGACGAGCGCACGGCCAAGCTCGTCAAGCAGTTCGACGCCTACGCGCCGCTGGCCGACCAGCCCGACAAGCACGTGAACGGCCAGCTCACGCTGGGCGAGAACATCGCCGACCTCGGCGGCCTGAACGTGGCGTACGACGCGCTGCAGGCGGCGCTCAAGGCCCACCCCGAGGAAGCCTCGAAGAAGATCGACGGCTACACGGAGGACCAGCGGTTCTTCCTGAACTGGGCGCGGGTGTGGCGCGGCTCGATCCGCGAGAAGGCCGAGCTCGTCCGCCTGAACACCGATCCGCACTCGCCGGCGCAATTCCGTGCGATCGGCGCGCCC
>CAZFIS010000061.1:0-21162 GCA_964519125.1 uncultured Gemmatimonadaceae bacterium | reverse complement strand
CCGAAAGGCAGCGGCTTTTGAGGCCGCCGCGTCTACCGTTCCGCCACCCCGGCCGTGTGGTCAAGCAAGCTAACGCCGGGGTTGTGCGCGACTCAACGGCGTGAGGCCCGCGGACCTGCGAGGGTGAGCGACTTTCTTTATCCTTAGAGGTTGAAATCACTGCCCGAACCGCCGGGGCGGGCGGCGCTCGCCCCCTTCGAAAAGCATCACCGGAACGAAATGGAGCCACCGTGGCCGACCGTCGCACCGATCCCTTCGGCGCTCTGACCAACCTCGAGCTTCCTGAAGGCACAACCGCCGTCTATCGACTCGACGCACTCGAGCGGGAGGGTCTCGTCTCCTCGCTGGAACGTCTCCCCTTCTCCATCCGCGTCCTCCTCGAGAACGCTTTGCGCCACGCGGGCGGCGCGTACGTGAGCCAGGAGCACGTGCGAGCCGTCGCCGGGTGGAGCCCGGCGAACGCGGGCGCGGATTTCCCGTTCATGCCGAGCCGGGTGGTGCTGCAGGACTTCACGGGCGTGCCGGCCGTCGTCGACCTGGCCGCCATGCGCGATGGCATCGCCGAGCTCGGGGGAGATCCCGCGAAGATCGAGCCGGTGGTGCCCGCCGATCTCGTCATCGACCACTCGGTCCAGGTCGACTTCGCCGGGCGCGCGGACGCGTACCGGCTGAACGTCGAGCGCGAGTACGAGCGCAACCACGAGCGCTACGCGCTCCTTCGCTGGGCTCAGAAGGCGTTCGACGGCTTCTCGGTCGTGCCTCCCGGCACCGGCATCGTGCACCAGGTCAACCTCGAATACCTGGCCTCGGTCGTGCACCGGCGCCGCCACGACGGCACCTGGGTCGCCTACCCCGACACGTTGGTGGGCACCGACTCGCACACGACGATGATCAACGGCCTGGGGGTGGTGGGCTGGGGGGTCGGAGGGATCGAGGCCGAGGCGGTGATGCTGGGCCAGCCGTACTACATGCTCCTCCCGGAAGTCGTGGGCGTGAAGTTCACGGGCGCTCTTCCGGAGGGCGCCACCGCGACCGACCTGGTCCTCCATGTGACCGAGCTGCTCCGGAAGCACGGCGTGGTGGGACGCTTCGTCGAGTACTACGGTCATGGCCTGAGCAGCCTCACGCTGCCCGACAAGGCGACGCTGGCCAACATGTCCCCGGAGTACGGCGCCACGATCGGGTTCTTCCCGGTGGACGCCGAAGCGCTCCGGTACCTGAAGGGCACCGGACGAAGCCCCGAGCTCGTGGGCCGAGTGGAGCGCGTCACCAAGGAGTTGGGGCTCTTCCGCACCGACGACACGCCCGATCCGGAGTACACGTCCAGCCTGGAGCTCGACCTCTCCACCGTGGATCCGAGCCTGGCGGGACCCAAGCGCCCGCAGGACCGCATCGCCATGAAGGACCTGACGAAGGCGTTCGTGCGCGACCTGCCCGGACTCCTCCCCTCGGGATTCACGCTTCCGACGGCCGCGGACGGAGACCCCGGGCGTGCGACCCCGATCGAGGTGAACGGAACGGCCGCAGAGATCGGCGACGGTACCATCGTCATTGCCGCGATCACGAGCTGCACGAACACGTCCAACCCGTCCGTGATGGTGGGCGCGGGGCTGCTGGCCCGGAAGGCGGTGGAGCGCGGCCTGACCGTGCCCCCCTGGGTGAAGACCAGCCTGGCACCCGGATCGAAGGTGGTGACCGACTACCTGACGGCGTCGGGCCTGACCGAGCCGCTCGACGCGCTCGGATTCCAGTTGGTGGGCTACGGATGCACGACGTGCATCGGCAACAGCGGCCCCTTGCCCGAGAGCATCCAGGAGGCCGTGAAGGAGCACGGGCTCGTGGTGGCTTCGGTCCTCTCGGGGAATCGGAACTTCGAGGCGCGCATCCACCCGTTCGTGCGCGCGAACTACCTGGCCTCGCCTCCGCTCGTGGTCGCGTACGCGCTGGCGGGCCGCATCGACATCGATCTCTACCACGAGCCCCTGGGACACGACCGTGAGGGAAATCCGGTCTTCCTGGCCGATCTGTGGCCCTCGGCGGAGGAGGTCCGCCACACGGTGGCGACGGCGCTGAAGCCCGAGATGTACTCGAGCCGCTATGCCGAGGTCTTCGAGGGCGACGAGAACTGGCGCGCGCTGCCCCTACCCGAGGAAGGCGACCTGTACGAGTGGAATACCGAGTCCACCTACATCCAGTGCCCCCCGTTCTTCCAGGGGATGAGCGCGGACGTCCCCGAGGTCGAGGATATCCACCACGCCCGCGTGCTCGCGCTCCTCGGCCAGTCGGTCACGACCGACCACATCTCGCCCGCCGGAGCGATTCCCAAGAACGAGCCGGCAGGACACTACCTACGGGAGCACGGGGTGAAGGTCCTCGACTTCAACACGTTCGGCTCCCGGCGCGGCAACCACGAGGTCATGATGCGGGGCACGTTCGGGAACGTCCGGATCAAGAACCTCCTCCTGGACGGGAAGGAGGGCGGTTACACGCTCCACTTCCCGACGGGAGAGGTCGTTCCGATCTACGACGCCGCGATGCGCTATGCCGAGGCGGGCACACCCCTCCTCGTCATGGCGGGCAAGGAGTACGGAACGGGCAGCTCACGCGACTGGGCCGCCAAGGGGACGATCCTGCTGGGCGTTCGGGCGGTCCTGGCCGAGAGCTTCGAGCGCATCCACCGCAGCAACCTGGTCGGCATGGGGGTGCTCCCGCTCGAGTTCGTCGGTGGTGCCACGCAGGAATCGCTCGGGCTCACCGGCCGGGAGACGTACGATCTCACCGGGATCTCCGACCGGCTCGGACCCGGCTCGCTCGTGGACGTCGAGGCGACCGCGGACGACGGCACCGTCACGCGGTTCCAGGCCAAGGCTCGACTCGACTCGGAGATCGACGTCGAGTACTACCGGAACGGAGGGATCCTCCAGACCGTGCTCCGGAAGATGGCGCGCGGAGAGATGTAGCGGGGACCGGAGAGCGTCCGGGCCGCCGCCTCGGAGATGAGCGCAGCCGCGCTCAGCACGAGGCCGGCCCGGACGACGTCGCCCGGAGTTGGATCCGGATCCACAAGCCCGAGACAGAGTCCCCCCACGACGGCAGCTCCTCCGAGCAGCGCGAGCAGGCGGAACCCGGAAAGGGAGAAACGCGCTGCGCCCAGCAGGCCCACCCCGATCGCGATGAGGAGAAGCTCCTCGAACGCTGCCCGCCCGACGACGGCGTGAGAGCCGAGCAGGAGCGCCAGGGCGAGCACGCCCGCGACGCCCGATCTCCCGAACCTGGTCCTGCCTGTCTCGGCGCGGAGCCCCAACATCGCGAGCGCGAGCAGGAGCGCCGCGACGACCGGCTGGACCAGGAGTTGGACTACGTGCTCACGCATCGTCGGCCTCCGTCGGCAAGGCTGTCCTCAACGCTGCGACCCATCTTCTGGAGTACGGCCGAGGCCCTGCGATTCTTCGCCCCGGAGACCGTCGGATGCCGACTCGCGGCGATGGTGGTGCGCACCCCATCCCGAGCCGCTACTCTTCGTCCATGACCGACGATTCCCCTTCTCACCAGGCCCGTCTGGACGCCTTGCGGGACCGCATCCGAGCGGTCGACGCCGAGCTCATCCAGCTCGTCGGCGAGCGCCGTGATCTCGTCCTCGAGATCGGGCGCCTCAAAGAGGCGCTCGGGCTTCCGGTGCTGGACCCTCCCCAGGAGGCCAGGGTCGTGCGGCGCGCCGCGGAGCTGGCTCGGGAGCGGGGGGTCGACGAAGAACTGGCGCGAGACGTGATCTGGCGCATCATCGCGTCGGCGCGAGACGCCCAGGAGGGGCGAACCTCCTGGGGTCCACCCCTCCCCGACGATCACCGCTGACGGGAGGTCGGCCCGGCCGCGCTGACGCGGATCCGGCCGATCGTGTGAGCCGCGCGGCGCTCAGTCCGCCCGGTGCCGGTGTCCCGACCCGCTCAGCGACGCCACGACGATTCCCGCCGTGCCCACAGGGACGCGGACCGGATACGTCTCTCCGGGCGGCGTCACGCCACGAATCAGCTGAGGGTTGAGCGACCTGAGCACGCTCGTGCCGATCTGCAGCGTGTGCGCCACGCGGGACAGCGACGTTCCTCCCGGCACGAACACCCTACTGTAGCGGTAGGGGGTCACGTCGGTGGTCGTGAACCCGAATGCGTCGGCGTACTGAGCCAGGTACGTCGCAGCCAGCATGCGCGGCACGTAGTTGCGGGTCTCCGGCGGCAGATGTGCGATGACCTGCCAATAGAGGCTCTCCTTGCCGGAGCGCCCGTCGGCGTAAAGGTCGAGGGCACGGTCCACCCGGCTCGGCCCGGCGTTGTAAGCCGCCGCCGCCAGGTACCAGGAGTCGTAGCGCTCATGGAGAGATTGGAGGTAGTCGAGCGCCGCGTCGGTCGCACGCACCGGATCCCGACGCTCGTCGACCCAGTCGTCGATGCGGAGCCCGTACTGGAGCGCCGTGGGCACCATGAGCTGCCAGATGCCAACCGCGGATGCGTCCGAGACTGCCCTGGGAGACAGGCCCGACTCCATCATGGCGAGGTAGAGCAAGTCCTCCGGCATCCCGCGCTGCCGCAGTTTGGTGCGGATGAGGTTGCCGTAGACGCCCTCCTGGTCGAGAAGGTGCTGGAAGAGGGGTCGCTGATCGGAGCGGAACCGATGGACCCATTTCTCGACGCGGGCATTCATGCGGAGTGGCAGGGCCGCTGTCGTGCGCGGTGCCGTGACCGCGACTTCGTCCGGCGGGGGATGCGCGGAAGGCCAGCCCCCCCCCTGCTCCACGAACAGGAGCGGTAGGGCGAGAACCGGAGCCCAGCGCCACGGTTGGGCAACCGCGCGCAGAATCTTCCCGTACAGCCCGCCAAGTGAAGTCGATCTATCGCGACGGGCCGCGGACGTCTGCCGGGACCCGGTGAGGCCGATGAGCTTCATCGTCCACCTCCTTGCAGCGCCCCTCCTCCTGCCGAACGACCGGAAGCAACTCTGCGACCGATCGCGAGAGGCGCCTGGGGTGGGGAGCGGCAGTACGGTCCACGCCGATCGACGGCGAGGGGCCGCACCCCCAAGTCTTGCGCGACATCAATTCACGATGTTCAACGCTTCGGACGATCTCAAGGTTCCCGTTGCCGGATGGCAAAGAGTCCGGCGCGCAGAGCCGATCCGCGCGCCGGACTCGGGAAGACCGCTGGCGAAGACTACTCGCCGGGGTAGACCGAAATGACGGGTTTGCGGCGCATCCGCTCGAAGGTGACCACGCCGTCGACCGTCGCAAAGAGGGAGTCGTCGCCCGCCCTCCTGACGTTGCGGCCGGGATGGAACCTGGTGCCGCGCTGGCGCACGAGGATGGCGCCCGCCGTCACCGACTCTCCACCGAAACGCTTGACGCCGAGTCGCTGGGCGTTGCTGTCACGCCCGTTCCGGCTCGAGCCTCCAGCTTTCTTATGTGCCATGAATCGCTTCCGTTTCTTGCGTCAGGGGCGAAGGGCCGCGCTCACGCGAGCGCTACCTCGTCGACCCGGATTTCCGTGAAGCCCTGGCGATGGCCCTGCTTCTTGCGGTAGCCCTTCCGGCGCTTGCGCTTGAACACGATGATCTTGCGGTCGCGTCCATGACGCAGGACCTCCGCCTTCACGCTGGCGCCGTCCACGACGGGCGTGCCGACCTGCACCTGCTCCTCGCCGTCGCCGGTGAGGAGCACATGATCGAACGTCACCACGTCTCCAGGCTCGGCCACGAGCGTGGGGATGCGCAGGCGTGTGCCGGGCTCCGCGCGGAACTGCTTGCCACCCGTCTGAAAGACCGCGTACATACCGATTCCCGGATTCAGGGTCGGATCTTGAGTTTGAGCCTTGGAATTTCGTTCTGCTGTGGCAGGCGGTCAAGGCGTGCGGGTACTTCCGCAGTGCGGCGGTGCGCCTCCACGCGCGACGATCTCGACCTGCCCGAGCTTACACGGCCGCGTATTTCTCGGTCACGTCGGTCTCCGCCGGGCCCGAGAGAAGGCGGAACTCGTCCTGGCGCATGAGAGGATCATCCCGCAACGACAGATCGAGC
Organism: uncultured Gemmatimonadaceae bacterium; assembly: GCA_964519125.1. Classification (GTDB taxonomy): domain Bacteria; phylum Gemmatimonadota; class Gemmatimonadetes; order Longimicrobiales; family Gaopeijiaceae; genus SZUA-318. The sequence continues at coordinate 15,102 of CAZFIS010000061.1, read as the reverse complement.
TTCATCCGGCTCCTCAGGCGCGGGAGGAAGTCGGGCTCCTCCTCCAGCACCTGGAGGGCGACCTCGGGATGCACGCGCACCACGATGCGGCGCTCCTCCTTGCTCCCGGCGGCGCGCCTCAGGCTCCGCTCGATGGAGCGGACCACCGTGGCCGCCGTGTAGATTCGTCCGGTGCCGCCGCACACCGAGCATACCTCGGTGAGAGCCTGGAACAAGGACGGCCGCACCCGCTGGCGGGTCATCTCGATGAGCCCGAGATCAGAGACTTCGAACGCCTTGGTCCGGGCCCGGTCTCGTCCGAGAGCGGTGCGCAGCTCGTGCAGCACCTTGTCCCGGTTCTCCTGCGATTCCATGTCGATGAAGTCGACGACGATGATCCCCCCGACGTCCCGGAGCCGGAGCTGCCTCGCCACCTCGCGGGCCGCATCCAGGTTCGTGCGCAGGATCGTCTCCTCCGGGTCCTTCTTGCCCTTGCCCGTGAACCGGCCCGTGTTGACGTCGATCGAAACCAGCGCCTCGGTGGGTTCGATGATCACGTACCCGCCCGACTTGAGGCCGACCCTGCGGCTGAACGCCTGCTGGATCTCGTCCTCGACCCCGTATTCGTCGAAGAGGGGCGTGGGCGCATTGTGAAAGTGGATCCGGTCCATGAGCTCCGGAGCCACGCCCCTGACGTACTCGCTTACCTGGTTGTAGACGGCCTTCGAGTCCACGCGGAGCGCCTCGAACTTGTCGCTGAAGAGGTCACGAATGACGCCGCTGATCAGCTTGGCCTCACGATGGACCGCCGCCGGGGACTGCATGGACGTGACCCGGCGCTGAATCTTCTCCCACTGAGCGCGCAGGCGCTCGAACTCCTTCTGCAGGGTCTCCTTCGTAACCTCCTCGCCGACGGTCCGGATGATGATGCCACCGGCCGCCTCAGGGAGGATCTCTTTGCCCATCCTGCGGAGCTTCGCCCGCTGCTCACGCCCCTCGATCTTCCGGCTCACGCCGACATGGGTCGAGTTAGGCATGTAAACGAGGAAGCGCCCCGGCAGGGAGATTTGCGCGGAGAGACGAGGGCCCTTGGTGCCGATGGGCTCCTTCGTGACCTGGACGAGGATGTCCTGGCCCTTCTTCACGTGGTCCTGGATCGGCGGGTACTTCCGGCTCCGGCGGCGTCGACCCCCGCTGCCGTTCCCGTTCCCGTCGTCGTCGTCGAGCTCCTCGTCGTCGAGCTCGAGATCCGACACGTGAAGGAAGCCTGCCTTGTCGGTGCCGATGTCGACGAAGGCCGCTTGGATGCCGGGAAGAACCGCATCGACCCTTCCCAGGAAGATGTCACCCACGATCTGCTCGCGATCGGGGCGATCGAACATCATTTCAACCAACTGTCGGTCTTCGAGCAACGCGACCCAGGACTCCTGGGGCGTGGAGCTCACCAGAATCTCTCGCTTCACGACGTGCTTCTCCGCCCATCGAGCCGGCCGAGCGCTCACCCGTCCCCGCGCACCGCACGCGTCCCGGCTCCGCCTCCCGACCTCGTTACCGTCGTGGAAGCGGAGACCGGCGGCCGCCCGGTGCCCCGGCGACTTCGGTTCCGGTCGGGTGGGCGGTGCGCGCACCGACCTCGTGCATGCACCGCCGACCCCCACCGTCGCCATCCGACTCTCGTGAACAACGCGATCCCCCGGACGGCGCACAGGTCCTCCGAGGTGATCCCAACCAAGCAACGCTCGGTGCTCGCTCCGCCGAATGCTCGACGGCCGATCACCCATCGCTGTGCTGTCTTCTCTTTCTCCGTGTCTTCACCGACGGTGCGGAGCCCACCCCCCGGAACCATGACGAGGAAGAGGGAGGAACCGGCAGCGATCGCACGCGCGGCTCCGCGCGAGCGGGCGCACCGCCTCGAGCTGGGCAAGGACGGACGCCCTGAGCGACTCCGCAACCGTCCGGTCGGCGCGCGAGCGCACGGCTACCCGGAGGCTCTGAGACCCTTCAGGTGCCACTCCGGTTCCCACCCCCCTCCGGGGATCGGGTCCCAGCACGCCCTACCGCCCCCCCTGAGGAGGTCGACGGGATCGGCACGGCACAACCGGCACGGCGAGGCGTTCGAGGACCCACGCCGAGGCCTCGACGCACACGTCGTTCACTCCGGCAGCGATCGCACGCGCCGCACCGCGCAGGCGCGTCCTCGCCGAAATAGGCCAGGAGCGCCCGCCGCCGACAGCCGCGACTGCGCGCGAACCGACGCACCGCCGCCAGCTTGGCGAGCGCGGAAGCCCTGAGCGAGGCCGCAACCGTCAGGTCGGCGAGCGAGCGCACGCCCACGCGGATCGGTCGAGCCCCCTCGACTTCGGCGTCCCCCGCGGGGAGAGGGTCCAGCATCCGCACGGTCCCCGTGCGCTCGAGCGCCGCCAGGGCGTGCAGGACGTCCTCGGGCGCGCTCCAGCGGCCGAGGACGGGCGCGAGCGCTTCGAGGCCGACCGTCGCGACGCCCACGGTGTCCGCACGCCGGCTCAGCTCCCGGTGGAGCCGCCGGAGCTGGATCGCGGGAGGATGCGCCCGGTCCACGAAGCCGCGCGCCAGGCGCGGGTCGCCCCGGCTCCAGAATGCCACGCAGCGGGCCGGATTCCCGTCCCTCCCGGCCCGGCCGGCTTCCTGGTAGTACGCCTCGAGCGTACCCGGGAGCTGCAGGTGCGCTACGAGGCGCACATCGGGCTTGTCGATGCCCATGCCGAACGCGTTGGTGGCCACCACCAGCCGACACGCGCCCGCCATGAAGGCCTCCTGCACCCGCGTGCGCTCGGGTCCGTCCAGGCCCGCGTGATACGCCTCCGCACGGACGCCGAAACCCGCCAGAACGTCGCGAATGCTTTCCACGGCCCGCCGCGTGGGCGCGTAGACGATGGCCGTGCCGGGCACCGTCTTCAGCAGGCCGTACAGCCGGCGGATACGGTCCACGTGTCCGCCCGCTCGGCTCACAGCCCAGGAGAGGTTCGGGCGGTCGAACGACCGGACGATCCGCACCGGTCGGAGAAGGCCCAGCGTGCGGACGATGTCGTCGCGCACCTCGGGCGTCGCGGTAGCCGTGAGCGCCAACACCGGGCAGGAGAAGGCGGTCCGCAGCCGGCCGATCTTCCGGTAGGCGGGCCGGAAGTCGTGGCCCCACTGACTGATGCAGTGCGCCTCGTCGACGGCCAGCAGGCGGACGTCCGAACCCGCAAGGGCGTTCAGGAAGCTCGGGAGCCCGAGTCGCTCCGGCGCCACGAACAGGATGTCCAGACACCCGGTGGCGGCGCGGCTCAGCGTCTCGGCACGGCTCGCGTGGGGCTGGTCGGCGCTCACACGGGCGGCCCGGAGTCCGGCGGCCCGCGCCCGGCCCACCTGATCCTCCATGAGCGAGACGAGCGGCGTCACGACGAGCGTCAGCCCGCCGAGCGCGAGCGCGGGCACCTGGTAGCACACGCTCTTTCCGCCCCCGGTGGGCAGGATCCCCAGCGCATCGCGACCGTGCAGGACCGCCCGGACCAACTCTTCCTGGCCGGGCCGAAAGGCGGCGTAGCCGAGCGAGCGACGGAGGATCTCGATGGGGTCGGGATGCACGCAGGGAGCGTGGCGTCCTGCGACGGGCGATGGGATGGCTCACGGGGACGAGCGTCCCTCAGGCCCCCGCTCGGTCCTCGTCCTCCTCCTCGAGCGCATCCTCGTTCGGCCGTGGCGTGAAGCGGAGCGCGAATCCCGCCACCAGGACGCCGATGGCCAGGCCGACCATCCACCGCAGGTCGAGGTACATGCCGGCGAGCGCCAGCACTGCCCCGGACGCGAACAGACCCACCTTCCACTCGAGCAAGCGGGTGTCCGGCCTCGCGGAGGGTCGATGGAAGAACGCCATCAGGACGTGCGCGAGCGCCGCTCGAGGAACCGGCGCACCCCCTCGCGGCACGCTTCGCTGCGGCGGGCCTGCGCGTTGACCTCCGCCGCCCGGGCAATCCCCTGCTCGAAGCCGAGCTCGTCGAGCTCGTGGAGGAGCCCCTTGGTGAGCGTGACCGACGACGGGGGACGCTTCGCCAGGTCGGCGACGTACGAGACAACGTCCTCCTCGAAGGAATCGGCCGGGAAGACGCGGTTGGCGAAGCCGATGCGCTCGGCCTCCGTCCCCGAAAAGCGCTGGCCGCGGGCGGCGAGCTCGAACGCGCGGCCCTCGCCGACCTTGCGGCGCAGGATCGTCATCACCAGCGCCGGCACGAAGCCCAGGTGGACCTCCGGGTAGCCGAACTCCGCGTCCTCGTGCGCGAGGATGAGGTCGCAGGCGGTCGCGAGGCCGCACCCTCCTCCGAGCGCATGGCCGTGCACGACGGCCACGAGCGGCTTGGGGTGGCGGCGCATGCGCACGAACAGATCGCCCAGGTAGCGAGCGTCGGCCAGGTTCTCCTCTTCGTCCATCCCGGCGATCCGCTCGAGCTCTGTCAGATCCACGCCCGCACAGAAGTCCGGGCCGGCGCCGCGGAGCGCCACGACGCGCACCGCTTCGTCCGTCCGAGCCCGCTCCAACCCGTCCTTGAGCGCCGCCAGGAGCGCTCGGTCGAGCGCGTTGCGCTTCTCGGCCCGGTCGAGCGTGAGCGTTGCGACGCCGTCTGCCACCTCGTACCTCAGGAGCGCCTCAGCCATCCCTCCTCCTCGGCTTCGGCGGCGTCCAGCCGGCCGGCACCCTGCCCCGGCCTCGCGCCGCCTCCGCGACCTCGTCGGGCACGTCGATCTCCATGCGCAGGATCGCCGTGCTCAGGACCTTGCCCTGCGCGTCGTTCATGAGCGACACCGTGCCACCGCCGTCGAGCGCACCGTGCAACACGAAGTTGAGCGCGGCCAGGTTGGGAAGCTCGTAGCGATCGACCCCCCCCTTCACGATCGACCCGAAGTGGCGCTTCACGCGCTCGGCCGTGAGCCGCTCGGCCAGAAGTGGGTAGTGCGCCGGATCGTACGCGATCACGCCCACGTTGGCCGTGTCACCCTTGTCGCCCGAGCGGGCATGCGCCAGGTGCACCAACTTGATGCTCGTCATACGTCGCGCACCTCCACGACCACGTCCGGGTCCACCGCGTCCTTGCGGATGAGCGCCGGCCAGAACGCCATGATCTCCTGGACGCGCGGCCTCCCCCCGCCGTACCCCGTCACGGTGGGCGGCCCGGTGAGCACGAGCGGGCTGACCTCCCGCGTGAAGCGATCCACGGCCGCGCGATCCGGGCCGCGCACCCCCACGCGGAGCTGCACCTCGGGCACGTCGGCGGGGGGCTCACCCGAGAGCGGCCCGTGCGTGGAGTCCCACCCTACCAGCTCGGTCCGCACCTCCTCGAAGACGAGGCCCAGCCGGTCGAGCCGCTCCCGCAGCACCGTATCGGCCGCGCGTGCCTTGGCCACCGCGTCGGGCCACGCGTAGGTGAGCGTGCCCACGGCCTTCCAGCCCGCGGAATACGCCACCGAGACCTTGTAGGAGTCCGTGGGCGGGCGGCCCGTGACGCTGCGCACGCCGACCCGGTCAGGCCCCTCGTCGGTGAGCCGCACGCTCGTGAAGTCCGCGACGACGTCCGGTGTGATGTACGCCTTCGGGTCCCCGATCTCGTAGACGATCTGCTCGGTGACCGAAGCGCGGCTCACCCGCCCGCCACTCCCGGAATGCTTGGTGACGACGAATGACCCGTCGGGCCGGGCCTCGATGATCGGGAATCCCACCGTGGCCAGATCGGCGATCTCCCACCAGTCGGCGAGGCAATTGCCGCCCGTGCTCTGGGCGCCACACTCGTTGATGTGGCCCGCGACCACACCCGCCGCCAGGAGATCGATGTCGGAGAACGACCAACCGAACTCGTGGATCATGGGGGCGTACGTGAGCGCCGCGTCGGCACATCGGCCGGTCACGACCACGTGCGCACCGAGCCCGAGCGCGCGCACGATCGGCGCCGCGCCGAGATAGACGTTGGCGCTCTTCACGTCGTCGAGGATGTCGGCCAGGGGCCGGCCCGTCTCCATGTGCGCCAGCTCGTGGCCGTCGGAGATCAGGCCTTCGAGACGCTCGGTGAGGTCATCTCCGGTGACGAGCCCGACGCGCGCCTTGCCCACTACGCCCGCCGCACGGCCCGCCTCGATCACGGCCTCGGCGCATCCCCCCGGGTTCACGCCCCCCGCGTTGGCCAGCACCCGGATGCCCCGCTCCACGCACGCCGGAAAGATGCGCTCCATGAGCGGGACGAAGTCGCGCGCGTAGCCAGCCGAAGGGTCGCGGGCCTTGAGCTTGCGCAGCACCGACATCGTCACCTCGGCCAGGTAGTCGAGCATGAGGTAGTCGACCGGCCCACCCTCGACCTGGCGCACCGGCGCCTCGAGGTCGTCGCCCCAGAAGCCCTGCGCGCCCGCGACGCGGATCACTTCTCGCGGCGACGCGCCGCCCGGCGCCCGTGCGGCCTCCCGCGACGAGGTCGCTCGTCCGCTCACGTCACCGACCCGGGCAGGTTGAACGCTCCGACGTGCGGCCCCGGGTTGTTGAGCGACGCGCGCAGGAGATGGATCAAGGCCGGCCTCGTCTCTTCGGGCGTCACCACCTCGTCGGCGAAGCCCCTCGCGGCGGCGAAGCGCGCGTCGAGCTGCCGCTCGTAGTCGGCGCGCACGGCGTCCATACGCGCGGTGAGCGCCTCGTCCGGCTCTTCCCCGTGGGCGTCGAGCTCATCGAGCTGCGCGCTGAAGAGCGCCATGATCGCGCTCTCGCCCTCCATCACCCCCATCCGCCCCGTGGGAAGGGAGAGGATGAAGTCGGGGTCGAAGCCCTGCCCCGCCATGGCGTAGTAGCCCGCGCCCGACGCGTGGTTCACGGTGAGGACGAGCTTGGGGACCGTGGCGGTCGCCATCGCCTCGACGAACTCGGCGCCGGCTCGGATGATGCCCGAATGCTCGGCCTCCGTGCCCACCATGAAGCCCGACACGTCCTGCACGAAGAGGAGCGGCGTACGGTGCCGATTCATCGTGTCGATGAAGTAGGCCACCTTGCGCGCGCTCTCCGTGTACACGATGCCGCCGAAGCGCGGCCGGCCACCCTTGGGGTCCTTGATCATCCCACGCGCGTTGGCGACGACGCCCACGGGAGTCCCGCCCAGGAACCCCGTGCCGCAGATCATCTCGCGGGCGTGCTCGGGCTGGAACTCGTCGAGATCCTCTCCGTCCAGGATCGTCTCGAGGAGCGCGTGCGTGTCGTACGGCTGCCGATGATCGGCGGGGAGGATCTCGTAGAGGTCCGTGGCTGGACGGCGCGGCGGCGTGACCTCGCGAGCGGCGGGCCCGGTGGGGTGCGACAGCTCGGACACGAGTCGGCGCAGCTCGGAGATGCAGGTCTCGTCGTCCTTCACGCGATAGTGCGCGACCCCGCTCACTTCGGTATGCACGCGCGCGCCTCCGAGCTCCTCGGCGCCCACGCTCTGGCCCGTCGCGCCCTTCACCAGATTCGGCCCGCCGAGGCCCATGAAGGAGGTGCCCTCCACCATGAGGATCACGTCGGAGAGCGCCGGTAGGTATGCGCCGCCCGCGATGCAAGGGCCCATGACCGCCGCGAGCTGCGGCACGCGCAGGTAGCGGCGCATGATCGAGTTGTAGTAGAAGAGCCGCGCGGCGCCGTACTGGCCCGGGAAGACCCCGCCCTGATAGGGGAGGTTCACCCCCGCCGAGTCCACGAGGTAGACGATCGGAATGCGGCAGCGCATGGCGATCTCCTGGGCGCGCAGCATCTTCGTGATCGTCTCCGGCCACCACGCGCCGGCCTTCACCGTCGCGTCGTTGGCCACGACCACGACCTCTCGGCCTTCCACCACCCCCACGCCGGTCACCACTCCGGCTCCGGGCGCCTGTCCCTCGTAGCGGTCGTGGGCGACGAGCAACCCCACCTCGACCCACGGAGCCCCGTCGTCCAACAGCAGGCCCACGCGCTCGCGCGCGGTGAGCTTGCCCTGGTCGTGCTGACGCCGGATCCGTTCGGCTCCCCCACCCTCCTTCAGCCGCGCGCGCAGCGCGACGAGGTCCGAGCAGAGGTCACCCAATCGGCCCGGCGGAGATTGACTCATGCGCGCTCCCGCGCCGTCCGGCCAGGTTGCGCGCGCCCTGCCGACCGGCGCATCACTCCGATGCGCTCCTGCCCGCGAACCAGTCGCGGATGTAGTCGATCGCGACCGTGGTGGTCGTTCCCGGGCCGAACAGGCGCCCCACCCCCTTCTTCTCGAGCGCCGCGATGTCGTCCTCCGGGATGATGCCGCCCCCGGTGAGCAACACCCCTTCCGCGCCGGCCTCGTCGAGCAGCTCTTTCACCCTGGGGAAGAGCGTCATATGCGCTCCGGACAGCACCGACATCGCCACGACGTCGACGTCCTCCTGGATGGCCGCGGCGGCGATCATCTCGGGTGTCTGGTGGAGCCCCGTGTAGATGACCTCGAAGCCCGCGTCGCGAAAGGCGCTCGCGACGACCTTCGCGCCGCGGTCGTGGCCGTCGAGCCCCGGTTTCGCCACCAGGACCCGGATTTTGCGATCTCCCTCGGGCATGCCGTCTCCTCACGTCGTCGATGGTGTTGCAGGTCCCGCGATGCCCTGCGGAAAAACTACGCCAAAAGCCGGGGTCAGGGAAACGGCGGTGCCCCGGCGAGGAACCCCGGAAGCTCCGCCAGCGACGCCACCCGGGGAGCCTTCCCCTCGTAGAGCCCCAGCGGGTCGATCAGCACGCCCCGCAGCCCGGCCGACGTGGCCCCCTCGTAATCCACCGGGTAGAGGTCGCCCACGTAGATGCACGCGTCCGGTGGAAGCTCCAGGCGGGCGCACGCTTCCCGGAAGATGGCGGGATCGGGCTTCTCCATGCCCACGAGTGCCGAGTCGATCACGAACTCGAAGCGGTCGCGAAGCCCGGTCCGCACGAGCAGGTCCTCTACCCGACCGTCCGCGTTCGAGATCACGGCGAGGCGGTAGCCTTCCGCGAGCAGCGATCCCAGAACACCCCGGGTGTCCTGGGCGGCGTGGGTCCACAAGTGGCTCCTGTGGTGCTCATCACGGACGCGCTCCGTGACCGCCGCGAGTGCATCGTCGGGTACGCCGCTCGCGGTGAAGAGCGTCGCAAAGTAGCGGCCCCACAGCTCGGGCTCCGTGCCGGCCGCGCCCCGCGCAATCCCGTCGTGCAGGGCGCGGCGCGCCTCCAGCTCCGCGCGCACGAAGGTCGGCTCGTCGACCGCGACGCCCTCGGCTGCGAAGACCTCCAGCATGCGGCGGGGGTCGATGTAGATCAGGGTGTTTCCGGCGTCGAACAGGACGGCGTGGAGTCCATTCGCTCTCACGCCCGCATCCCCCGAGCGGAGGATGTCGCGCGCCCCACACCACGGCGCATGGACGGACGCATCAGAAGGAGACCGGCTCCTTGTACGCTCCGAAGACGCGCTCCATCGCCTCGCGGATCTCGTAGAGCGTGCAGTAGGCGCGGGCACACGCGAGGATACGGGGGACGAGGTTCTCCTTCGTCCCACACGCTGCCTCCAACTCGGACAGCGTGCGCGCGACCTCGTCAGCATCGCGGCGCTCGCGCAGCCGACTCATGCTCTCGCGCTGCCGCTGCTCCACCGATGCGTCGATGCGCAGCACGTCGATCTCGATCTTGCCCGAGCCCTCGGTGAACTCGTTGACGCCGACCACGACGCGGTCCGCGTGCTCGATCTCGAGCTGCTGATTCATCGACGAGTGCGCGATCTCTCCCTGGAACCACCCGGACTCGATGCCGGGGACGACGCCGCCCATCGCGTCGATCTCCTCGAAGATCTCGAGAGCCTCCCGCTCCAGCTCGTCGGTGAGCGTCTCGACGTAGTACGAGCCTGCGAGCGGATCGATCGTGTTCGGCACCCCCGACTCGTAGGCGAGGACCTGCTGCGTGCGCAGCGCGATACGCACCGCCTTCTCGGTGGGCAGCGCCAGCGTCTCGTCCATCGAGTTCGTGTGCAGCGACTGTGTCCCGCCGAGCACGGCCGCCATGGCCTGATAGGCCACGCGCACGATGTTGTTCTCCGCCTGCTGGGCCGTGAGCGACACGCCGGCCGTCTGCGCGTGCGTGCGCAGGCGCCACGACTCCGGGTTCGTCGCTCCGTAATGCTCCTTCATCCGCCGGGCCCAGATACGGCGCGCGGCGCGGAACTTCGCGATCTCCTCGAAGAAGTCGTTGTGTACGTCGAAGAAGAACGACAGCCGGGGCGCGAACACATCCACGTCGAGGCCCGCCGCAACCGCACGCTCGACGTACTCGAAGCCGTTACGCAGCGTGAACGCCAGCTCCTGCGCCGCCGTCGCCCCGGCTTCCCGGATGTGGTAGCCGGAGATCGAGATCGGGTTGTAGCGGGGGGAACTCCGGGCGCACCAGTCGAACATGTCGATGATGCAGCGCAGTGCCGGCTCCGGCGGGAAGATCCAGGCGTGCTGGGCCTGATACTCCTTGAGGATGTCGTTCTGGACCGTGCCACGCAGGACCTCGGGAGCGACGCCCTGCTTCTCGGCCGCGGCCACGTAGAAGGCGAAAAGGATGATCGCCGGGCCGTTGATCGTCATGGAGACCGACACCTCGTCGAGCGGGATGCCCTCGAAGAGCCGCTCCATGTCGGCCAGGGACGAGATCGCCACCCCACACACCCCCACCTCCCCGAGCGAGCGGGGGTGGTCGGAGTCGTAGCCCATCAGCGTCGGAAAGTCGAACGCCACCGACAGTCCCGTCTGGCCCTGCGCCAGGAGGTACTTGTAGCGCTGATTGGTCTCCTCGGCCGTGGCGAAGCCCGCGAATTGGCGCATCGTCCACAGACGGGTGCGGTACATCGTCGTGTACGGGCCGCGCGTGAACGGGAACTCGCCCGGCAGCCCGAGCTCGTCCTGGTAGCCCTCCGCATCGGCCCGGTCGATCGGCGTGTAGAGCGGCCTCACCTCGTGTCCGGAGATCGACGTGAAGAGCGCGTCGCGCTTCGGCACCGCCCCGTACGCCTCTTCCCACGCCGCCAGGCGCTCCTTGAGCGACTGGATCTCGGCCTCCCTCTCGCGCAGGAGCTCCTCCGGATCGCCGGATCCGGGGAGGTGCTTCTCGATGGTCGACATACATGACTCCTGGGGCCCTTCGAAGAGACGGGCGAACCTGTCAGTCGCGTCCACGGGCGTGCCCGTTTCGACAAAGATGTCCAGAGAGCGGGAGGAGGGTCAACGCGCCCGCACCCGCCGATGGCCCATCGATCCGCTCACGGCGCCCAGCGCGAGGGGAGCGCTCAGTCTCCGCCCGGCAGGAGTTCCTGTAGGATCTCGGCGGATACCGAGTACGGCGTGGCGGTGCCGTCCTGGATCCCGTCGAGCCCTCGCTCGAGCAGCGCCGCGACCGTCTCCGACGACCAGGCGACGCGCCGGAGCGCGCGCTCCACCACTTCATGGACGCGACGGCGGGCCCGGGCTCGCCGTCGCTCCGCCAGCGTGCCGCTCCCGGTGAGCCAGCTCCGATGTCGGTCGACGGCGTCGAGGAGCTCGTCCATCCCCTGCCCCGACTGGGCGACCGTGCCGATCACGGGAATCTGCCACCGCTCATCGCCCTCGGACGGGGTCGGCACCTCGGGGGCCCGGCCCCGCTTCCGAACCCTGGACAGATCGACGCCATGGTGCGCGGGAACGTCGCTCAGCGCGTCGCCGGCGCGCAGGTGGATCGCCTGGCGGATCTCGCGGAGGAGCCCGGACGCCCCCGGCCGATCGGCCTTGTTGACCACGAACACGTCGGCGATCTCCATGAGGCCCGCCTTCATGGCCTGGATGGCATCGCCCGACTCCGGCGTCAGCACCACGACGACCGTGTCCGTGGCGGCGGTGATCTCCAGCTCGGTCTGGCCCACGCCGACGGTCTCGACGAGCACCCGCTCGAAGCCGAAGACATCCATCAGGTCGATGACCTCCTTGGTCGTCACGGCCAGGCCTCCGAGCGAGCCGCGCGTCGCCATCGACCGGATGAAGATGCCGGGATCGGTGGCCAGGTCGTTCATGCGGATGCGGTCGCCCAGGAGCGCGCCTCCGGAATAGGGTGATGTCGGGTCGACCGCGACGACGCCCACGCGCTCTTCCCGTGACCGATAGACGAGGGCCGAGGCCGCCACGAGCGTCGATTTGCCCGCTCCCGGCGGGCCGGTGAAGCCGACCCGCGCGGCCTGCGGCCCGTCCGCCAGGAGAATGTGCAGGAGGCTCTGGAAGCCCCGCCGCTCGTCCTCCACCACGGACATGGCCCGCGCGAGCGAGACCGCCTTCCCGCCCCGGAACCCTTCCAGGACGGCCTTCAGCGAGGCCGGCAGCTCCGCCGCTCCCGCCTCGGCGAGCGCACGCATGTCAGCGCCAGTCATTGGGGCGGATGCCACGGGCATGGCGCAGTGGATTCTCGAGGAGATGGGTCGGCAGGAAGAGGATCACAACGAACATCACCAGAGAAGCGAGGAGCCCGATGCCGAGGAACCACCAGTTGCGCACCGCCACGAACAGGATCGCCGTGATCACGGCCGTGACGGACGCGAAGACGCTGAGCAGGAGCCGCCGCGCCTGGAGGTGCAAGAAGCGCTCCTGGCCCTGGATGTCCCGGGGATGGATGCGGACCCGCAGCTCCTCGCGCTCCGCCCGGCTCACCAGGTCGCGCACCGAGCGCACCGTGCTCTGTGCCTCGTCCACGAAGCTGCGCGCGATCTGGACCGGCTGCTGGCGCGTCACGCGCTGGAGCTCCGAGTGGTGCTGCTTGACCACACCCCGGATGAAGCTCAGCCCGTCGAAGTTCGGGTCGTAGTGGAAGGCGAGGCCCTCGATGAGCGCGGCCGTGCGCAGGAAGTACACGAGCTCCTGCGGGAGCATGAGCGGCCACGTGTAGAACGTGTCGAGCACCTGCGTGACGATCTCCTCGACGATGCGCTTGCGGTTCGTCGTCTTGGCGCGGTCGACGATCCTGAGGATCTCGGTCGCGGCCTCGCGGATCTCCCCTCGCGACACCTCCGGGCTGATCATGCCCAGCCGGTACATCTCGTTGATGACCCCGTCGATGTCCTCGCGCCCGAGCGCGAGTGCCACGTTGAGGATCGACTCCCGCGTCCACCGCGGAACCTCGAGCGCGGCGCCCCAATCCAGAACGACGAGCGTTCCGTCGTCCTGCACGAGCAGGTTACCCGCGTGCGGGTCGGCATGCAGGAACCCGTCCACCATCATCATGCGCAGGTACACGCCGGTGAGGGTCCCCATCACCTGCTGGAATGAGAGGCGACCCGTTCGGAAGAGCTCGTGCAGGCGGTCGATCTTCGTGCCCTCGCAGTGCTCCATGACGAGCACGCGCCGGCGCGTGAACTCTCCGAGCACGTCGGGCGCGCGAACCTTCCGGTCACGGCGAAACGTCCTCTGGAACCGCGCGACGTTCTCCGCCTCCAGCCGGAAGTCCATCTCGGCACGCACCTGAACGGAGAACTCGCGGACGACGTTGGTGAGCCCCCGGACGTGGTGGTTCGGGAAGACGATGTTGAGCCAGAAGAGGATCCGGAATGAGATGTCGAGGTCGAGCGCCACGGCCTTCTCCACCCCCGGACGCAAGACCTTCACGACGACGTCGCGGCCGCCCACCTTCGCGGCGTGCACCTGGCCGAGGCTCGCGGCGGCCATGGGCTCTCGCTGGAAGTCGTCGAAGATTTCCGCGGCCGGCGCGTTCAGCTCCTCCTCGATCACGCGCAGGATGTCGTCCGCCGGGTCCGGCGGCACCTGGTCCTGGAGCTTGCCGATCTCGCTGAGATACGGCTCGGGGAGGATGTCGGCCCGGGCGCTGAAGAGTTGGGCCAGCTTGATGAACGTGGGGCCCAACGACGCCAGGCGGGCAGACAGGCGCGCAGCGCGGCGCGCGTGATGCTCCACGCTGCGCCGTGCCGGTCGTCCGAAGAGGATCCACGACTTCCTGTCCCTCAGGAACGCCACGACGAAGGGCGTGAGGCGGAACAGGACCGAGGCCGACCGGCTCAGACGCTTCATGTCACAACAGGAAGGCCGAAGCCAAGCCCAGCAGGAGGAAGAAGCCGCACATGTCGGTGAACGTGGTCACGAAGATGGACGACGCAACGGCAGGATCGATGCCGAGCCGGTCGAGGATGACGGGCACGAACGAGCCTGCGAAGCCCGCTACCACGAGGTTGCCCCACATGGCCGCCAGGACGACGAGGCCGAGGCGGGGGTTGCCACCCGGGATCACCCAACTCACCAGCGCGGTCGTGAGGCCGAGCACGAGACCGTTGATGATGCCCACCACGACCTCGCGCCACACCAACTCCATGGCGCGGACGTTCGCGGCACCCTCCACGGCGATGGTACGTACCGCGACGGCGAGCGCCTGCGTGCCCGCGTTGCCTCCCATCCCGGCGATGATCGGCATGAAGACCGCCAGAATCACCGAGCTCTGGATCGTCTTCGAGAAGGCGTACGGCACCGCGGCGGCCATGAACGCGGTGAGAAGGTTCACGAACAGCCACGGAAGCCGGGATCGCACCGACTCGATCCACGTGTGGCGCAGCGCCTCCTCGTCGTTGCCGACGCCCGCGAGCATGAGGATGTCCTCGGTCTGCTCCGCCTCGAGGACGTCGATCACGTCGTCGAACGTGATGCGGCCCAGGAGCACCCCGAACTCGTTCACGACCGGGACGGCCACCATGTTGTAGCGGGACATGAGGCGGCCGACCTCCTCCTGGTCGAGGTCCGGCAGCACGGACACGGGTACCGCCTCCACGAGGGCCTCGACTCGGTCCATCGGCTCGGCGATCACGAGGTCGTCCAGCCGCAACGTGCCCACCAGGCGGCGGCGCTCGTCGACGACGAAGACCGTGTAGAAGTCCTCCACCTCTCGCCCCTGGAGGCGGACCTCGTCCAGGGCCTCCTGGGCGGACAGCGTGTCGCGGACCGAGACGAACTCGGTGGTCATCAGACCACCGGCCGTCTCCTCGTGGTAGAGGAGGAGTCCGCGGATGTCGCCCGCCTCCTCCACAGGGAGCGCCTCGAGGATCCTGCGGCGCTCCTCGGGCTCCAGATCCCCGATCAGGTCGG
>CAZFIS010000060.1:0-21165 GCA_964519125.1 uncultured Gemmatimonadaceae bacterium | reverse complement strand
ATCCGGGTGGACATGAGCGAGTACATGGAGAAGTTCTCCGTGTCCCGCCTCATCGGTGCCCCCCCCGGTTACGTGGGCTACGAAGATTCCGGCGCGCTCACCAAGTCGGTGCGGCGGCGTCCGTACTCCGTCGTACTTCTCGACGAGATCGAGAAGGCGCATCCGGATGTCTTCAACATCCTGCTGCAGGTGCTCGACGAGGGGCACCTCACCGACAACTACGGGCGCGTGATCGACTTCAAGAACACTGTGCTGATCATGACCTCCAACCTGGGAGCCCGCGACATCACCAAGGGCGGTGGGCTCGGCTTCCAGTCCGGAGACGTGAAGTCCAGCTACGACATCATGCAGGACAAGGTCCGGCAGGAGATCGAGCGCGCCTTCAATCCCGAGTTCCTCAACCGCGTGGACGACATCATCGTCTTCCATCCGCTCACGCGTAAGGAAATCGGCGAGGTGGTGCACATCCTCCTCGGCGACGTGCGGGTGCGCTTGAAAGAGGAGGATCTCACGATCCACCTCACGCCCGCGGCGGTCGATTTCCTGGTGGAGAAGGGGTACGACGAGAAGTTCGGAGCGCGGCCACTGAAACGGGCGATACAACGGTATCTCGAGGATCCGCTGTCAGAGAAGATCCTGGTCTCGGAGTTCACTGCCGGGGACGAGATCGAAGTGGACGCAGACTCCGAGGGGACTGGACTCATCCTGAAAGCGGGATCGGCGACCAAGACGTGAGGACGGGGAATAGAGCCGGTCTGCCCATCCGAACCGGGAAGGCCACCGCGCTGGCGGCGGCCTTCTTCGGTGTCATGGCGCTAGCAGCGCCCAAGGGTGTGGCGGGCCAGGCCACGAATCAGCCGGTGCACATCGACTCCATTGCCGTCGAGGGCAACCAACGCATCTCGCGGGAGACGATCCTCAACACCTTCGGTGTGGCGGTCGGGTCGAACATCACCTACAGGGATCTCCAGCACGGCATCAAAGACCTCTATGCCACGGGCGATTTCACGAACGTGCAGGTGCGCGCGCTGGGCACGACACCCCCCATCGTCCTGGTGCTCCAGGTCCAGGAGCAGCCGCTCATGGACGAGGTGGACATCACCGGCCTCGAGCACGCGTCGCCCAGTCAGGCCCGGGACACGACGGGGCTGAAGGCGGGAACCCCCTACAACGAGCAAAAGGTGATGGACGCCGAAGCGTTCATCCGCAAGAAGCTCGCAACCGAGGGGATTCCGTTCGCGAAGATCACCGAGCACAAGAGCGACGTGCCTGGCCATCCCGGCGAGATCCGCCTGGTGCTCGACGTCGACGAAGGCAACCGGGTCACGATCGCCGACGTCAACGTCACCGGGAACAAGGCACTGACCGACGCTCAGATCGTCGCGGCGATGGATACCAAGCCCGAGGGCTTCCTCTGGTACAAGGAAGGGACGTTCCAGAACCAGAATTTCCAGGGCGATGTGGCGGACAGGATCCCTGCGCTTTACCACGCACACGGCTACCTGGACTTCAAGATCCTGTCGGATACCGTGATCGTGGACCCACAAACGGGCAAGGCGAGAGCCGAGATCGCGGTGGACGAGGGGCCGCAGTACCGCCTCAAGGACTTCACGATCGAGGGGAACACCCGCTTCCCGACGGAGCAGCTCAAAGCCTACTTCGAGCAGCCGGGAGGGGGGCTCCTCCACACGCTCGGCCTCAAGGCCTCGGAGAAGCAAGGCGAGGGGCAGGTGTTCGACGAGGTGGCGTTCAACGACGCCCTCCAGCAGGTGCACTCGCTGTACGCCAACGAGGGCTACATCTACGCACAGGCCAACCCGGTCATCAAGAAGAACCCCCCGGCCGCGCCCGGCGAGCAGCCGACGGTCGACGCCGAGTGGCGCATCACAGAAGGTGCCCCGGCCATCGTCAACCGCGTCAACGTGACGGGCAACGACTACACCTACGACTGGGTCGTGCGCAACCGGATCTCGGTGATCCCGGGCGACGTGTACAGCCAGGACCGTGTGCTCCAGAGCTACCGGGCCGTCTCGGCCCTGGGCTTCTTCGAGACGCCGATGCCCCTGCCCGACATTCAGCCGACGGACAATGGGGACGTCGACATCACCTTCAAGGTGAAGGAGAAACAGACCGGCTCGATCAACTTCGGTACGTCGGTGGGAGGCGGTGTGGGCCTGTCCGGCTTCCTCGGCTACGACCAGCCCAACCTCTTCGGTCAGGCCAAGTCGGGCAGCATACGTTGGGACTTCGGCAAGTACCTCAACACGTTCGAGCTGGGCTACACCGACCCGGCGCTCTTCCAGAGCAGGATCTCGGGCTCGCTGTCGCTGTACAACTCGCGGGACCGCTTCTACCAGTTCGCGACCGGTCAACGCAAGCGCATGGGCTTCAGCCTCCGATTCGGGTTCCCGTGGCTGAACTCGATGAATACCCGGCTCTTCATGGGCTACTCGCTGTCCCGGACGAAGTACGAGCTGTTCCAGAACGCCTCCGATGCATCGCTCTTCGGTCGGCCTCCAGGCGTGCAGAGTCAGGTCTCCCTGGCGTTGGTCCGCTCGACCCTGGACCAGCCGCTCTTCCCCACGGTCGGCTCACGCCAGAGCCTCACGGTCGAGACCAACGGCGGGATCCTGGGCGGAGACGGCAATTACACGCGCACGCTGCTCGAAGGAAGCTGGTGGGTGCCCACGGGACAGTTGGGCAGCAGCGGTCCAGGGAGTCGCCCGGTCCGTTTCGCTCTCGGCTTGACGATGCACGGAGGCGCCGTCTTCGGCGATGCGAGCGCCTTCCCGTTCGACCGGTTCTGGATGGGCGGCGTGCAGTTTGGACAGCCGCTGCGCGGCTACAACGAGACCACGATCACCCCGCTCGGGTACTATCCGCAGGGCTCCACGGCGATCACCGACATCCAGAGGCTCGGCAACGCGTACTTCAGCCTCACCGCCGAGGAAGCGATGCGGCTGACCGACCAGGTGTCCTTGTCGGCCTTCTACGACGCCGGCAACGTGTGGCGCACCCCCCAGGAGATCGATCCTACGAAGCTCTTCAGGGGCGCGGGAATCGGTGTAGAACTGGTCACGCCCTTCGGGCCCATCGGACTGGACTACGCTTACGGCTTCGACAAGGACGTCCCGGGCTGGCAGCTCCACTTCCGCATGGGCGGCGCCGGCGGCGCGGGTGGTGGTGTAGGCAGCGCCTTCAGCGGATATTAGGGTCGACTCGCGCACCCGGAAGGCCCGATGGAACATGGGAACCTCGTTCGCCCCGCGGCCTACAAGGCCCTACGGATGAACTCATCTTATATGCGCAAGAAACACCACGGAGCGGAATTCATGCGAAGCACCACGTTCGTCCCCCTCGCCCTCGCCTTCCTGATGGTGGCCGGGTCCGCCGAGGCGCAGACGACCAAGATCGGGTTCATCAACTCCCAGGAGATCCTGGCTGCTGCTCCCGGTGCGAAGGAGGCGGAGGCCCAGTACCAGAAGGATGTCAAGGGCTATCAGACCCAGGTCCAGCAGCTCCAGGACGAGCTGACGAAGATGCAGCAGCAGCTGGAGCAGCAGCAGCTCACGCTTTCGCCCGAGGCGAAGAAGAACCGTGAGCAGCAGATCCAGCAGAAGCAGCAGGAGTACCAGCAGAAGTACCAGGATCTCCAGGATCAGGCGAACCAGCGTCGGCAGGAGCTGATCCAGCCTATCATGGACAAGGTCTCGGGCATCATCGAGCAGATCCGCAAGGAAGGGCATTACTCCCTCATCCTGGACGTGGCCGCCGGCTCGATCATCGCGGCGGACTCGACGCTCGACCTGACCCAGGAGGTCCTCCGGCGTATGAAGGCCGCGGCCCCCGCCACCGCTGGAACCGGAGGTGCCAAGGGCGGCACCGGCGGCACCGGCGGGTCCCACTGACCGATCGCCCCGCGAACGGGGACTGTCACGACGGCGGGCTTCGGCCACTGTCCCTTGTCGACGAGCCCACAGGCGCATCGCTTCCGCGCCTGTGGGCTCGTCCATTCCGAGGGAGGTTTCCCCCTATGACCACACTCGCGCTGACCCTTCAGGAAGTCGCAGATCTCGTCGGGGGCCGCCTCGTGGGAGACGGCACCGCGACCATCCGGGGCATCGCACCCCTCGAGGAGGCCGGGCCGGATCAGCTCGGCCTCCTCGCGGCCAAGCGTTACGTCCGGTTCCTCTCCCAGAGCCGAGCCGCGGCGCTCCTCGTCTCCACGGAACTGGAGGCCCACGCCTCGGGCTCACGCCCGCTCGTCATCGTCGAGGACGCCCATCGGGCGCTCGTACCCCTCCTCGAGCGACTGCACCCGCCGGAGCCCGTGGAGGCGCGCATCCATCCCACCGCGGTGGTGGGGGAGGGGGTTCAACTTGGACGGGGCCTCGCCCTGGGCCCCTACTGCGTGGTGGAGGACGGAGCCGAGATCGGGGACGGATGCAGGATCGGCGCGCACGTCGTCGTGGGACGCCGGTCCAAGCTCGGAGCAGCCTGCACCCTCCACCCACACGCGGTGCTCTACCCCGGAACGGTACTGGGCGACCGGGTCGTGGTGCACGCGGGCACGTGCCTGGGCGTGGACGGGTTCGGCTACACGTTCGTCGACGGTTCACACCGTAAGGTCCCGCAGGTCGGACGCTGTGTCGTGGAGGACGACGTGGAGATCGGGGCCAACACCACGATCGACCGGGGCTCGATCGGCGACACCCTGATCGGTCGGGGATCCAAGCTGGACAATCTCATCCAGATCGGACACAACGTCCGCGTCGGAGCGCTCTCGGTCATGGCAGCGATGGTCGGGGTGGCCGGCTCGACGCGTATCGGCCGCGCCGTGCTCTTCGGCGGACAGGCCGGCGTGAGCGGGCATCTGGACATCGGAGATGAAGCCCGCGTGGCCGCCGGCGCCAAGGTCATGCGCGACGTCCCCGCTGGAGAGACCGTGGCCGGGGATCCGGCCCGGCCGAACCGGGAGTACCTGCGGGTGCGGGCGCACCTGGAGCGCATCCCTCGCTTGTCCGAGCGCGTGAAGTCCCTGGAGCGGGCGGTGGATGAGCTTCGGGAGCGTGGTTAGCTTATTAGGTTTGGGTCGGATAGGCCCCAACTCGCTTCAGAGAGGCGCATGAGCCCCGCGAAACAGCGGACGATCGCACGGGAAACGAAGCTCGAAGGCGTGGGCGTGCATTCGGGCCAGGGCGCCAGCCTGACCCTCCGCTCGGCCCCGATCGATCATGGCGTCCGGTTTCGCCGGGCCGATCTTCCCGGCGCGCCGGAGATCGCGGCCACGCTGGACAACGTGGTCGGCACCGATCTCGGGACCTCGCTGGGACAGGGCGAAGCGCACGTGCTGACGGTCGAGCACCTGATGTCCGCGCTCTATGCGCTCGGTGTGGACAACGTCCTGGTGGACCTGGACGGCCCCGAGATCCCCATCCGGGACGGGAGCTTCCAGGACTACTTCCAGGCCATCGAAGGAGCAGGCCTCGAGGAGCAGCCGGCCGACGCACGGGTCGTCGCAGTACAATCACCGCTGTCGGTGTGCGGAAACGAGGGGGAGTCGTACGTCGCCACGAAGTGCGAAGGGCTCCGGGTCTCCGCCACGATCGACTTCGCGCACCCCGCCATCGGCAGAATGTTCGGCTCCCTGCGCGCCGAGGCCGAGGAGTTCCGGACGCGGATCGCGCCGGCGCGAACCTTCGGCTTCAAGGCGGATGCCGAAGCCCTGCACGCCCGCGGGCTCGCGCTCGGGGCTTCGCTGGACAACACGGTCGTCCTGGACGAGGAGGGCGTCATGAACGACGCGCTCCGCTTCCCGGACGAATTCCTGAGGCACAAGGTCGGCGACGTGATCGGGGATCTGGCCCTCCTGGGTGCGCGGATCGACGGCCACGTCGTGGCCGAGCGCCCGAGCCACAGTGGGAACGTGGCGCTGGCCAGGGCCCTCGCGGTACACGCCCGGCGCTCCGGAAGGGTGCCGATCGTCGACGCCGCCAAGCTGATGCAGTACCTCCCGCATCGCTATCCCATGCTCCTCGTCGATCGCATCATCGACTTCGAGCCCGGGAAGCGGATCGTGGGCGTGAAGAACGTCACCATCAACGAACCGTTCTTCCAGGGACATTATCCCGGGCATCCGATCATGCCCGGCGTCCTGATCATCGAGGCGATGGCCCAGGTGGGGGGGCTTCTCCTCATGGAAGAGATGCAGAACCCCGAGGAGAAGGTCGTCTACTTCATGACCATGGACAATGTGAAGTGGCGTCGCCCCGTGACGCCGGGTGACACGCTGGTCTTCGAGCTCGAGATGATCCAGTTCCGGCGCCACACCTGCAAGATGAGAGGCGAGGGCTTCGTGGACGGTGCCCTGGTCGCGGAAGCCGAGTTCATGGCGAGGATCGTGGATCGATGAAGGAAGCCACCACGGAGGCACGTACGGAAACCCTCATCCATCCGACGGCGATCGTCGATCCCGATGCCGAGCTGGGGCAGGGCGTCGTGGTCGGACCGTGGGCCATCATCGGACCGCGCGTCGTCATCGGAGACGGCACGGAGATCGGTCCTCGGGTCCTCGTCGAACGGGATACCACCGTCGGGGAAGACTGCCGCATCGCCAACGCGGCGGTGCTCGGCACCGATCCCCAGGACCTGAAGTTCAAGGGAGAGCGGACGGTGCTGGAGGTCGGCGACCGGACCGTGATTCGCGAGTTCGCGACACTGAATCGGGGGACGTCGGCGACGGGCCGGACCGCCGTGGGCAGCGACTGCCTCCTGATGACCTACTCGCACGTCGCCCACGACTGCGAACTGGGCAACCATGTGATCCTCTCGAACGCGGTGAACATGGCGGGCCACGTCACGATCGAGGACTGGGTCTCCATCGGGGGGATGACCCCCATCCACCAGTTCGTCCGCATCGGCGCCCATGCGTTCGTCGGAGGCGCGACGAGGGTCACCCAGGACATCCCGCCGTACTGCCGGGCCGCGGGCAGCCCGTCCAAGCTCTACGGTCTGAACTCGATCGGGCTGGAGAGGCGCGGATTCTCCCCTGAGGTCCGCAAGGCGCTCAAGCAGGTCTACCACATGCTCTTCCAGTCGAAAATGAACCTCTCGCAGGCCATGGCCCGTGCCGACGAGGAGGCCCCGGCGATCCCGGAGGTGAGACAAATGCTGGAGTTCATCCGGAAGAGCGAGCGCGGCATCACCCTTTGAACCGCCACGTGGCGAAACCCATGACCCCCGTCAGCACACCCCGTATCGGCGTGGTCGGCGTTGGAGCGCTCGGCTTCCATCACGCGCGCATCCTCGCGGCGCTGGACGGCGTCGTCATGAGCGGGATCTTCGACACCGACGCCGCGCGGTCGGAGGTGGTCGGGCGGGAGCTCGGTGTGGAGCGGGCGGCGAGCCTCGAGGAGCTTCTGGACCGATCGGATGCGATCGTGGTCTCGGTGCCCACCGTGGAGCACGAAGGGGTTGCACGGGCAGCGCTCGCGCGCGGCATGTCGGTCATGATCGAGAAGCCGCTGGCGCCCGACCTCGACTCCGCGGATCGGATCCTCGCGGAGGCTCAGGAGAGCGGAGGGTTCGTGCAGTGCGGCCACGTCGAGCGCTTCAACGCCGCCGTGCTCGCGGCGGAGCCGTTCCTGGACCACCCGCTCTTCGTGGAATCGCATCGTATGGCCCCGTTCACGCACCGGAGCACCGACGTGGCCGTCGTCCTGGATCTCATGATCCACGACGTGGACCTGGTCGGAAGCCTCGTGGGTACCCCCATCCGGGAGATCGCGGCAGCGGGAGTCCCGGTGCTGACCCCCAACGTGGACATCGCGAACGCACGCCTCACGTTCGAAGGTGGGACGGTCGCGAACCTCACGGCCAGCCGGGTCTCGCTCGAACGGATGAGGAAGCTCCGGATCTTCCAGCGCTCCGGATACCTGAGCTTGAACCTGGCGGACGGGTCGGGTGAGTTTCTCCGCCTGAAGCGCGAGATCCCGGCTTTGGAGGGCAGGCGGTCCGAAGGCCTCACCGCAGCGGACCTCGGCGAGATCGTGGAGCGCGTGTCTCTGAAGGGAGATGGAGTGGAGCCGCTGCGCAGGGAACTCGAGAACTTCCGCGACGCCCTGCGGGGCGAGGCGGCGCCCGCCGTGACGGGTGAGGACGCGCGGTCCGCGCTGGCCGTCGCGCTGGCCATTCAAGAACGGATTGAGAGCCATGTCGCTGATACGCGTCCGGCATAGGCGCAAGAAGGCGTTCATCGACGTACACGGAGGAATGTCGATGGGCCGCCTGCTGGCCTTGCTCATCGCCGTCCTCGCGTTGGTCTGGTATCTGGGCTGGCGGTTCTAGAAGCAGCTCCCGGCGAGCCGCCGTCTACCCGCCCAGCGCTGACGACGGCGATCCCAACGCGAGGTACGCTACCTGTGCAGAGCTCGCCCACCATCCTGCTGCTCGCCGGAGAAGCGTCCGGCGACAATCACGGCGCCGGCGTGGCACGGGCGCTGCGCGCGTCGATCCCGGGGGTGCGGCTCACAGGGCTCGGGGGACCTCGCATGGCTGCCGAGGGCGTGGAGCTTCTGGCAGGCCTCGACCAACTGGCCGTGATGGGCTTCGCGGAGGTCGTGCGGCACCTGGGCTTCTTCCGGGCCCTGGCACGGCGCGTGGACGCCCTCATCGAAGGAGGTGGGGTCGACCTCGTGCTCCCGATCGACTACCCGGGCTTCAACCTGCGGATGGCTCGGGCCGCACACGCGCGCGGCGTTCCCGTGCTGTACTACATCTCGCCCCAGGTGTGGGCCTGGAAGGCGGGCCGCGCGCGGAAGCTGGCCGAGTACGCGGATGACGTGGCGGTGATCCTGCCCTTCGAGGTCGACCTCCTCGAGGCCGCCGGGGCGCGGGTCACATTCGTGGGTCACCCGCTCCTGGAGCGACCCCCCGACGTGCCCGAACGGGAGGAGTTCTGCGCACGCTGGGGTCTGGACCCGTCCCGCGCTCTGCTCGCCCTGCTGCCGGGATCACGGCGGCAGGAGATCGATCGGCACCTGGATCTCTTCCTCGCCGCGGCGGCGCAGGTGCGTCGAGCCTTGCCCGAGGCCCTGCCCGTCGTCGCTCGGGCGTCCTCCGTCTCCGGCGCGTGGCTCGCGCGAGACGGAGTGGCCGTGGTCGACGACACCCGAGCCCTTCTCCGGCATGCGCGGGCGGGCCTGGTCAAGTCGGGAACGTCCACGCTCGAGGCCGCGCTGGAGGGCACGCCGTTCGTGATGGCGTATCGGACCCACCCCCTCACCTACGCGATCGCCCGGCGGGTGGTGCGCGTGGATCACATCGCCCTGGCCAACCTGGTCGCCGGCAAGCGCGTCGTCCCGGAGATGATCCAGGGAGACGCCACGGCCGGACGGCTCGCCTCCGCGCTCCTTCCGCTCATGGATCTGGCCTCCGATGCCAGGCGCCGCCAGATCGAAGGGTTTCGGGCGATCCGGGGAGCGCTCGGCACACCGGGTGCGTCGGCGCGAGTGGCGGATCTCGCCGTCGGGCTCATGGCGCGGGAACGATGAACGAGCTCGGCTTCGCCGTGGCCGGGGTGCTGGGTCACGGGATCGAGGCGGCGCTGTTCGCCACGACGCGTCTCCAGTGGGTGGAGCGGGATCGATATCTCCAGTTCCGTGATCGGGGTGAGCCCGTCATCTTCGTGCTCTGGCACGCCCAACTGCTTCCGCTCCTGCACCATCACCGCCACGAGGGGGTCGTCGCCCTGGTCAGCGAACACGCCGACGGCGAGTACATCACGCGCATCATCCGACACGACGGATTCGACACGGTCCGGGGATCCAGCACGCGTGGCGCGGCCAAGGGTCTCAAGGGCCTCGTACGCGCCGCACGCGCGGGGCGGAGCCTCGCGCTGACCGTGGACGGGCCCCGCGGTCCGGCCCATGTGTTCAAGCCCGGTGCGCTCGCGGCTGCGCAGATCACCGGCCTGCCCATCCTGCCCCTCGCGGCCGGGGTCTCGTCGGCGTGGCGTGCCGGGAGCTGGGACGGATTCATGATTCCGAAGCCCTTCTCGACCATCCGCATCGAGTACGGGCGGCCGCGCCGTCTCGAGCGGGACGCCGACCGCGCCACCCTCGAGGCGCTCGGTGCGGAGCTCCAGGAGGAGCTCGACGCCCTCACGCGCCGCGTCGAAGCGGAGAGCGCCGCTTGAGCGCCACGCTCCATCGGTTCGTGCGGACGTGGTGGGCCGGGCGTGCGGGAACGGCCGGAGCGCTCCTCGACCTCCTGACCGCTCCCGCCGAATTCTTCTATCGGGCCGAAGTCGAGAGGCGCGCCCGGCGGTGGAGGGAAAGGGGCGGGGCGAGGATCCGGGGGCTGGCGGTGGTGTCGGTCGGCAACCTCGCGGTGGGAGGAACCGGCAAGACCCCGGTGGCCGCCTGGGTCGCCCGGACCCTCGCGGACATGGGCGCCCGTCCGGCTCTCCTCGCGCGCGGATACGGACGGGACGAGCTCCTCCTGCACGCGCGCTGGAATGCGGACGTCCCGGTCCTGAGCGGATCCGACCGGGTGGAATCGGCGCGGCACGCCCGCGAGTCCGGCCACGATGTGGCTGTCCTCGACGACGGCTTCCAGCATCTCCGTCTGGCACGCGACATCGACCTCGTGCTCCTCGCCGCGGAGGACCCGTTCCCGGGCCGGCTCCTGCCACGCGGTCCGTATCGAGAGCCGGTGAGGGCGCTGGCGCGTGCCGATGGCGTGGTCGTGACCCGCCGCGTGGCGCCGGCCCGGGCGGCGCTCGAGCTCGCGGACGCCGTCGGGCGGATGTTTCCCGACGTCACCACGGCCACGCTCCACCTCGCGCTGGCCGAATGGCGAACCCTCGGGGGAGAGGCCTCGTCCGCACCGGAGGGCCCGATCCTCGCGGTCGCGGGTATCGCTCGCCCGGAGGACTTCGCGTCCCAGCTCTCGGCCACGCTCGCCGAGCCGGTCGAGCTCGCGGGCTACCCCGATCATCACGAGTACTCGGCTCGGGACATCGACGCGCTCGCGGCCAGGGCGAAGGGCGCGACGGTGGTCACCACGGAGAAGGACGCGGTGAAGCTCCAGGCCTACGGTGACCGGCTTCCCGCGGTTCGCGTGCTGACCCAGGAACTGAGATGGGAATCCGGCGAGCCCGACATACGAAATCTCTTGAGCAGCATCCTGCAAGCGGAGGCATGACGGTGGAGCGTACGACGGACGTCCTGGTCATCGGCAGCGGCATCGCCGGCTTGACCTTCGCCCTCAAGCTGGCCCCGAGGGCGCGCGTCCTCCTGATGACGAAGAAGGAGCAGGCCGACTCGAGCACGAACTACGCGCGGGGAGGCATCGCCTCGGTCCAGGCCGAAGACGACCGATACGAGCTTCATGTCCAGGACACGCTGGTGGCCGGAGCCGGGCTCTGCCACCCGCGGGCGGTCGAGGCCCTGGTGCGCGAAGGTCCGACCCGCGTGCGGGAGCTCATCGAGTGGGGCGCTCGCTTCGACCGTCAGAAAGCGGGAACGCTCTCGCTCGGACGTGAGGGGGGCCACTCCCGCCGACGCATTGCCCACGCCGGCGACCACACCGGCCGCGAGATCGAGACCGCGCTCCTGGAGGCGGTCGCGGCGGAGCCTTCGATCGAGGTGTTCGAAGACCACCTCGCCGTCGATCTGCTCGTCGCCCCTGGGCCCGCGGGGCGCCCCGTGTGCCGGGGTGCCGTGGTGCTGGACCGGCACACCGGCGAGGTGGACGTGGTGCACGCCCGCTTCACGATGCTGGCCGCCGGCGGCTGCGGACAGGTCTACCGGAACACGACGAACCCCCCCATCGCCACGGGCGACGGCGTGGCCATGGCGTACCGGGCCGGCGCGCGCGTGGCCAATATGGAGTTCATCCAGTTCCATCCCACGGCCATGTACCCGACGGAGGATCCCGCCTTCCTGATCTCGGAGGCGGTACGCGGGGAAGGGGCCGTGCTGCGCACCCTGGATGGAACGGCGTTCATGGACCGCTACCACCCGCTGGCTTCGCTGGCACCTCGGGATGTGGTGGCTCGCGCCATCGACCGGGAGCTCAAGGAGCGGGGGCACGACCACGTGACCCTCGACGTCTCGCCGATCCCGCGCGACGTCCTCGAGCGGCGCTTCCCGGAAGCGGTCCAGGGATGCCTGGACCGGGGATTCGACCCCTACGACGGCATTCCGGTCGTGCCCGCCGCCCACTACCTGTGCGGAGGGGTCCTCACGGACAGCACCGGACACACCAGCCTGGCCGGGCTGTACGCTGCGGGCGAAGTGGCGTGCTCCGGCGTCCACGGTGCCAACCGCCTGGCGTCGAACTCGCTGCTCGAGGCGGTGGTGTTCGCCGATCGGGCGGCCCGCACGATCTCCTACCGCCTCGCGACGGGCGACGGGGTCGTGTCGGGTGGGCTTTCCGGCGCCCAGAGCGTCGCCGGCCCCGGATCGGACGCCCCGGCCATGGCCGACCTCGCCGCGCGTCGGAGCGAGCTGCGCGACCTGATGTGGGAGCTCGTGGGCATCGTGCGTTCGGACGAGCGGCTCGAGCGCGCCGAAGCGCAGGTCGCGCGCATGGCCACGGACGAAGCGGTCCGCTGGCTGCAGACGCGCTGGACCGCGGAGGAAGCCGAACTCCGCAACCTCATTCAGGTGGCCGAGCTCATCATCCGGTGCGCCCGGCTACGCCGGGAGAGCCGGGGGCTCCACTACACGCTGGACCGGCCGTGGCGCGACAACGAGCATTCGCTTCACGACACGGTCGTGAGCCGGAGCGAAGGGCTGCCCTGGTGAGGGTGCTCGTAGCGGCCGTCGGACAGATGCGCGGGACCCTGGCCGGGGCGGTGGCGGACTACGAGGAGCGCACGCGCCGGTACTGGAAGCTGGAGATCGTCGAGGTGGGCGCGGGGGCTCGGGGCCGCGACCCCTCCCCGGAGCGGGTGATGGAAGCGGAGGCCGGCCGACTGCTCGCTCGGCTTCCGGCCGATCACGAGGTCATCGCGCTGACGAGGGCGGGACGTGCCATGGACTCCCGCCGGCTCGCCCGCTATCTCGGGGAGCGCGCGGTGCGCTCCGTGCCGGGCGTGGCGTTCGTGCTGGGAGGGGCGTACGGTCTGGGGGAGGAGGTTCTGGCCCGCGCGGCCAGGCGGCTCTCCCTCTCGGCCATGACGCTCCCCCACGAGATGGCGCGCCTCGTGCTCGTCGAGCAACTGTACCGCGCAGGGACGATCCTGCGGGGCGAGCCGTACCACAAAGGCGACTGAGGCAGCTCCAGGGACCGGAGCGGACCTGAGGCGTGGACAACCCAACATCAGGAGATCGCGTGGCGGACACGATCGACCTCGAGCTCATCGTCCGGACCCTTACGGGCTCCCGGATCGTGCAAGACTACCTGGCCGGTGCCGAGTCGGCCCTGGCGCTCTACGGGCAGCACTTCACGGATCCGGACGCCTATCGCCGTAAAGCCGCGGAGATCGACGAGCGGTTCGACCACGACGCACGCGTCCAGGCCGCCCGGGCGATGCACGTGCCCGGAGGCCCCTCGGAGCGGCTCGAGCGGTGGGTGCAGGAGGGAGGGTACCTGGTGACGACAGGTCAGCAGCCAGGCCTGTTCACCGGACCCCTCTACACGATCTACAAGGCACTCTCGGCGGCCCGTCTCGCCCGCGGCCTCGAGGAGCTCCTCGGCAAGCCGGTGCTCCCCCTCTTCTGGGTGGGCTCGGAGGACCACGACTGGGCCGAAGCCAACCACACCTACGTCATCGACCTCGACAACACGCTGCACCGTGCGACGCTCGAGCGGGACGGCGAAGGCGATCCCGCGCTCGATCGGATCCCCCTGCCCGCGCACACGCCGGACGTCATCTCGTCCTTCATCGGTGCGCTCCCGAACACCGACCACAGCGCTCCGTACATGCAGCTCATGCGTGAGGCCACCGGGCCGGGGCTCACGCTTCCACAGAGCTGCCGAATCGTCCTCGAGCAGTTGCTCGAGCCGTTCGGGATGCTGCTCACGCACGCCGCGGACCCCGTGGTGAAGGAGCGCTCGCGGGGGGTGCTCCTCCGCGAGCTGGACCAGGCCGCGGAGCACGAGAGCGTGCTGCGCGAGACCGCCCGCGCGCTCGAGAGCGCGGGCTACGATCTCCAGGTCCCGCTGCTCGAGGGCGGCGTGAACCTCTTCCTGGAGGACGAGCGGGGTCGCGAGCGCCTCTATCGTGACGGGGACGGCTTCCGCCTCCACGGCTCCGGCCTCCGACTCTCCGGAAGCGAGGTGCGTTCGCGGATCGAAGAGGACCCGACCTCGTTGAGTCCCAACGTCCTCCTCCGGCCCGTGGTGGAGAGCGCCGTCTTCCCCACGCTCGCCTACGTAGCGGGCCCGGGCGAGATCGCATACTTCGCCCAGACCGGATCGTACTTCCGGGCGTTCGGGATCGAGAGGCCGGTGGTGTACCCACGCGTCTCCCTCACGATCGTCGAGAGCAAGATCCGCAAGGTGCTCGACAAGTTCGACCTGGACATCGACGCGCTCGACCGCCCCTTCCACGAACTGGCCGGCGACCTCGCCCGGGAAGAGATCCCGTCCGGCGTGCGCCGGGCGCTCGGCGAGGTGCGCGGCGCCGTGGCCCGAGGCGTGCGCGGGCTCGAGGACGAGACGAAGGGCATCGACCCCACGCTCACGGGCCCCGCCCAGCATGTCCGCAACCAGACGTTCCAGGCCCTCGACGACCTCGAGAAGAAGATCCTCCAGGCACTCAAGCGGCAGAACGAGACGGCTCTCGCTCAGGTGGAGAAGGCTCAGCTCCACCTCTGGCCGCTGGGCAAGCCGCAGGAGCGCGTCTTGAACGTGTTCTACTACCTCGTGCGCTACGGTGGCGCGTTTCTTGATGCCGTCTACGAGCTGTGCCCGCCGGGTCCGCGCTGAGCGGACGGCCGGATCGGATTCCCGAAGACGGGGAGGAGCGGCCGCGTGACGACCCAGCGTGAGGCACCGGCGCCCGCGGGGCCACGTCGGAAGCCGTCGGCCGCCGCCCGCGTCTTCGCCGGCATCTTCCTGAGCCGGGTGTTCGGCTTCGTGCGGGACCGCGTCGTAGCCTACTACTTCGGCGTCAGCCTCTACTCCGACGCGTGGCGCGCCGCACTCCGGCTGCCCAACGTGCTCCAGAACCTGCTCGGGGAAGGCACGCTGTCGGCGTCCTTGATCCCGGTCTACACCGGCTTCCTCGCGGAGGGCAGGGAGGAGGAGGCGGGCCGGTTCGCCGGCGCCGCGCTGGGTATCCTGACCGCCGTGGCAGGCGCCACGGCGCTCGGCGGCACGCTGTTGGCGCCCGGGCTCGTGAAGCTCTTCTTCTGGAGTTGGGACCCGGCCAAGCGGGCACTGACGACGACGCTCGTGCGAATCCTCTTCCCGATGACGGGAATCCTCGTGGTGTCCGCGTGGGCGCTGGGGATCCTCAACAGCCACCGCCGCTTCTTCGTCTCGTACGTAGCGCCCGTGGCCTGGAACCTGGCGCAGATCGCGACGCTGATCGGCTTCGGCGGCTACCTGGCGTTCGGTCGGAGAAACCTGGTCGTGGCGCTGGCGGTCGGAGCGCTGCTGGGCGGGGTGCTCCAGTTCGCGGTCCAGGTCCCGTTCGTCATGCCGTACATGAAGGGTGTGCGCCTGTCCCTGGGCAGGGGCGTCGAGGGCGTGGAGGAAGCGATTCGGAGCTTCGGCCCGGTGGTCGCGGCACGCGGGGTCGTCAACCTGATGGGATGGATCGACATCATCCTCGCGGGGTGGCTCACGGCCGGGGCGGTCACGATCCTCGCCTACGCGCAGACGTTCTACATGCTGCCCATCGCGCTGTTCGGCATGTCGGTCGCGGCGTCGGAGCTCCCCGAGTTGTCGCGCATGCGGGCGGAAACCAAGAGGGTCCTCGCCGAGCGCGTCGCGGCCGCCCTGCGGCGCACCGCCTTCTTCCTCATTCCGTCCGCGCTCGCCTACCTCCTTCTGGGCGACGTGGTCATCGGGACGCTCTATCAGACGGGAGCGTTCGGCACGTTCGACACGCTCGCGACCTGGGGCGCGCTGGCCGCCTTCTCGCTCGGGGTAGGGGCCACGGCGAGCTCACGGGTGCTGTCGTCCGCCTTCTACGCCCTGCGTGACACCCGCACCCCGGCCCGCATCGCCTACGTCCGCGTCGCGGTGGCCACGGGCTGCGGGATCCTGCTGATGTTCCCGATGGATCATCTCTCCGTCGGACCCGTTCGGCTCGGTGCGGCGGGCCTGGCGCTCGGCGCATCCATGGGCGCCTGGATCGAGTACATCCTGCTGCGCCGGGCGCTGAAGCGCTACCTGGGCGAGCACGGCCCGGGGAGCTCGCCGATCGTGCGGATCCTGGTCGCCGCAACTGCCGCCACGGTGGCCGGCGCGGGCATCCAACTCGCCCTCCCGGCGGCCTATCCGGCACTCGTCGGCCTGGAAACGCTCCTCCCCTTCGGGGTAGTCTACCTCGCCGTCGCGGCGCTTCTCGGCGTGGGAATACCGCTTCGCCGCCCCCGAACGGTCTGAGCATGGGGCCGCGAGACACCGTGGGGCGCCATCCATCGTCGCATCCTGCAGGTCGCGCGTCGTGCCGCTGAATCCCGAAGCCGTCGCAACGCTCTCCACCAAGCCGGGCGTGTACCTCTTCCGGACGGAGAAGGGCGAGGTGCTCTACGTCGGCAAAGCCAAGTCTCTGCGCGCCCGCGTGCGCAGCTACTTCCGCGGCGGCTCGGAACAGAGCCCCAAGACGCGGGAGATGCTGCGCCACGCCGAGAATCTCGAGACGTTGGTGGTCGGCTCCGAGGCCGAGGCGCTCATCCTGGAGGCCAACCTCATCAAGGAGCACCGGCCCCGCTTCAACATCCTCCTGCGCGACGACAAGCGCTACCCGTACATCAAGGTCACCGTGCAGGAGCCGTTCCCGCGCGTCTACGTGACACGCCGGGTGGTCGAGGACGGCGGCCGCTACTTCGGGCCCTACACCTCGGTCGGACCGATGAGGCAGGCGCTCGAGGTCATCAAGCGGCTCCACACGGTACGCTCCTGCCGCTACGATCTTCCCGCAGAGCATCCCGGGCGGCCCTGCCTCGACTACCACATCGGGCGGTGCATGGCTCCGTGCGTGGGGCTCCAGAGCGAGGCCGACTACCGTGCCATGATCGGGGAGATCCTGCGCATCCTCGAGGGCGATACGGAGGCGCTCCGGCAAGACGTCGAAGGACGCATGCGCGAGGCGGCCGAAACCCTGGATTTCGAGAGGGCGGCCCGCCTGAGGGACGTGATCCAGGGGCTCGATGCGCTGGCCCGTGAACAGCGGGTGCACCACGCGCAGGGAGGCGATCTGGACGTGGTGGGACTGGCGAGGGACGGCCCGATGGCGGCCGGAGTCGTGCTTCGGGTGCGCTCCGGCCTCCTCCTCGGACGCGACTCGCAGCGCTTCACGCACATCGAGGACGAGTCGGATGGGGATCTCCTCGCCTCCCTTCTCGCTCGCTACTACCTGAGCGGGGGAGCGGCCCGGACGGCCCAGATCTCCCGTGAGATCCTCCTGCCCGCGGACTGCCCGGATCGGACCCTCGTCGCCGACGTACTCTCCGAGCGGGCGGGCCGGCGCGTGCAGGTGCGCGTGCCCCGGCAGGGCGAGAAGCTCCGGCTCGTGGAGCTCGCCGCCCAGAACGCGCGCCACCTCCTGGAGGACCGCGTGACCGCCCTGGCGTACGCGGCGGACCGCGCGGAGGACGCCCTCTACAGCCTCCAGGAAGAGCTGGACCTCAAAGTCGTTCCGCGCCTCATGGTCTGCTTCGACATCTCCCACACTCAGGGAAGCGAAACCGTCGCGAGCGCGGTGGCGTTCGAGAACGGAGAGCCCCGCAAAGCCCTCTATCGCCGGATGCGCATCAAGGGAGACTGGGGCAACGACGACTTCCGCTCGATGGAAGAGGCCGTCACCCGGTACTTCCGCAGGCGCCGGGACGAGGGCGAGCCGCTCCCCGACCTCGCGGTCATCGACGGCGGAAAGGGGCAGCTCGGCGCGGCGCTCCGTGCGCTGGAGTCCCTCGGAGTGGACGGCGTCGCCGTGCTCGCCTTGGCGAAGAAGGAGGAGGAGGTGTACCTACCGGGCCGACCAGACCCCGTGCGCCTCGACCGGCGTAACCGGGCCCTCCACCTTCTCCAGCGCATCCGGAACGAGGCGCACCGCTTCGCCATCGGCTACAACCGTAAGCTGCGCGGCAAGCGTACCCTGCGCAGCGACCTCGGGGACATCCCCGGCATCGGGCCCTCACGCCAGCGGGAGCTCCTGCGGCGCTTCGGCTCGCTCCGGAGTGTGCGCGAGGCGACGAAGGAGGAGATCGCACGCATCCCGGGGTTCTCGGAGGTGCTCGCCAGCCGTATCCTGACCTATCTGGGAAGGTGACATGAGCGTCCGCACGCGCTTCGCGCCCAGCCCGACCGGGCGCCTGCATCTCGGCAACGTCCGCACCGCGGCCTTCAACTGGCTCTTCGGGAGGGGGAGGGGAGGAGCGTTCGTGCTGCGCATCGAGGACACGGACGTGGAGCGCAACGTGCCCGGCGGTGAGGCCGCGATCGCCGAGGATCTGCGCTGGCTCGGCCTGGATTGGGATGAGGGCCCCGGAGTGGGCGGCCCCCACGCACCGTACCGTCAGAGCGAGCGCGCGGCCCGCTACGCCGAGGCCGTCGAGCTTCTGCTGGCGCGGGGACGGGCGTATCCCTGCTACTGCACCGACGAGGAAGCGACCGGCGAGGACCGGGGGGACGGCACGCCCGCGCGTCGCTACCCGGGACGCTGCCGGCGCCTGAGCGCCGAGCAGAGAGAGGAGCTCGAGGGCCAGGGCCGGACACCGGCCATCCGATTCGCCGTGCCCGAGGGGGCCACGTTATTTGATGTTCATGATGAGATATACGGTGATATCTCATTCCCTGCTAATGATATAGACGATTTCATCATCCGCCGTGCCGACGGGCGGCCAACCTACAATTTCGCGGTGGTCGTGGACGATCTCGACATGGCCATCACCCACGTCATCCGCGGAGCGGGACACCTCTCGAACACGCCCAAGCAAGCGCTCCTCTTCGATGCCTTCGAGCGGCCGCGTCCCACCTTCGCCCATCTGCCCACGATCCTGGCACCCGACGGCGGCAAACTCTCCAAGCGCTCGGGTGCGAAGGCCGTGTCCGAGCTCAGGGCCGAGGGCTACCCTCCCGACGCGGTCCTGAACTACCTGTCGCTGCTCGGGTGGTCACACCCGGAGGAGCGCGAGGTCCTCACCCGGGAGGAGCTCCTCGCCTCCATGTCCCTCGAGCGGGTCGGAAGGAGCGACGCGCGCGTCGACCCGGAGAAGCTCCGCTGGATCTCGGCGCAGCATCTGGCCCGGGAGGACTTGCCGACCCTCACGGCCCATGTCCGGCCGTTCGTCGACGCCGGACGCTTCGTCCAGGCTCTCGAGCGCCTGGACGCGGCCGTGGACGCCATCCGCTCGCGACTCTCCACCTACGCCGACGTGAACGAGCACCTCGGCGTCCTCTTTCCCCCTGAAAGCCCGGAGCTCGCGGCGTCCCGGAAGAGCCTGGCCCGTGATCCCGTCTCGCACGCGGTGATCCAGTCGGTTCGGGCCCACCTCGCCGAGCTCGATACCTGGGAAGCCGAGGCTCTCGGCGTCGCCGTCCGCAGGGCGGGGGCGGAGGCCGACGCCCGCGGAGCCGCACTGTTCCACCCGGTCCGTATCGCGCTCATCGGCATCGAGAAAGGACCCGACCTCGGCAAGTTGCTCGCGGGCCTCGGCAGGAAGGAGGCACTGCGCCGAATCGACCTAACTCTAGCCGAAAAGCGGGTTTGACGCCGTTTTTGCGTGCGTCTATCTTACCTGGTCTATCCCAATCTCGACCATCGAGGAGGATCCCCGGATGAAGATCCGTTACGGCCTGATTCTGAGCCTGGCGGTGAGCGTCGGCTCGATCGGATGCGCCGCGGGCGCGTCCTCAGGCAGCCGGCCCGGTGCCGCACCGACGGTGCCCGGCGGGCAGAAGATCGAGCCCGGCCAGCCACCCCGACAAACCGACGACACGCGTGCCGCCGCAGAGGCCCTCAAGCAGGCCGCGACCCTGGGTGACTCGGCCCGGGCGCAGGCACAACCGCTCTACCAGAAGGCACTCGCGTCAGCGAACGCGGCGATCGCGGCCGACAGCATGAATCCCCTGCCGTACCTGCAGAAGGGCGAGGCCCTGGCCGAGCTCGGCCAGTACGCGCAGGCGGACAGCGCACTCAGCCGGGCGCAGAAGCTGCGTCCGCTCTACCAGTTCGAGATCGGCCCCATCCGCGAGCACGCCTGGATCGCGCTGTACAACGAGGCCGCTCCCCTCGTCAACCAGGGGAACTACCAGAAGGCCGTGGACCTCTTCGGGCAGGCCAACGAGATCTACAAGGGCCGGCCCGAGGCCATGATCATCCTGGGTCAGATCTACGCGCAGATGCACAACGACACGCTCGCGCTGAAGAACCTGGACATGGCCCAGAAGGTGATCGCCGACCGTGGTCCGGAAGTGGATTCGGCCACCCTCGCCTCGTGGAAGGACCAGGCCAAGGACATCCCGTTCTTGAAGGCGCAGGTGCTGGCCGACGCCGGGCGCTTCGAGGAAGCCATCACGCAGTTCCGCAAGATCGCGGCGGCCAATCCGAACGACGTGACCACGAAGCGGAACCTCGCCACGCTCCTGCTCCAGGCCCAGCACAAGGACGCGGCGGTAGCGATCCTGGACTCCCTCATGGTCCGTACGGACCTCACCCCCCAGGACTACTATCAGATCGGGATCCGGTACTACCAGGCCGACGACTACCCCAAGGCTGCAACGGCCTTCGAGAAGGCCGCCACGGCCAGCCCGAAGGACCGGGACGCGCTGGAGATGTGGACGCGCTGCCTCCGGATCGACTCGGCGTACGCTCAGGTTCCGGCCCCGGCGCAGCGCTGGCTCGCACTGGATCCCGACAATGCGAACGCCTACATCATCCTGGCACAGGCGCTGAACAACCAGGGCAAGGACACCGCGCGGGTCAACCAGCTCGTGAACAAGGTCCAGGGCCTCAAGGTCAAGGTGGATAACCTCGTG
>CAZFIS010000059.1:12607-21323 GCA_964519125.1 uncultured Gemmatimonadaceae bacterium | reverse complement strand
CGATGGGCACGCCGGCCGCCTGCATGCGCCGGCGGGCTTCGGTCTTGTCGCCCATCACGGCGATCGTCTTCGCCGCGGGGCCCACGAAGACGAGCCCGGCGTCGGTGACGGCCTTGGCGAAGTGAGCGCGCTCGGACAGGAAGCCGTAGCCCGGGTGCACCGCGTCGACCCCCGAGCGGCGGGCGGCGTCGAGGATCCGCTCCACATGCAGGTAGCTCTCCGAGGAGGCCGCCGCGCCGAGGAGGTAGGCGGCGTCGGCCGCCTGCACGTGCGGAGCGCACCGGTCGGGCTCCGAATAGACGGCCACCGTGCGGATTCCGAGCTCCCGGGCGGTGCGGATGACGCGCACCGCGATCTCGCCACGGTTTGCGATGAGGAGCGAGCGAATCACGTGGATCCAGGGCTGGTGCGTCAGGGCCCCGTCCGAACCACGGGCCGGACCCCGAGCGGAGGCCCGGCCCGTGGGGTGGGGTGCGGGCGGTTCGAAGTTAGACCGCCCGGAGCCGAGGGGAAAGTCTACCCGGGGGCTGTCAGCTCCCTCTGAGGTGCCCGGAGACGTCCATCGTCTTCCCCTTGCGCTCGATGTGGAACGCGATGGTCTCGTCGGGCTCGTAGCTGCGCAGGATGCGCCGCACCTCATCCGGAGACGTCGCGTCGCGCGCGCCGATGCGGAGGATGACGTCGCCGGGCTGGAGGCCGAGGCCGGAGTCCTTGCGCACGTCGGTGACCAGCACGCCCTCGTCGGTGTGGAAGTAGCTGGCCAGCCCGGGGTTGAGCGTCACGAGTTGGACGCCGCCGACGCAGTCGTCGCCGAACACGCGCACGAAGCCCCGCGGCTCCCGGCCGGGACACTGGTCACGCGCTCCGGGGCCCACCCGGAAGCGCAGGGTGCGCATGATGGAGTCGGGACTCCACCCGCCGATCAACATGTCTCGATGGCCCGACGAGTCGACCCACATCCGGATCCGGGGCATCGAGTCGAGCATCCGGTAGCGGAGCCCGTAGAGCCGTGGCCGTAGGTGGCCGAGGCTGTCGCCGAGTCCGCGCAGGCTGTCCGAAAGATCGCGCATCCGCTCGCGCAACTCCTGCATGTGAGAGCGGAGCGTGCTGTCGCTCGAGAGATCGAGCACAAAGCCATCGGACAGATCGCGGGCCTCGAGCGTGACGGTGTGAGAGGCTCCGTCCCTCAGGTACCGGACCTCCACCTTCTGGCCCGGATCGAGGTCGCTGGAAAGCCGGATGAGACGCTGCACCGGAGCCGAGCGGTCCGGGTCCAGGCCCTTCTCGTGGTTTCCGGGGAGGGGCTGCACCACGCTCTCTCCGGCGACGGACGTGATGATGTCGCCCGCCCGGATGCCGGCTTGGTCCGCCGGCCCTCCCGGCAGCACGCGTTCCACGCGGACGCCCTTGGCGTCGATGGCTGCGCTCTGATGCACGTCCACCGTGATGCCGAGCCGGGCCCGGCTGGGCTGCTGTGCGATCAGGGGCGCCGCGACCATCGCCGCGGCGAGTCCGCCGATGAGCGCGAGCCGTCCAGGAATGGCGCGTGATACGCGCCCACACATCGTCGTCATCATCCCGTCTCCGCTGGGGTGGCGCTCGCGAGTGGGAGGTGAGGCTCACGCTCCCACCGATCACGGATAAGACGCGGCGACGAAGAGGCGGGGTTGTCCGACGCGGCGCCCGCTTCCCGGAATACGGCGGAGGCCAACGCCTCCGAGGCCGTCCCTACAGCGGGATATTGCCGTGCTTCTTCGGCGGGTTCTCGTCGCGCTTGTTGCGGAGCATGTCCAGGGCGGAGATCAGGCGTGGCCGGGTCTCGCGCGGGTCGATGACGTCGTCCATGTAGCCCCGGGCCGCGGCGATGTACGGGTTGGCGAAGCGGTCCCTGTACTCGTTGATTCGCGCCTCGGTGGCGACCTCCGGATCCTCGGCGCCGGCGAGCTCCCGCTTGAAGAGTACCTGCACCGCGCCCTTGGGCCCCATGACCGCGATCTCCGCCTGCGGCCACGCCAGGTTCACGTCGCCGCGAATGTGTTTGGAGTTCATGACATCGTACGCGCCGCCGTATGCCTTGCGGGTGATCACCGTGACCTTCGGCACGGTCGCCTCGCTGAAGGCGTACAGGAGTTTGGCACCGTGGCGGATGATGCCTCCATGCTCCTGCGCGACGCCGGGCAAGAAGCCCGGCACGTCCTCCAACACGACCAGGGGGACGTTGAACGCGTCGCAGAAGCGCACGAACCGCGCCCCCTTGTCCGACGAATCGATGTCGAGCACGCCGGCCAGGACCGCCGGCTGGTTGGCCACGATGCCGACCGCATGGCCGCCGAGATGGGCGAAGCCGACGAGGATGTTCTGGGCGAAGCGTTCGTGAACTTCGTAGAACTCACCGTCGTCCACCACGCACCGGATGACGTCATGCATGTCATAGGGGCGATTGGGGTTATCCGGCACGACCTCCAGGAGATTCTCATCCTGACGATCGTGGGGATCGGTGCTGTCGCGGCGGGGCGGGAGCTCGGTGTTGTTCTGGGGGATGAAGTGGAAGAGATCACGGACCGATGCCAGACACTCGGGCTCGGAGTCGCACGCGAAGTGCGCGACGCCCGAGCGGGAGGCGTGGATGTCCGCGCCGCCGAGCCCCTCCATGTCGATGTCCTCGTGCGTCACGGTCTTCACCACATTGGGGCCCGTGACGAACATGAAGCTCGTGCCCCGCACCATGTAGACGAAGTCCGTGATCGCCGGGGAATACACGGCTCCTCCGGCGCACGGCCCCAGGACCACGCTGATCTGCGGGACGACACCGCTTGCGAGGGTGTTGCGCAGGAAGATGTCGGCGTAGCCGCCGAGGCTCACCACCCCTTCCTGGATGCGGGCGCCGCCCGAGTCGTTCAGGCCCACGACGGGGGCACCGTTCTTGAGGGCGAGCTCCTGGATCTTGACGATCTTCTCGGCGTGTGCCTCCGACAGCGAGCCGCCGAAGACCGTGAAGTCCTGGGAGAACACGTACACGAGGCGTCCGTGGATCGTCCCGTAGCCGGTCACCACGCCGTCGCCCAGCACCTTGTGGTCGGCCAGCCCGAAGTCGGTGGAGCGGTGCGTCACGAAGCGATCCATCTCCACGAACGAGCCTTCGTCCAGCAGGAGGTCCAGGCGCTCGCGCGCGGACAGCTTTCCCTGCTCGTGCTGCGTGGCGAGACGGCCGGCTCCCCCGCCCTCCTCCGACGCCCTCCGCAGCTCCTCCAGGGTCTCGAGCTTCTCGTGGATGGACATCGCGCCTCACTTCACGGTTCGGGTTTGAGCGGCCGGCTCCCGGGAATCAGCGTATGGGTACGAGGGCCCCGTGGTCCAGTCGCACCACCTGCGTCCGACGCACGAGTTGGCCCTTCTCGATGGAGAAGACGCCCGTGGCGCCCTGGAGATCGTGGATGCGCGCGAGCGACTCCTCCACTTCGTCGGGGGTGCTCGCGCCCCCCTCGACGGCGCGGAGGATCATGAGCGCCGCGTCGTAGCCGAGCGCGGGGATCGGGCTCACGAGCGAGCGGCGGAAGTGCGCCTCGTACGCCTCGCGGAAACGGGTGTAGCCCACCGAGCCGGGCCCCGCGTCCACGGGCGCCGTGGCCACCACGCCGTTCGTGTGCCGCGGATCCACGGACTGGAGCACCTGCGGATCGGTCCAGCCATCGGTTCCCAGCACCCGGATGGCCAGGGTGTCGAGACCGTAGAAGGTGACCTGTGGGGCCAGGTACTCGATGTCCTCGCGCGGAATCGGGAGGAAGAGTGCGACGGGCGTGAGCTGCTCGGCGTGCAGGGTGTCGTCCGGGCCGAGATTCAGCGCAGCGATCTCCTTGGCGCGCAGCGAGTCCGCGGCTCCGAGGATCTGGTCCCGGAAGGACATCGCGCCCACGTCGTAGGCGAACGTGCCCACGACCGGAAGGCCCAGGGAGTCGGCTGTGGCCTGGAACGCCTGCGCTTCCTCGACGGACTGGGGCGCGCGCGAATGGATGATGGCCACGCGCTGGATGCCCGCGCCCACGGCGTAGCGCGCGATCGAGACCGCGGCTTCGGGGTCGCCGCTCTCGAGCGAGTAGACGCCGGGGGCCGAGACGGGTCCCAGGCGGGCGGTCGGAGAGAGGAGAGGGAACGCTCCCTGCCGGGCAGCGGCGGCGGCCGTGAGCTCCGGGTCCTCGAGGAGGCCGATCGCACCGATCGCTCCGCTGCGGACCAGATCCTGGACTGCGGCGGCGGCCACGTTGGGATCCCCCTGGTCGTCACGCGTCTCCACCTCTACGTGGATGCCGCGCTGCTCGGCCGAGGCGACGGCGACTTCGACCCCCTCCGCGATGAGCGAACCGACCTGCCTGATGGTCGGCGGTCCGGTCGAGGGGAGGACGAGACCCAGGCGAACGAGCGCGGGGACGACACCGGGTGGCGTCTCGCCCCGCAGGACGGTCTGCGCCGTGACCGAGTCCGCCCCCCCCGCCCCGCTCGCGAGCGCGGTGCGGGCCCAGCTGCGGGCCTGTGCGGTGTCTCCGCGAGCTTGGAGAAGGGCGGCGTAGCGGGCGCTGAGGACGGGTGCGAGGGGCGCGTCGGGATCGAGCCCGGTCACGAGCGGAGCGAGCTCCGTTTCGTCGACCTTGGTGGCGACGGCCCGACCGAGCGCCACGGCCCGCTCGATCACCGACCCGGGGCTGGAGGCCCCGACGCCCACGAGACGCTCGAGCGCGCCCCGTGCGTCGCCCAGGCTGTCACGCGCCTGCGCGCGCACGAGTTGCGCCTCGCCTGCGCGCGGGTCGCCGCGTGCGAGCAAGGCGACGTAGTGACCCGCCGCGCTGTCCGCCTGCGCGAACACCCCGGATGCCAGAGCGGCACGGGCCTCGAGCAGCAATGCGCTCCCCGACACGGGTGCGCTGGCATAGGAGGACACGATCTCGGCCGCGGTCCGGCGCGCGTCCGCGGCACGCCCTGCGCGCAGGGCGGCCTCGGCGTCCCGGAGCATGCGCGCGGCCCGGTCCGCCCGGGCGCGCGAGATCGGTCCTCGCTGGACGACCGGTCCGCTCTCCGCGTTGCCCGACACCGGCGCCGCGCGAGAGGGGCCTGGAGCGCATCCCGCCGCCAGCGCCATCAGCCCAACGAAGAGCATGCGAGAGCGCACGGCGCTCAGCCCTCCTTGTCTGTCTCCTCCTCCTCGGACGCTTCGGCTTCGGCGGTGGGCTCAGCCTCGGCCTCCTCGGCCTCCCCGACTTCGGGCTCGGACGCCTCGGCTTCCGATGTGGCTTCAGCCTCGACCTCCTCGGCTTCCGATGTGGCTTCAGCCTCGACCTCTCCTTCCACCGCCGCCGCGTCTTCCGCGCCCGTCGCTTCTTCCGCACCCGCCCGGGCCGCGTCGATGACCTCCTGCGGCTTCCGCTCGGGGGTGCTCGTCACCTCGAGCACGATCCGGCGGTTGGCCGCGTCGGACTCGAGCACGCGCAGGTCGACCGGATCACCGGCGCCGTAGTACTCCTCGATGCGGTTGGGGTCGTCGACCCCACAGTGCGACGCGGGCACGAAGCCCTCGATCTCGTCGCCCACGTCGACCACGAAGCCTTTGTCCTGCACACGAACCACCGTGCCCTCACACTCGACCCCGGGAGCCAGACGCTCCGAGATGCTGGGCCACGGATCGTCCAGGAGCTGCTTGATCCCCAGGCTGATGCGCTTGTTCTCCGCGTCCACGTCGAGCACCAGGACCTCGACCTCCTGCCCCTTCTGCACGACCTCGGAGGGATGCTCCACCCGCTTCGTCCAGCTCATGTCGGAGACGTGCACGAGCCCGTCGATGCCAGGCTCGATCTCCACGAACGCGCCGAACGAGGTCAGGTTGCGCACGATGCCCGCGAGCTTCGTTCCGGTGGGATACTTCACCGGCAGGGCGAGCCACGGATCCTCCTCGATCTGCTTCATCCCGAGCGAGATCTTCTCGTCATCGGGGTCCACCTTCAGCACCACGGCTTCGATCTCCTCGCCGATCGCCACGACCTTCGAGGGGTGCCGCACGTTGCGCGTCCAGCTCATCTCCGAGATGTGGACCAGGCCTTCGACGCCCTTCTCGAGCTCCACGAACGCGCCGTAGTTGGTGATCGAGACTACCTTGCCGTGGACGCGGGAGCCGACCGGGTACTTCTTGTCGATGTCGGTCCAGGGATAGGGGAGGAGCTGCTTGAGCCCGAGCGAGATCCGCTCCCGGTTCCAGTCGATGTCGAGCACCTTGATGTCGAGCGCATGGCCGATGTCCACCACCTCCGACGGGTGGCCGACGCGGCCCCACGACATGTCGGTGATGTGAAGCAGGCCGTCGAGGCCACCCAGGTCGATGAAGGCGCCGAAGTCCGTGATGTTCTTCACCACGCCCTCGCGCACCTGCCCGACGAGGAGCTCCTTCACGAGCGTCTCGCGCTTCTTCTCGCGCTCGGCCTCGAGGATCACGCGCCGCGAGACCACGATGTTGCGACGCCGCTTGTTGAGCTTGATGATCTTGAACTTGTACGACTCGCCGATCAGGTCCTCGATGTTCGGGACGCGCCGCAGCGCGATCTGGGAGCCCGGCAGGAAGGCGTCCACGCCCATGATGTCGACCGTGACGCCGCCCTTGATCTTGCGGACCAGCATGCCCTTCACCGGGCGGTCGGCGTCGTAGGCCTCGCGGATCTTCTCCCACACCCTCAGGAAGTCGGCCTTCTTCTTGGACAGGACGACGACGCCGTCGTCGTCCTCGAGGCTCTCGAGGAGAACCTCCACTTCCTCGCCGGCCTGCGGCGGCTCCTTGAACTCGTCGAGAGCCACGGAGCCTTCGCTCTTGAAGCCGAACTCGAGAATGACCGACGCCTCGGTCACGCGCAGGACCTTGGCGTTGACGATCTCGCCCTCGCGGATGCTCTGGAAGTCCGCCGAGAAGTCGGAGAGCAGGGCCTCGAAGTCCTCGCGGGACGTCGACAGCACCTCCTCTCCGTACGGATCGTGGTAGAGCTCCGGGGAGATTCCTTCGGGCAGGATCGGCCCCTCGTCGTCGTCGCCCTCGTCGTCGTCGTCCGCGTCGGTGATGACCTCGCCGGTCAACGCGTCGACGGCCACGCCCTCCTCGTCGTCCTGATCGTCGATGTCGGCGGGGGGCGCGGGCTCGGCTGTCGTCTCGGTGGCCGTGTCCAGCGTCTCGGGAGCGTCGGGGGTGGGGGTAAGATTCTCGGTCATGGTCTCGTTCCCGCCGCGGAAGCGCGGGGAAGTGCCGGATTCCGAGGGTCGGAGTATCCGGGCCTGAGTGAATGAAAGAAAGGCCGGGGGTGCGCTTGGGGCGCCGCCCTCCCGGGCCTTTCGGCGAACTCTCGCGCCCGGTTCCGAGCCGGAACGCGAGCACAAAAAGCTACCGGGCGCTCAGGACCCAGTCAACCGGCTCAAACGGGCGATCACCATCTCCACCTGCTCGTCGAACGAGAGCCCCGTCGTGTCGAGCAGGAACGCGTCCTCTGGCCGCTTCAGGGGCGAGAGCGTCCGCTCGGAGTCGGCGCGGTCCCGGCGATCGATCCGGACGGCCTCCGCCTCGATCTCGCCCGGGTCCGGCTCGATGCCCGTGCGTTGGAGGAGGCGCCTGCGGGCCCGCTCGGTGAGGTCGGCCACGAGGTAGACCTTCACCTCCGCGTCCGGGAACACCACCGTGCCCATGTCCCGGCCGTCGGCCACGAGGCCGCCGGAGCGCCCCGCGTCCCTCTGGAGTCCGAGGAGACACTCGCGCGCGGCGGGCAAGCCGGCCAGACGCGACGCGTGCGCCGTCACCTGCTCGCTGCGGAGCTCGGGGCCCAGGAGCCGCTCGCCGAGGTAGACCTCGTAGTCGGGGTCGGCGTGCCGCACGTGCACGCCCAACGCCACCAGCTCCGACTCGTCCAGATCTTCCCATCCTTCGGGGGCCACGCCCGACTCGAGGAGCGCGTAGGCGAGCGCCCGGTACAGGGCGCCGGAGTCCAGATGCCGGAACCCGAGGCGCCGGGCGACCTCGCGAGCCGTGGTCGTCTTGCCGGAGCCGGCGGGCCCGTCCACCGTCACGATGGGGCGGCGTCCCCCAGACGCGGCCGGCACGCTCACCCCGCCACGCGGCGCAGCAGCGCCCAGAAGCCCGGGAAGCTCACGGACGCCGCCTCCCGGTGGTCGATCTCGATGGCATTGCCCCGCAGCGCCCCGAGCACCCCGAATGCCATTGCGATGCGATGGTCCCCGTGGGTGCGGACGTTGCCCGCCATGGGCCGGTCGGTTCCGTTCACGATCATCCCATCGGGGAGCTCTTCGGCCTCCACCCCGACCGCGCGCAGGTTCTCGACGACGGCGGTGATCCGGTCGGACTCCTTGTGCCGGAGGTCTTCGGCGCCGGTGATCCGGGTC
Organism: uncultured Gemmatimonadaceae bacterium; assembly: GCA_964519125.1. Classification (GTDB taxonomy): domain Bacteria; phylum Gemmatimonadota; class Gemmatimonadetes; order Longimicrobiales; family Gaopeijiaceae; genus SZUA-318. Next base: position 12,908 of record CAZFIS010000059.1, on the reverse strand, counting down.
GTCCCCTCCGCCCTGGACGCCAGGGCGGCGATCAGCGGAATCTCGTCGATGAGTCCGGGCACTTCGTCCGGCCCGACCTCCGTCGCCCGCAGCGCGCTCCCTTCCACGGCGAGCGTGCCGGTGGGCTCCCCGGGTCCGCTTGGCTCGTCGGGGGCGATGCGCAGGAGCGCGCCCATGCGCTCGAGGACGTCCAGGAACGCCGTGCGCGTGGGGTTCAGACCGACCCGCGTGATCTCGAGCGGCTCCTTCGTGCCGCCGAGCGCGGCCAGGGTCAGGAAGAAGGCGGCCGAGGACACGTCCC
>CAZFIS010000059.1:0-12597 GCA_964519125.1 uncultured Gemmatimonadaceae bacterium | reverse complement strand
TGGAAGTCCAGGGGCGGCAGATGCTGAGGTGGCGCGGGCAGTTCGACGAGCCACCCGTCCGCGACGGCCTTCTCCCGCACGATCGCTCCGACCTCGCGCAGCATGCGCTCGGTGTGGTCGCGAGAGCGCCGCGGCTCGGTGACGGACACGGGCGCCTGACCCACGACGCCTGCCAGGAGGATCGAGCTCTTGATTTGCGCGCTCGCCACGGGGCTCGTCCAGTCCAGGCGGCGGAGCGGCCGCTGGCCGCGCACCTCCAGCGGGAGGCACCCGGGCTCACCGAGATTCCGAAAGCGCCCGCCCATGAGCCCGAGCGGCTCGGTCACGCGCTTCATGGGACGCCGGCTGAGAGAGGCGTCGCCCATGACGGTGGCCGTGAGGCGGCTTCCCGCCAGCACACCCAGGAGGAGTCGGGTTCCCGTGCCGCTGTTGCCCAGATCGAGGGGACCCGCGGGGGGATGCAGCCCCCCGAGCCCCACCCCTCGGACGAGGACCTCACCGCCGTCGTGCGGGAGGCTCGGAAGCTCGACGCCCAGCGCCCGGAGCGCTCCCGAGGTCGAATCCGCGTCGCCACCCCACAGGAGACCCGACAGGCGGCTCACCCCGTCGCCCAGACCCGACAGGATGAGCGCGCGCTGGGTCAGCGACTTGTCTCCAGGTACCTCGATCTTCACGATTGGGCCCTCCACGAGCGGGTATGGCGCATCCTGTCCTCCAGGGCGGCGGTGTCTCCCTCGTCCACGAGCCGCGCGAGGGTCTCGGCCTCCACCGCCAGCGCGCGCAGGGCGCTGCCCAGATCCGGTCCGGCATGGGCGAGGATGTCTCGCCAGATGGCGGGGTTGCTGCCTGCCAGGCGGGTCACCTCGCGTCCACCCGGTCCGAGCGACGACGGCGACACCCCCGCGTCCGCGAGGACCCGCGCCAGCGCGTTCGAGGCGAGCTGTGGCAGATGGCTCACGCGGGCCATGAGGCGATCGTGCTCTTCGGCGTCTATGAACGCCGGCCGCGCCCCGAGCCCGCTCCAGAAGGAATGGAGGCGGTCCCCGAGATCGCCGGCTTCGGGCTCGGCCACCAGCCACACCGTGGCGTCGCGGTACAGGTCGGTCCTCGACGCCTCGAATCCCGACGCCTCGGTGCCGGCCATCGGATGCGAGCCGGCCCATCGTGCGGAGAGGCCGGCGCGGCGCACGGCATCGCGCACGGGGACCTTCAAGCTCGCCACGTCCGTGAGGACGCACCCGGGGCTCCGGAGCGCCCGATCCGCCACCAGGTCGCAGGTCGCGCCCAGCGGCGCGGCGAGCACGACGAGGTCGGACTCCCGCACCGCCTCGGCGAGGGTGTCCGGCGCGCGGCGTACGACGCCCGCTTCGAGCGCACGCCGACGCTCCGCCGCGTCGGGGGACCAGCCGGTCACCGAACGGCCCTCGCCGGCGAGAGCGCGGGCCAGGGATCCTCCCATCGCGCCCAGCCCGACCACCGTCACGCGCGCGAACGGCGCCATGGCGTCAGGCCGGTCCGGGACCGAGCACGTAGACCAGCGGGACCTGCGAAAGAAGCGCGTCCGACCCGACCGACGCGAGGAAGGCCGCCTCACGTGTCCGGTGGTCCGGCAGAGAGTCGAACGGCACGTCCAGGCGCAGCAGGCCGCGCAGCGGTCCCGTCGTGCGCAGGCTCACCAGAGAGGCTTCGACTCCCTCGCCGAACGTCTCCACGGCCAGCTCGCACGCGCGCCACTGCGCCGCGCGGACCTCCCACCGTCGCAGGCGTTCCTCGCGGGTGAGCGCGTCGATCTGGCGCGCAGCGTGCTCCGGCTCCGGGACGAACGGTGTCGGCGGCCCGGGAATCAGCTCGCTCATTCGCGGGCCGCCGCGTCGGCCGTGAGATCGTCGCACGCCTCGGCGGGCTCGTCCGGGAACGGCACTTCGAACACCAGACCGTCGTGGGCCACGGACGTCTCGGCAAACACCGAGCGCGCCTCCTGCACCAGCGGGCTCGGGTCATCGGCGTATCGCGCCGAAAGGTGCGTCAGCAGCAGGGACGCCACGCCGGCTTCCCGGGCGACCCGGGCGGCTCCCGACGCGGTGCTGTGGTACGTCTCGTGGGCCCGGCCTTCCTCCTCGAGTCCGAACGTGGCCTCGTGAATGAGAAGGTCGGCGCCTCGCGCCCGCTCGACGACCGACGCGCAGGGCCGGGTGTCGCCCGTGAAGACGACGAGCCTCCCCGGGCGTGGGGGGCCCACGACGTCCCTCGCGTCCACGATCTTGCCCCCCACGTTCACTGATTCGCCGCGGTGGAGCCGTCCGAAGAGGGGGCCCTCGGGCACGCCGAGCTCCCGGGCCCGCTCCACGTCGAAGCGACCGAGCCTGGGATTCTCCACCAGCGCCCAACCCACGGCGGGCGTTCCATGCTGCACGTTGAAGGCTTCTACCGCGTATCCTTTGGCCTCGACGCGGAACCCGGGCTCGACCTCCTCCACCTCGACCGGAAAGTGGACGCGGTCCACGCCCAAGCCCACGGTCGTGCGCAGAACCCGGGAGGATCCGGGGGGACCGAAGATGCGCATCGGATCGGTCCGGCCCTGGAGCGCCATCGTCCGCAGGAGCCCCGTGATGCCCAGGAAGTGATCGGCGTGCAGGTGGGTCACGAAGATGATTCCCACGTTGAAGCCCGTGGCGAAGCGCATCATCTGGCGCTGCGTGCCCTCACCGCAATCGAACAGCATGAGCTCGCCCTCCCGCTGGACGGCGAGAGCGGTCACGTTGCGGCCGACGGTGGGCCGGGATGCGGCGGTACCCAGGAACGTGAAGCGAATCATGAACGATGCGGAGCGTAGGCGATTGTCGCGGGCCTGCGAGGGCTGACCACCGTTCCCCACCGGCTCGGGGCGGGGCAAAGTAGCCTAACCCGGCGCGAGGACCAAGGCGCCACCGGCACCGGCCGAGCCCGCCCCCGCACGACGGTCGGGCAGCGTGGGCGCCGCCGTGGTACATTGGAGCCATTCCATCCAGCCGGGAGAGCCGATTCTGAAGCGCACCTGGACGCGACTCGCCGCCTTCTCGCCGCTGCCATTCCTGCTCCTACTCGCGCTCGCCGCGGGACACGCGGGGGCTCAACAGGTAGGCCTGGTCGCCGCCTACCCTTCGGCGGACTCGACGCATGCCGCGGCCGTCACGGAGGTGCGCCTGCGCTTCTCCGAGGTCGTGCAGCCGAAGCTGACCGCCATCACCGTCCTCGGGCCCGAGGGCTCCGTACCGCCGACCGGCACCGTCGAGCGAGTGCCTTCGTCCCCGGGCGACGAGGTGTCGATCCATTTCGCCCACCCGCTCGGCAGCGGCGCGTACACGATCGAATGGCGGACGGCCGGCCAAGACGGGCAGGTCGTTCGTGGCGCCTACCTCTTCTCCATCGCCCTGCCCTCGCCCACGGCTCCGGCCGCCGGCTCGGGAGTCGGCGAGCGCGCCCCGGGCGGGGGTTCCCCGGCGGCCGCCCGAGGGGGCGCCGCGGCTCCCTCCGGCGCGGAGTTCGGCCCCGGAGGTCTCACCCTGAACTGGCTCTTTCTCCTCTCCATCATCGGGATGATCGGGACGGTCGCGTTCCGCCTCGGAGTCGTGGCACCGCTCGCTCGCAGGGAGGACCTCGAGGCGGTGTCCCATCGCATCGGCCGACGGCTCGTGCGTCTGGCCTGGGCGTTCGCGATCATCGGCGTCGTGGTCCTGCCGCTGCGGCTGGGGTATCAGGCGACGCTGCTCGTCGGCCCGAACGAGGGCCTGTTCGATGCCGCCGGCATTCTGCTCGGGTCGCTGTGGGGCTCCGCATGGCTGCTCGAGGTGGCATCGGTGGCGCTCTTCATGGTGGCGATCCTGTTGATGGGGCCGTCCCCGCGGATCGGACCCTGGGGACTCGCGCTGACCGCTGCCCTGCTCGGCTCCGTGGTACCCGGGCTGTCCGGCCACGCGATCGAGGGCGGACTGGGCCTCCTGGGGCTGAACACGCTTCACGTGCTCGCCGCAGGAACGTGGGCGGGAGGGCTCGTCTGCCTGGTGTTCGTGGGAATTCCGGCGGCCCATTCCGAAGACCCGGACTCCCCTGCGCTGTCGGTTCTGGTGGCGTCGTTCTCGCGAGTGGCCCTCCCTGCCGTCGGGATCCTCGCGCTCTCCGGCATCGGCAACGCCCTGAGCCATGTGGCCTTCGGGCAGTTCCTCACCACGCCGTACGGACGCCTCGTGTCGGTGAAGCTGTTCGTGGTTCTGGGGGCGTTCTCGCTCGGCTTCTACAACTGGCGCATGGTGCGACCCGCGCTCGAAGGCCGGTCATCGACCGGACTGCTCAGCGTCCCCGCCACGCTGGAGCTGGTGGCGGCGCTTTCGGTGCTGGCCGTCACAGCGGCGCTCGCGGTGGCCAGACTCCCGTGACGGGAAGCGCCGGGCCCCCGGTCCGGCGTCGCGTCCAGGGGCCGTTGCCGCACCCTTCCCAGCGTGCCTAGTTTGACCGAGCGTGGAAGGTCGCCCGTCCGCCGGGCATCCTCACGCGCGCTCGATCGCGACCCTCGCCGCCCCGGCCAAGGAGGGGCTCTGAACCAACGCGCATCCGTCGCCCTCGCGGCCCTCGCCGCCCTCCTGGTCCTGGGAGGGTGCGAGCCCTCGGAGCCCTCCCACGAATCCGCTTCACCGATCGTATGGAAGGTGGGGCCGCACCTTCCGGCTCCGGTGGGCGACAACGTGGTGGTGGCCCTTCCGCTCGACAGCGGAGTGGCGGTCTTCTCCTTCATGGGCATGGACTCCTCGCGTGCGCGCACCGGTGTCACCGACGTCGCGTACCGGTGGAACGTGGGATCGAACGCATGGACGACCGTGTCGCCCGTGCCCGGGCCCGGGCGACTGGGAGCCGCCGCGCAGGTCGTGCGTGGCCGCATCTACGTCTTCGGGGGATACACCGTCTCTGCGGACGGAAGCAAACACTCCGTGGCGACCGTGAACGTATACGACCCCTCCACCGATCGGTGGTCCCGGGGGCCGGACATGCCCCTGGGCGTGCACGACGCCGCGAGCGGGGTCTGGCGCGATTCCCTGGTGCTCGTGGTCGGGGGACGCCACGACGGGCGGGACGTCCGTGACGCGCAGTGGTTCGATCCGGTGGCACGGCGCTGGTTCGCCGGCACTCCGATCCCCGGGGATGCCGTCTTCGGGATGGCGGGTACCGTCGTGGGAGATCACGCGATCTTCACCGATGGCCTCACGGCCGGCGCGAGGGGTGCCTCGATGGACACGGCGACCTGGTCGGGGACGGTGGACCCGTCGAATCCGGCCTCCATCGTGTGGCATGCGCTTCACCGTCATCCGGGGCCGGTCGTGTACCGCGCGGCGAGCGGAACGGTCGGAACGCTGGCGGTCTTCGTGGATGGCGCGGCGTCACCTCACGGGGACGACGGGATGGGGCTCGACGGCAAGCCCGTGGATCCGCTCCGCCAGGTGCTCTCGTACCAGCCCGGATCGGGCTCCTGGCGGCATCTGCCCTCCCCCCCGATCGCGTCGATGGATCACGCGACGTTGGGCGTGGCGCGCGGTACGGTGTTCCTGGTCGGCGGCATGGAGAGGGGCCCGCGCGTATCGGACAAGGTCTGGTACGCGAGTGTGGAAGACCTTCTGGCGATGCGCTGAGTTCCTGCTCCGGAGTCGTGAGTGAACAACTTCGTCCTTTTCTTCATCTCCCTCTTCTCCATCCTCAACCCTCTGTCCGCCATCCCGCTCTTCGTGAGCCTGACGGCCGACCTGAGCGCGCCCGAGCGGAGCCGGCTGACGAGCGACGCCGCCGTGGCCGTGTTCGTGATCCTCGTGGTCTCGTACATGGCCGGGGAGAGCCTGCTGAAGTTCTTCGGCATCAGCGTGGCGTCGCTTCGAGTGGCGGGAGGCCTCGTCATCTTCGGAATGGCCTGGTCGATGCTCCAGGCGCGGGTGAGCCTGTCGAAGCAGACGCCCGAGGAAGCCGAAGAGGCGGGCTCACGCGCGCATCTGGCAATCATGCCGCTGGCGATGCCGATCCTGGCCGGGCCCGGCACGATCAGCCTGATGATCATCGCGGCGGGCCACAACCAGGGCATCAAGGGGCACGTGATCGTGCTGTCCGCCTCCCTGGTGGTCACATTCCTCACCTGGCTGATCCTGGTCGCGGCGAACCCGATCGCCGGCTTCCTGGGCAAGACGGGGATGAACGTCGCGACGCGCATCATGGGGCTGATCCTCGCGGCCACCGCGGTGGAGTTCATCGCCACGGGCCTCAAGGACATGTTCCCGGGCTGGGCGGGGATGGGCCTGCACTGATGGATCGGGTCCGCCCGGACTCCTCTTCGGTGCGGCTCGACGGAGCGCCGGGACGCGTGGCCCCACCGCCCCCTGCCCCCCGTCTCCAGGGAGCGTTCGGGGGCGCTCTGGTGGCGATCTCCACGGCCCTGGGCATCCTGATCGGAGTGCGGGCCGTCGTCTCCGTGACGGCCGGCGGGGTGCGGAGCCTTCTCGGGCTCGCGCCCCTCCCGCGGGTGACGTTCGGTGTGCGGTGGTCGGACGCGGCGGTCTGGCCCGACTCGATCCAGGCGCACGCGCTCACGCGCATGGCGGGTGCCCTGCTCGTCCTCGCGCTCGCGGCGTCGTCGGTGGCGATCCTCAACGCCATCGTCCTGCTCGCCGAGGCCGGAGCGTCGCGCAGGCGGGAGATGGCGCTGCGCGCCGCCCTGGGAGGGAGCCCTCGCGTGCTCGTCGCCCGGCTGCTGGCCGACGTCCGGGTCCTGTTCGCAGGCGGTTTCGTGCTGGGAATCCTCCTTGGGCTCACGGCGGGAGGCGCCCTGCGCGTGACCTGGCCGGGCACGCTGGGCGGGGTCGCGTTCCTGTCCGCGACCGCGGAGGGGCTGGCTCCCGCGCTGCTTCTGGCCGCGCTCACGGCCGTTGCGTACACCCTCGCGGGGCTCGGCGGATCCCACGGTCGGCCCCTGGCCGCTGAGCTCTCCGCCGGTGGGCGCACGACGGACGAGGGGCGAGCCGTGGCCCTGAGGCGTGCGCTGGCCGCGTTCCAGATGGCGGTGGCAGGGAGCGTCCTGTGCGCCACGCTGGTGCTGACGATGGCGGAGCAGCGGAGCCACCGGAACGCAGCGCAGGTGCCGTCGGACGTCTCGGTCGTGGACGTGACGGCGCCCCATACCCCGGGGGATGATTGGGGCCGAATCCTGGCCCAGCTGGCCTCCGTGCCCGGAATGAAGGCCGAGAGCCTGGCGGCGTCCGGTGCGCTCGCGGGGTTGGGCGTGCGGGACGGCGTCGAGGCGCAGTGCGGCGAGTGCATCATCGGGTTGATGTACGTGCCCATGCTTGCGGCCGTCGCCGTCCACTCCACCGTCGGTCCCGGCTTCTTCGGCCTCACCGGACGCCACGTCGTCGAAGGTCGAGAGTTCACGCCCGCGGATCGCGCGGGATCGGAGCCCGTGGCGATCATCAACCGGACGTTCGCCGAGGCCGACTTCCACAATGGTGAGGCCCTCGGGCACCAGATCCAGGTCGGGACGGATCTGAAGCGCTGGTACACGGTCGTGGGCGTGGTCGACGACGAAGGGCCCGCAGCCGTCGGAGGCCCCGATCGGGCGCGTCCGGCGGTGTGGCTCAGCGCGCTCCAGCACCCTCCCGCGAGGGCCGACGTGATCCTGCGCGGGACGCCCGACGCGGTGCGGGCCGGTGTAGCCACCCTCGATGCCGCTGGCTGGTCTCCGGGGCCGGCGTCCACGCTCAGGGAGCGACGCGCTCGGGCCGCCGCCCCGCTCGTCTGGGCCGAGCGGGCATCGCTCGTTCTCGCGTTGCTCGCACTTCTCCTGGCGATCCACGGCATGCACGCGACGTCCCGCCAGATCACCCGGCGCCGGTTCCGCGAGCTGGCGATTCGGAGGGCGCTGGGTGCCACGGACGGACGGCTCCTCCGACATGCGCTCGGCGGGACCCTCCGGACCTCTCTGTGGGGAGCGTTCGGCGCGATGCTCGGAGGCACCTTTCTCGTCGCGCTCCTGCGCGAAGGGGCGAGCGGCGTGCCCGCACCGCCGGTTTCGGTCTACATGGCAGTGACCGCCGTGCTCGTGGCCAGCGCAGTGGCAGCCTCGTGGCGTGCCGCCCGGGAGGCGTTGAGGGTGGCGCCGGCCGCGGTGCTGGAGTAGCACCAACCGATTCTCCCGCGTCGTGCCGAGGGAACCGCTCGCGGCTTCCGGGTGTTGAGCCTGAGGCTGGCCCCGGTACGCGGCCGGGGACACCGGGGCGCAGCACAACCCTCCCGGAGAGACCCATGATCATCCGCCGACCGCCCGACATCCCTTCCTCGGAGATCACGCCCGAGGACGTCTACTTCAATCGGCGCGCGTTCATCAAGAAGGCCGCCGCCGGCGTGGCCGCGGCCGCGCTCGTGCCACCCGCTCTGGCGGCTGCGCCGTCGGCGCTTCGACGCCTCGGAGTCGACGATCCCCAGCAGGTCCAGATCCCGCCCCGATTCAAGGGGATGAAGTCCGAGCTGGGCGAGCCGCTCAACTCGTACAAGGACGTCACCACGTACAACAACTTCTACGAGTTCGGCACGAGCAAGGGCGACCCCGCGAAGAACTCCGGCGATTTTCATCCTCGTCCCTGGTCCGTGGAGGTCGCGGGTGAGGTGGGCAAGCCCGGAACGTACCATCTCGAGGACTTCCTGAAGCCGTACGCGATGGAGGACCGCGTCTACCGGCTGCGGTGCGTCGAGGCGTGGTCGATGGTGATTCCGTGGCGCGGCGTCCCGCTCAACAAGCTCATCGGCCGGGCCGAGCCCACGGGCAACGCGAAATTCGTGAAGTTCACGACCGTGTACCGGCCGAGCGAGATGCCGGGCCAGCGCACCGACGTCCTGGATTGGCCGTACGTCGAGGGGCTCCGCCTGGACGAGGCCATGCACCCGCTCACGCTCATGACGACAGGGGTCTACGGGCTGGGCCTCCCGAACCAGAACGGCGCGCCGCTCCGTCTCATCGTCCCGTGGAAGTACGGCTTCAAGGGCATCAAGTCGATCGTGAAGATCGAGCTCGTCGAGAGCATGCCGCAGACCACGTGGCATCGGCAGTGGCCCCAGGCCTACGGCTTCTATGCCAACGTGAACCCCCACGTCGACCATCCGAACTGGAGCCAGGCGCGCGAGCGCAGGCTCGGGGAGCTGCGCAAGCGTCCCACGCTCATGTTCAACGGATACGGCGATCAGGTGGCCCACCTGTACCAGGGGATGGACCTCGCCAAATGGTACTGAGGCGCGGGTCGGGCTCGAGGGTGAGCGACGGAGGCGCGTGAGCACAGCGGCGAAGGTGCGCGCGCTCAAGGTCGCACTCTGGCTGGGAGGCCTGGCCCCGCTGGCGTGGTGCGTGGCGGGGTACTTCCGCGATTGGCTGGGCGCGAACCCGATCGAGAAGCTCGAGCACGTCACGGGGATGACGACGCTCGTCGCGCTGCTCGCCACGCTCGCCATCACGCCCCTGCGCCGCCTCACCGGGTGGAACCCCATCATCCAGTTGCGCAGGCCCACGGGCCTGTTCGCGTTCTTCTACGCGTTCCTGCACTTCAGCGTGTGGGCCGGGCTCGACCAGACGCTGGTGTGGAGCTGGATGATACAGGACGTCGCCAAGAGGCCTTACATCACGGTCGGTTTCACCGGCTTCGTGCTGCTGATCCCCCTCGCGCTCACGTCCACGAAGGCTTCGATCCGCCGGCTCGGGAAGAGGTGGACGACGATCCACCGGCTCGTCTACGTGACGGCGGCCCTCGGGGTCATCCACTACTACTGGTCCGTGAAGGCGGACGTGCGCATCCCCATCCTGCTCGGCACGATCTACGTCGGGCTGATGTTGCTCCGGCTACCTGCCTGGATCGAGAAGCGCGCGCGCAAGCGGACCCACGGGGGGTCGCCGAGGTCCGAGCGGGCTCCGGACGCCGCCTGACGGCGCGCCCGAGGAAGCCTACGAGGTCCCATTCTCGGAAGCGCTCGACTGTGACGGAGCGCCGGGACTCCATCGAGCCACCAGCGCCATCGTCAGGACCACGAGCGCCGGCTCGATCAGGAACTTGAAGCGGGTGTTCTCGCCGTACTCCATGGTGCACCCGACGACGGTCGTGTACGCGACGATCAGGATCAGGTAGAGCTCGACGGCCTCCCGCCTCAGGGGCCCGAGGCCCAGGCCGCTCCGCCGGAGCCGACTCCCGATCCCCAGGAGCCCCGCCAGGAGAACCGACGGAATGAGGATCAGGTAAAGCGAGCCTCCCGCTCCCGCGTCGTCCGCCTTCGAGAGCTTCACGCCCGGCCGGCCCAGGAGCGTCTCGTAGGCACGGGCCAACGGGAGGATCCGGGCCCGGTTGGGCAGGGCCTGGAGGTAGGTGGTGGACGGTGACGTGAAGCGCACGTACGCGTGAAGCACGTTTCGCAGGTAGTGGAGCGGATAGGCTTCGATGGCTGCTACGGCGCTCTTGGCGTACGCACGCGAGATCGCCGGAATGTTGATGTTGTGGAGGTCGTCGCGCGCGAGCGACGGGATCGGCGACGTACGGTCGAAGCCCAGGGCGACGTACTCGGAGGGGGGTGCGAACGGGGGCTTCGTGACCACGGGACTCAGCTTTCCCTCGCGCAGCAGGACGTTCATCCGGCCCACGTCCTGGTCGAGCTCCACCACGCGCCAGAGCCCCATCCCGTACCAGCTGCTCCCTCCGAAGAAGCCGTACTGGATCTCGTTCTTCGCGTACCATCCCCAGGGGAGGAGGGCGACCACGACCATCGCCACGACGTACCGTCGGGAGGTGCGCGACACGCACGCCGCCGCCGCCGGGACGGCGGCCAGCAGGATCACGGGGTGGTAGACGCTGCGCGTGAGGGCCAGCGCGGACAGGGCCGCGACGAATCCCACGGCGCGGCCCGGTGAGTCCCGCCGCACGGCTTCGGCGAGGAGGAAGGCGGACAGCAGCACCAGGAACGCGACGAAGACCGTGTAGAGCCCGTAGGCCTCGAAGAGGAGGAGCGCCGGGTGGAGGCCCACGAGGACACCGGTGGCCACCGCGAATCCCCGCCGCCCCGTGATCCTGTCCACGAGCAGCGCGGAGAGGACCGTGATGCCCGCGCCGAAGCCGATGTTCAGGGCGTGGAGCACGATCATCATCCGGATGCCGAAGAGGTGCACGAGGATCGCTCCCAGTGCGTTCCACAGCGGAGGTTGCGCGTGCATGTGCCAGAGCGTCTCGAGGGGCTGCTGGCGCAGCAGCACGAGCGGGAGGTTCTGCCAGAAGAAATCCCACGGCCCCCCTCCGCCGTTGCTGACGATCATGACGCGCAGCACGAGCCAGCAGAAGAGCGCGAGGGCGATATGCCCCAGGGCGAGGAGAGTCGCGCTCTTGCGGCGAATGGTGAGCGCTCCCGGGCGTGGAGGTGAGCGTGCTGGCGGAGAGGAACCTACGCCCCGTCCGTGAATGCCGCGACGGTCGGCGCGAGGGCGGGAGCGACGTGGGTGTCGTCGTGGGTCACGAGGCCGGACGTCCTCACCGACCCACCGACGTGCCTACCCCGACGACCCGCCGGTCCGCCACCTCGGCGCCAGCCACCGGCGAGGCCAGGTCGACCTCGAACGGTGCGCTCGCCGCGGACGGCAGATTCCACCCGGTTGCCACCAACGTATACGTGCCGAGCCGATCCACGCGGAGATCGGAGAAGGTGGCCACGCCTCCCGAGGTCGGTACCGTCGTCGTGCCCGAGAGCTTCGCGTCGCCCGGGTTCGCCCCGAGCGCGATGGTCACGGCGGTCGAAGCGCCCCTCAGCGTCCGGCCGGCGACGTCGACGACGCTGACCTGCACCGGCGCGCTCAGCGGCTGACCCACCTTGGAGTAGATCGGCGGCTCCACGCTGAACAAGAGATACGCCGCCGAGAGAGACGACGGACCCGTCGGTCCCGACTGGCAACTCGATGCCGCGAGCGCCAGCACGGCGAGCCATGAGACGACCACACCGCGCCGGGGGTGCATCGGCTCTACGCGGCCGCGTGCCACGCGGGAGCAGGAAGACACTCTGGGGGCTTCGAGGCTCATGTCAGGATCGGCGGATGACCATGCGGATGACCATCTGGAATTGGAATCAATAGGCGCGGCCCCTTCGCTCGGCAAGGGAATCCCGGTCTCCGACGGCGCACGCGACCTTGCCCCAGGGCCCGGTGCCATGTCACAGTGGTGGAGGTGCCATGATGGGCGCCCGCACGGACGGCCGCGCGCGAGCCGCTCCTGATTTCCGACCCTCCGAGGCTCCCGATCATGAGAGGTTTTGCCTTCCACGCCGCCACTGTGGCCCTGGCCGCCGTGGCCCTCGCGGTGCCGGCTTCCGCCTCCGCTCAGGTCCACTTGCTCATGGAGGCGGGCCTGAGTTGGCCGGGCGGCGATTTCGCGAAGGTCGCGGATTCGGGCTACCTCGGGCGCCTCGGCCTCGAGGCGAGCTTGCCGCACTTTCCCCTCTCGTTGCGCGCCGAGGGCGAGGCGGACCGGTTCGCCAGCGCCATCTCCTTCGGGCACGTGACGGTCGTGTCCGGCTCGGGGA
>CAZFIS010000058.1:18119-21596 GCA_964519125.1 uncultured Gemmatimonadaceae bacterium | reverse complement strand
GTCGTCGATCTGCTGAAGGCGGGCGAGCCCCTCACCTACGACATGGTGGGCGAGGAGCGGGCCGCCTCCTGTTCGGCGGTGGGCAAAGCGGTGGCCGACGGCGTGCTGGCGAAGCTGGGCTGACCGCGGCGCCCCATCACGGGACGAAGGGGTCAAGTCGACCGTGGCCGACCTGCTCGAGCCGCGATCCCCACCAGGATCACCAGGGACAGCACCGTCAGACTCGTCCCGAGCAGCTCCACCCAGGTGGTGCCGAACCGTAACCGGACATCAGTGCGGGTCGGGACCACGCTCATGAACGGGCCGGCGGGTCGGGGCCCCGTTGCGCCCTCCGCGTTCCAGTTCGGGAAGTACGAGACCACGATGCGGTAGGGTACGCCGTGTGAGGCGGCGCGGAACCGGATCTCCTCATCGGAGACGTGGATATCGGTGGCGGGCGCGGCGCCCGCCGGGGCCTGAACGAGCGGTGCGGCGGGGATCTCGAACAGGGTGAATGGGCCGGTCGTGCCGACGGTTCGGACCCCGGGGACCGTCCGGAGCGCGGCGGCGGAGCCGGGATGCACCGTGATGAAGTAGCGCACAGCCAGGGAGCCCATCTCTGTCACGAGAGCGGGCCAGAGCGCGTTGCCGTCGCCGGCGCGCCCGGCGCTCGCGATCCGCTGATCCAGCCGGGCCACGGTGCCGGCCGTGGGAGAAGACTCCACCCAGAGACCGCCCAGGGCGTCGTGCCCCGGAGCCCAGTAAGGGAGGAGCGTGAGGACGTGCCTCGATCCGAGGCTGCTGAAGAGCTTGGCGTCGTCCTCCCAGTAGACCCGGCCGGGCGGGAGACGACGAAGCGCGTCCGCCAGTCCGTCGAGAACGGGCCAGCCTGCCTCACGCTCGAGTCCGCGGTACTCCCGGCCGGCCCACGCGTGTAGGTAGCCGTAACGAAGCGCGCCGTTGAGCGGCACGAGGGCCAGGAGAAGCGCCGCGACCGCCCACGCCGGCGAGCGCCTGCGAAGCGCGGCCTCCAGCAGCAGACCCGCCCCAAGGCCGGCGAAGAGGAAGAGGACCAGGTACCAGTAGGGAAGGAACCGCAGCGAGAGGAAAGCGCGCAGTGGAAGGGTCGCGGCGAGAAGGCTCCCGATCCCGATCCAGGCGAGGATCTGCGCGAGGCGTGAGCGGCGCAGCGCCCACAGGCCGCCCAACGCGGAAGGCACCACGACCGCAACGGACAACGGCAGGGCGTGAGGTCCGATGGGCGTGCTGCCGGGGAACGGGGACCACATGAAGCCCGAGCGGGCAAGGAACGGGACGGACCAGAACGCAGTCAGCAGGAACCCCAACGTCCAGGAAGCCAACACGGGCATCCGGCTTCGTCTCTCGAGAACGAGTGGCGCGACCCCGACGATCACCGCCAGCGTCGTGATCGTGTGCGAGAGGGCGGTCGCCGCCAGGAGGACCGCCGCCAGCCCCATCGCGCCGACGTCGCCCGGCCTCCTGATCGCGCGAGCCAGCGCGGCCAAGTAGGCCAGCGACAAGGTCAGCGAAAGCGCGTACGCGAACTCCCCGCCCAGGGTGGAGGGGATGTTGCCGCCGAGATTCACGTAGCGGGTGAACACGAAACCGGATGCGACCACCGTGGCCGTCACCGTCGCCACCTGTCCGAGACGGAGTTCGCACAGCAGCCAGTAGGCGGCCAGGGGCAGGGCGGCCACGCCCAGGACCGACATCACCTTGAACGCGGGTGAGAAACCGAGCAGGGGCGTGAGCGCGGCGGTGACGTAGGCCGGAAGCGGAAAGTAGAAATAGAAGAGGGGAAAGCCCGCGAACCAGCCGTGGCTCCAGCCGTGGATGTGGCCGGTGTGCAGCAACTGTCGCACGCCCAACCAGAGTGGATAGACGTGCCCGCTGAGGTCGTAGCCAGCGGGTGTTGAGTCGGTGAGGAGCAGGCGGGGGTGGAACAGCCCGACGATCGCCGCGACGCACCCCAGCGCGACGAGCAGGGGCCAGCGGCGCCGCGCGACCCGCTCGCCCGAGCCCTCTGGTTCGGACGCTCTTCCGGGCTCCGAGACATTACCGCCCCGTAGCCGCGAGCGCGCGAGGCGGCCCAATCCCTTCAGCAACTCGAGCGTCACCGGGACGATCATGAGGCGGCCCGCGCGCTGCGTCCTGGCCGTCACGGGAATCTCACGCACCTGGCAGCCATGCCGGACCAGGGCGACGAGGA
Source organism: uncultured Gemmatimonadaceae bacterium (assembly GCA_964519125.1). Taxonomy (GTDB): domain Bacteria; phylum Gemmatimonadota; class Gemmatimonadetes; order Longimicrobiales; family Gaopeijiaceae; genus SZUA-318. The sequence continues at coordinate 19,387 of CAZFIS010000058.1, read as the reverse complement.
CTTCCGTGTCCCAGAACCAGCCCGGACACTCCACCGACCGCGCGAGGCCCGCCGCGTCTCCGCGGAACAGCTTCATTCCGCCTTGATGGTCGGCGTAGGGCGTGCCGAGCAGGATCCGTACGAGCCCGTTGTAGATGGCCGTGGACAGGCGACGCCGGAGCGGCCGAGTGCCGTCGCGGTCGGTCTTGGACGCGATCGCGGCCTCCGCGCCCTCGTCGAGGGCTCGGACGAAGCCAGGTAGCTCTTCCGGCTCGATCTCCAGGTCGCTGTCCAGGAAGCCGACGTAGGTGCCTCGCGCCGCCCGCAGTCCCGCGCCGATCGCCGCGCCCTTCCCGGGCTCCGCGACACGCACCAACCGCACGTTCGGCTCCTGGATCCGCCGGACCCGCTCTCCGGTCCCGTCCTCGGAGGCCGAGTCGGCGACGATGATCTCCCAGGCCCGCCCGAGGCGGGCCAGGACCTCGGAGACGCGACGGACCGAGCCCTCGATGATGTCGGCCTCGTTGCGGGCCGGGAGGACGATCGAGACATCGGGGCGGGACGGATCGGGGTCCGTTGGGAGGCCGGCTCCGGGTGAGCCTTCGGCCGGGACGCGGAGGTCACCGAGCCGGCTGTCGGGACGGCTACGTTGCACGTTGGCTCGGCGTGTGGAGGGAAGGAAAGGAACGACCGCATCCCCGGGGCGCTCCGTCGGGCTGGCAGGCACGGTAGAACGCTGCTCCACGCGCGGCAACCGTTCGGACGCCGAAGAAGGCCGGGCTCTGCTTACGGGCGGCCACCCCCGAGGGACGGCGAATCCGATGTGCCGCCCGAGGAGTTGTGTGCCCTGGTCATGCAGGGGAGCATCGGTGACGCGGATGATCAGCTCGCCGCAGCCCATTTCCGGGACCGGATGACGCCGCGGCCGTGGTTCCAAGTCGCCCCCGCTCGCCTGCGGCGCCTCCTTCCTGCTGGTTCTGTTATGATCAAGCGTCGGAATGGTCTTGCATCGATGACTCCATCGATCCCGGCGAACCCCCGATGGGGACGCCAAAGGAACTAGACGAATGGCCACCCGCCGAGTCAGCCGGCGTCCACGGACCAAGGTTCTGGAATACACCAGCCTGGGCTGCCCCCTCACCAAGAGCCGCACGTCGTGGTGCCATGGTCTCTGCGTACCTGCGGATGGCATCGGGCATTGCGGTCGGATCGCGCCTCACGCCGTCACCGGTCGCACGCAGCAAGCGATCCTCCGCCACAATCTGCGATTGGGTTCTCCGGTGCCTTAG
>CAZFIS010000058.1:0-18019 GCA_964519125.1 uncultured Gemmatimonadaceae bacterium | reverse complement strand
TCGGGCCAGATGAGCCGCTCGCTACCCACAGGGGTCGAGTCGAGGTTGGGTCTCGTGGGGAACGACCTCGTTCAGTATCGGCAAAATCGGTATCGTACAGGGCCTCCTGGCGCGGCCTGCTGGCACGCTGACCCTCACATACCCGATGATTTCCATGGCCGACCGACCCTCCCGTCTGTCCACGCACGCCCTTCGCGACCTGCTCGCCGACCCGAAGGTGCAACTCGTCGACGTCCGCCCCATCGACGCCTACAACGGTTGGCGGCTCCAGGGGGAGGCGAGAGGCGGCCATATCCGGGGCGCACGCACGCTGCCCTTCAAATGGTCCGGCTACATGGACTGGATCGAGATCGTGCGCGCCAAGGAGATCCGTCCCGAGCACCCGGTCATCGTCTACGGCTACGATGAGCACGAGACCGACCAGGTGGCCCGACTCTTCGGACGGGCGGGCTACGAACGGGTTCAGGTCTATCACGACCTCGTGGAGGAGTGGTGCGCCGCCGACGCGCTGCCGATGGAGCGCTTGCCCCGGTACCGACACCTGGTGTCCGCGGAGTGGCTGAGCCAACTGATGTCCGAGGGAACGGCTCCGGAATTCGACGGCGGCAACGTCATCGTCTGCCACGCCCATTACCGCAACCGGGGAGCCTATGAGGAGGGCCACATCCCGGGCGCCATCGACGTGGACACCAACACCCTCGAGTCTTCCGAAACGTGGAATCGACGCTCCCCGGCCGAGGTCCGGGAAGCGTTGCAGAAACTGGGGATCACGACGGACAGCACCGTCATCCTGTACGGTCGGTTCTCGTTTCCCGACAATGCCGATCCCTTTCCTGGCAGCAGCGCCGGCCACCTGGGCGCCTTCCGTTGCGCCTTCATCATGTTGTGGGCCGGCGTGAAGGACGTGAGGATGCTCAACGGCGGGCTCCAGGCGTGGCTCGATGCCGGTCTCCAGGTTACCAACGAGGAGGGCGAGCGCCACCCCGTCGACGACTTCGGGGCTGACGTTCCCGGGCACCCGGAGCTGGCGGTGGACCTCCCTGAGGCGAAGGAGATCCTGGCGTCCGCGGACGCGAACCTGGTGAGCGTGCGAAGCTGGCCCGAGTACATCGGCGAGGTCAGCGGCTACAACTACATCGAGAAGAAGGGACGCATTCCCGGCTCGGTGTACGGCGACTGCGGCAGCGACGCCTACCACATGGAGAACTACCGCAACCTGGACCACACCACCCGGGAGTTCCACGAGATCGAGGCATCGTGGAAGCGCATCGGCGTCACCCCGGACAAGCACAACGCGTTCTACTGCGGTACCGGGTGGCGGGGCAGCGAAGCGTTGTACAACGCCTGGCTGCTGGGCTGGCCCCGTGTCTCGGTATACGACGGCGGATGGTTCGAGTGGAGCAACGACCCGTCCAATCCCATCGAGACGGGCATTCCCGAGCCGGCCGCCCCGTGACGGACGCCGGCAGCCACCCTCGGCCCGAGTCCATGGACGCTGTCCAGGACGAGATCATCGCCGAGATGAGTGGACTCGAGGACTGGCTTGCCAAGTATGAGTACCTGGTAGGCCTGGGGCGGGACCTGCCTGTTCCCGACGACGGCATGCGCACGGATGAGTACGCCGTCCCCGGGTGTCAGTCCCGCGTCTGGATCCGCGCCGATCTCGTGGACGGAAGGCTCTGCCTGGCCGCCGACTCGGATGCCATGATCACCAGGGGGATCATCGCGCTCATCCTGCGTGTCCTGGACCGGCACCCACCGCGCGACGTCATGGAGGCGGACCTCTATTTTCTGGACCGGACGGGGCTGCGGACGCATCTGTCGCCCAGCCGGGCCAACGGGCTAGGGGCGATGTTGAAGCGGATCCGGTCGCACGCGGAGGCGTGGACGGCCCGGAGTTGAAGCCGGTCCATGTCCCTTCCGGCCATCCGGTGCTCCCGAGGCCAGCAAGTCGGCGGGTGGGTCAGTGCTGCCGTGTCCAGAGGATCTCGGGTGGATGGCGGAGCCGCATCGAGTCGGGGCCCTGCCAGAGCATCTCCAAGGCCTCGACGCCGTCTCCGGCATCGTACTCGATGCGCAACACGACCTGGATTCCCTCCTTCCAACGCCGGACCGAGCGGATGATCCCCCTGCGCGGCGCTTGGCCGGGCCCCACGTCCAGCGTCACGGAGTCGGTGCTCACCACCAGAGCCCGCTGTGCGTAACGCGGATCCTTGGTCGTCCATCGACCCAAAGCCTCGGGAGGGGGTTCCGTCAAGCTCGTTCCAGGCAGCGGCGTTCTCAGGTTCATCACGAGGAGGTACGCGAGAACGGCGGCGACCGCGATCAGAGGGACGATCCAGAGGTGCCGCTCCTCGCGGGGCGGGTCGGGAAACCAGCGCGGGCCACTCGCGCTTGGATGTGTCGGCCTATTCATCGGCGGATCCGGGGTCGGTAGGTGGGGTGCCGCCCCGCCGGGCCAGGACGCTCAGGAACGCGTCCACGGCTCTTGGATCGAAATGGCTTCCCCGGCCCTTCTCGATGTGCCGGACCACTTCCGCAGGATCCAAGCCGGGCCGGTAGGGCCGGTCGGATGCCATGGCGTCGTACACGTCGGCAACCGTCAGAATGCGGGCGAGGAGGTCGATCTGCTCGCCTGCGAGGCCCTCCGGATACCCGGTTCCGTCCCAATGCTCATGATGTTGGGTCACGATCGGGAGGGAGGGCCGAAAGGCATGGATGGGCTCGAGAATGCGTCCGCCGATGACGGGGTGCTGATCGACGATCGCTCGGTCCTCCGGGGACAACGTGTGCGCCATGTCCAGAATCCGGCCGGGCACGCCGATCTTCCCTATGTCGTGGAGAAGCCCGCCCCGGTTGAGGATCTCCAGCTTGTCTTCTCCCACATCCAACTCCCGAGCCATGTCCAGAGCCAGCTCTGTGACGCGCTCGGAGTGACCGGTCGTCCACTCGGACTTGGCGTCGATGGCCCTCGCGAGGGCTCGGAGCGCGCCCCAGCTCAGCTCCTTGAGTTCCCCCACCAGACGTAGCTCGTCGAGGGCCACCGCCGCCTGGTCAGCGATGCGCCTCGCCCGCTGTACATCTTCGGGGTCGGGTGCCACTCCGTCCGGGGCCTCATACCAGAGGGCTCCCCGCACCTGATCCTGGACCGTGAAGGGGAGCACGACCGTGACGGCGTCCGTCCCCGACGAGCCGCTGCCATCCGCGAAGCTCGGAAGGGGCTGCCCCCCCGACGTGATCCGGTGGTCCGGCTGCTCGTGGAGCCAGGCCAGGTCGCCCTGGCTCAGCCGGAGAGGGGCGGATCTCCCCTCCCCGTCGGACATCCGACTACGGACGTGTGCGGCGCCGGAGACCGCGTCATCGACGAGAAGCACCGCAACGCCTCGGCTGGGCACCACCTCACCGAAGTGGGAGAGAAGCGCCCGTACCACCTCGTCCTCCGATCCTGCAAGCAGCACCGCCTGGTCGATGGCCCTCGCCGCCTCGATCTGATGGAACTGGACTCCGAGGTGAACGGCCATCCGGTTGAAGGAGTCGGCCAGGGCCCGGAACTCGTCGCGGCTGGTGACCCGAATCCGCGTCCCGAGGTCTCCCGCGGCGATCTGGCGCGTGCCCGCCTCAAGGGCGACGAGGGGGTCCATGGTGCGCCGCACCTGCACGTTGGCCAGCAGAAGGACGGCCGAGATCCCGAAGAGGAGCGCAACGGGGAACGAGAACTCAAAGCTGCTCAGCGGAGCGTACACGCTCTCCTGGGACTCGCTCACGAGCACCGTCCAGCGGGGAGTCGCGAACGGCACGGCCAGAACGAACCTCCGGTACCCGGTGATGAGGTTTCTGCCGTCGACTCTGGCCCGGAGGACTCCCATGTGGCTGTTGCCGACCCGCGCGGCGCGAAAGGCCTTGGCCACGCCGTCCGTCCCCGACTCGCAGTACATGTCCTGGTCCGCCTCCCCCACCAGGACGCAGAAATCCGCCCGCGTGCTGAGGGCGGTGAACTGGTTGGCGGGCCCCCAGATGGAATCAGGTGTCAGCCGAGCCCAGAGGATGCCCGCCTTCAAGTTGGCGGTGTCGAGGGCCATGGCGGCCAGAAGCCGGCGGGGCTTGCTCACCGCTTGCAGGACCATCTTCCCCTCGGCCAGGTGGGCCAGGAGCCTCGAGTCCAAGCGGGGGACTCCCTCGATCGTACCGACGATCGGACGAGGGTGGCCGCCGTCCGGGACGACGGCGAGAGCCTCGACGACGGGCGGTACCATCGCGTTCAGGGCCGGAACCTCACCGTTGTCCAGCTTGACCACGAGGGCGAGCCGCCCCAGCGTGGCCTCCGCCATGCGCAGTTGCTGAACCAGGGACTGCCCGGCGTTGGCGGCGAGCCGCTCCAGTCGGTCCTCACTCGCGCTTTCGAGCTGGCCGCGTACCGCGAGGAAGGAAAGGCCGCCCATGACGAGCACGGGGACCAGCGCGCCCGCGACGAAGAGCGCCAGCACGCGGCGGGCGACCCGCGTCTTCAGCAGTCCGAGGCGGAAGTCCATCAGAAGTCGGAGGCCAGGCCCACGAAGCCTCCGTCGTTGGCACGGATGATGTCGTCCTGGCTGGCTTTGGCCGTCAGAGGAGCACTGCTCTTTCCGTCGGCGCCCATGCTGTAGAGATCGTAGTCGCTGTTGATGGGGACCAGGAAGCGGTCCTTCCGGAAGCCTCCTTTCCCCTTTCCCGTAATGGGCAGATAGACGTAGGGGTGTCCCCACGGGTCCAACAGGCCCGCCCGCCCGATGGCGGCCAGGTCAGCGGGGTAGGATCCCTTGTCGAGGAAGTAGTCCTGGATATCCCACTCCAGGGCGTTGATGTCGCCCTCCGCTCTCGCCACCATGGCTCGATTACGCGCCTGCGCGAAATTCGACGTCGCCAACGCGGCCAGCGTGCCCATGATCACGACGACGATGAGCATCTCGATCAAGGTGAAGCCTAGCCTTCGTATCCACGAAGCAGGCATCCAAGCGACTCGGGGGTTGGGGCCACAACGACAACGAGATCAACGTCGGGATTGGCGACCATCACGGCCAATACGACCGCGGAGGCCGCCAACGAGGGTACAATGATGTCCCGACGGGCCCCGATCACGCCAGCGCCTTCTCGCCTTCGTCCGGCAGTCATGGTGCGAGCGGGTCGTGATGGTGGCCCCCTCCGGAGCCATGAGCGGGCCCGGGCTTTCCGCTCTGGGCCGCCGCATGGAACGACGTCGGATGGTTTCGGGGTCTTGGGCGCATCGTCGGAGACCGTGGTGAACGGAGCGGAAGACTCCCTATGGCCACCCAACCCGGCCAAGCAGTATTCTGGAGGAGGGACGTGGGGAAGGACCCCTCCCGTCTGCGGAGGTCCCGCCCGGCGCGAAACGCCGCGCCTACCCACACGTTCCGCGCGAGGAGTCATGCATGTCCATCCGGCGCGTGGTTTGGGTGCTCGCTGTCGTGGCGGTCGCGACAGGCGGCTGTAGCTCCACTACCAGCCAGGGACCCACCAATGTGCTCACGTCAGCACAGGCCAATTGGGTGGCCGGGGTCGTCGCCGCCGCCGCCGCCAACGGCGCCAATTCCAGCTCGGCGTCCGCCGTACCTCCGATGGCCTCCGGGCCACAGCGGGTCGCGGTCAACGTTTCGGTGGACTACACCCACACGTGCAACGTGGCCGGGAATATCCACATCCTGGGTACCCTCAGCGGGTCCATCAGCGACAGCGGGACCGGAGTTCTGCTCCTCGGAATGACGGAGACCTTGTCCGGCTGCCGCACCCAGACCACGTCCGGCGGGTGGTTCGAGATGAACGGGGATCCATACCTCTCTGCGACGGGAACGTTTTCGTTCGTGAACGGCACGCCGGGCACGCAGCAGTCCATGAGCATCGGCGGGGGCTTCAAGTGGGCCTTCGACACCGGCCAGAGCAACTCGTGCTCCATGATGCTGTCCGTCCTGTTCAATACGGTGGGTGGCGGCGGCTCGGTGAGCGGCACCGTCTGCGGAGTCTCGGTGAATCAAACGCTGAGCTGAGCGGGACCGTCGAAACGTGATGACGTCATGGAGAGCTTGAAGGGGCATCTGCTGGTCTCCGCCGGCGGCCTGTACGATCCGAACTTTCGCCACACCGTGGTCCTGGTCGGTGAGCACAACGCCGAAGGGGCGTTGGGCGTCGTCCTGAACCGCCCCCTGGACGTCACGGTCGAGAAGGCTGTCCCGCCGCTCGCCTCTCTCGTGACGCCCGGGGCGCTGCTTTTCCACGGCGGGCCCGTTCAGCCGTCCAGCGCGGTGCTCCTGGCCGAGGTCTCTCATCCCGAGCTGGCGGACATCCTCGTCTTCGGCTCCATCGGCTTCCTCATCGGCGAGATCCCGACGGATCTCCAGCCGGGCATTCGCAGGGCGCGTGTGTTCGCGGGCTATTCGGGGTGGGGCCCGGGACAGCTGGAGATGGAGATGGAGCAGGGCTCGTGGATCCTCGATCCGGCGCTCGAAGACGACGTCTTCACCGACGATCCCGACACCCTGTGGAGCCGCGTCCTGCAGCGGAAGGGACCCGAGTACAGGCGGCTGTCCCAGATGCCGTTCGACCCCAGCATGAACTGACGCCCGCCCCCCGCGGCGCACGCCTCCTGCGGACGCGGTCATGGGCCCAGAGCTTGCCGCCGGGGCACCGTCCGTCTACTCTCCTCCGACTCAAAATCCAGGAAGAGGACCATCTTAATGTCCGGTCTCGGAATCCCATTTCTCATTGCCGCCGCCGGCCAGACCAGCATCGCGACGCTGGGTTGGGCCGATATCTTGATCATCGCGCTGTATTTCGCGCTGGTCTTGGGCATCGGGTACTACCTGATGCACTTCACCAAGACGGGCGACGACTACTTCCTTGCCGGCAGGCAGATGACAGCGTGGATCGCCGGCCTGGCCTTCATCTCCGCGAATCTAGGTTCGCTCGAGCTCATGGGCTGGGCCGCGTCGGCGTATCAGTACGGCATTCTCGCCGCTCACTGGTACTGGATCGGCGCGATCCCGGCGATGCTCTTCCTCGGCATCATCATGATGCCGTTCTACTACATCTCGAAGACCCACTCCGTCCCGGGCTACCTCAAGCTGAGATACGGAGAGGGATCGAGCATGCTGGCCGCGATCTCGTTCGCCTTCATGACCGTCCTGATGAGCGGCGTCAACATGTTCGCCATGGCGCTCGTCATGAAGGTCGTCGTCGGCTGGGACCTGAACTTCAGCATCTGGGTCTCTTCGATCACCGTGATGGTCTACGTCGTCCTCGGCGGCCTTCTCTCGGCGATCTTCAACGAAGTCCTGCAGTTCATGCTCATCTGGCTGGGCGCGCTCCTCGTCCCGATCATCGGCATGATCGAGGTCGGTGGCTGGAGCGGGATGGTCGCCAAGATCCATCAGAACGTCAGCGGCAACTACACCCACATGTGGAGCACGCTGGGTAGCTACACCGCCAATCCGATGGGCATCAACTGGATCGGGATCGTGTTCGGCTTGGGATTCGTGATCTCCTTCGGATACTGGACGACCGACTTCCTCGTGGTCCAGAGAGTGCTGTCCGCGCGCGATCTGCGGTCGTCCAAGATGGCTCCGGTCATCGGCGCCGGCTTCAAGATGCTGGTGCCCTTCATCGTCATCCTTCCCGGGCTCATCGGTCTGGCCGTGATGCCGGGGCTGGTAGGGCAGAGCCAGGCGGCGGCTACGGGTGCCGCGAGCTACAACGAGATCCTGCCCCTGATGATGGCGCGCTATCTCGGCCCCGGATTGCTCGGTCTCGGCATCACCGCGCTCATCGCGGGATTCATGTCGGGTATGGCGGGCAACGTCAGCGCGTTCGCGACGGTGTGGACCTACGACATCTACAGGCCGATCCACACCGCCTTGACGCATAAGGAAGTGAGCGACGCCCACTACGTCAGGATCGGGCGCTGGACCACGTTCATCGGCGTCATCGTCAGCATCGGCACCGCCTATCTGGTGGAGCAGTCCGCCAGCATCATGGACTACGTGCAGGCGCTGTTCAGCTTCTTCATCGCTCCTCTGTTCGGGACGATCATCCTCGGGATGTTGTGGAAGCGAATGACGGCCGCCGGTGGGTTCTGGGGACTCCTCGCCGGCATGGGCTCATCCGTCGGCATGTGGCTGTGGGTGAGACTCGATCCGGCAGCCTTGACCATCATCACCGGCTCGCCCGACGCGAAGGCAATGGCCGAAGACATGTACAGGGCCCTGTGGTCGTGGATCATCTGCGTGGTGGTCACCATCCTGGTGAGCTTCGTGACGAAGCCCAAGCCCGAAGCCGAATTGGTGGGTCTGGTGCGAGGGTGCACCGAGCTCCCGTCCGAAGGGGACCTCCCGCTGGTCAAGAGGCCGATCTTCTGGGCCGGCGTGGTCTTTACCGCCTTCATCATTCTGCAGATCATCTTCTGGTAAGAGCCACGAACGCATCGGGGGAATGGATAGATGGATGACAACAGAATCTCGATCTGGTTCTTCATCGGCTCACTGCTGACGATCTACGGGTTCATCATCTTCATCGTGAGCGTTCCGCAGCTCCTGGGCGCCGGCCATGAGCCCGACGTCGTGCTGCCGGGCCTCCATGCCGGCGTGTGGTGGGGTATTCTGCTCGTCGCGCTGGGCGTCATGTACGTCGTTGTCTTCTGGCCCTGGAAGAAGAAGAAGGTCGATGAGATGAAGTGAGCCGGGAGCCGCAGCGCCGAGGGGGCGCCGCGGCGAGCGTGGAAGAGTCGACACGGCTGAGGCGGCCCCGGAGACCGGGGCCGCCTCACGCCGTTACGGCCCGACGTGAACCGTCCGCTCCAGAACGCCGGTCGTCGCCGCGGTCACCGCCTGGCCCGGCTGTTCGCCGCCCACGGAGATCGTCACGGCTCCGTCCAGCAGGACGGACCTTCCAGCGGGGTCGATCACGCTGAGCGCCGCCCGGCTCAGAGGAAACCGCACGGTCCGCGTCTCTCCCGCCGTCAGGTGGAGGCGCGCAAAGCCCTTCAGCGCCCGGACCGGAACCCGGAACGGCGCGTCGGGATGCGCGACGTAGAGCTGCACCACCTCATCGCCCGTGCGTGCGCCCGTGTTGGTGACATCCACGGCGACGCTGTCGGCTGGGCCGCCCGTCGGACGGTCGGGGACGCGCAGGTTGGAGTACGAGAACGTCGTGTAGCTCAGGCCGTAGCCGAACGGGTAGAGCGGTGTTCCCCGGAAGTAGCGGTACGTGCGCCCATCCATGTCGTAGTCCTCGAACGGCGGCAGGTCGTGCACCGACCGATAGACCGTCACCGGTAACCGTCCGGCCGGATCCGCGTCGCCGAACAGAACGTCCGCGAGCGCTTCCCCTCCCGCCTCGCCCGGGTACCACGCCTGCACGATCGCGTTCACGTGCTCGGCCGCCCACGGGACCGCCACGGCGCTTCCCGACATCAGCACGAGCACGGTCGGCTTGCCCAGCCCCGCCACCTTCTCGAGCAACGCCTGCTGCGGCGCTGGCAGCCCCAGCGTGGTGCGATCGCCACGGTCGAAGCCCGGAACCTCCACGTCGCTCTCCTCCCCCTCGAGGCTCGGCGACAGCCCGAGCACGAGCACCACCGCGTCCGCCTGCCGGGCGGCCGCGAGCGCCTTGCCTTCCAGATCACGCCCGGGGACCGACCACTCCAGGTGCGCCTCCGGGTTCGGCCCGTAGTTGATGTAGTCGATGCGCACCGGGTAGGACTGTCCCGCCACCATCCGCACGTCGAAGGTCCGGGTGTCGGGCGTGTGCCGGTCCGTGAAGTCCGTGCGTAGCGAGTCCTGGAACCACACCTTCGCGCCGTTCATGGCCGTGAGCGCGATCCGGTATGAGCCTGTCACCGGCGCCGTGAGCCGCCCGGTCCACCGCACCGAGAAGCTGTCGGCGAGCTGCCCCGTCACCGGCGTGTCGTCCAGCCACGTGAAGTCGACCACGCTGTCCACCCGGGTGAAAACGGGGGAGCCTCGAAAGTCCAGGTCCCCGAAATATTCTCCCCGCAGTCCACCTCCCTCCGCGTCCCCGGACCCGCTCGTACCGGAGGGCGTCAGCCGGTCGGGGGGCACCCTCACAAATCTTGGAACGCCGGGCGCCAAATCACTTCCCTGGGCGTACAGGGTCCGCCCTCCGTATCGTGCCAGAAGGTGTTGGATCGCCTCCGCCGGATAGCTCGGTGCCACCGGTGTCCCGTTGTATTCCCCAACCAGCACATCGTATGCCCGGGCGTCCGGCCCGATCACGGCCACCGTGCCGAGCGACCTGGACAGCGGCAGCACGCCGTCGTTCTTCAGCAGCACGATGGACTCCCGTGCCGCGCTCAGGGCGAGCGCACGGTGCGCGGGCGAGGCGACGTCGTCGTACGGGATCGTGTCCCACGGCAGCGCGCCGGAGTCGGCGAACAGCCCGAGACGCAGGCGCGCGCGCAGCAGCCGCAGCACCGCCGTGTCGACGGCGGCCTCGGAGGCCAGGCCCTGGTGCACGGCGTCCACGAGCTTCGGGTACGTGTCGCCGCAGTTCAGGTCCGTGCCGGCGTTCAGAGCCAGTGCGGCCGCCTTCACCTGTGTGTCCGTGAAGTGGTGCGTCCGGTAGAAGTCGTCCAGCGCCCAGCAGTCGCTCACCACGTAGCCGCCGAAGCCCAGGCGCCCGCGCAGGATCGAGCCCAGGAGCGTGTGGCTCGCGCAGTCGGGCGTCCCGCGGAACGCGCTGTACGCGCACATCACCGACGCGGCGCCCGCCTGCACGGTGGCCTCGAACGCCGGCAGGTACGTTGCCCACAGGTCCTGTTCGCTGGGATCCATGCTCATGACGTGACGTTCCGGCTCGGGCCCGTCGTGCACCGCGTAGTGCTTCGACGTGGCGAGCGTCTTCAGCCAACGCGGGTCGTCGCCCTGCATGCCGCGCACGAACGCCACACCCATGTGCGCCGTCAGCACCGGGTCTTCCCCGTACGTCTCCTGCCCCCGTCCCCAGCGTGGGTCGCGGAAGATGTTGATGTTGGGAGCGAAGAAGGTCAGCCCCTCGTAGATGTCGCGCCGGCCGCGCCGTACGAACGCCGCGTGCTTCGCGCGCGCCTCATCCGAGATCGCCACCGCGACGCTGTGCACGAGCGAGTCGTCGAACGTCGCTGCCAGGCCGATCGCTTGCGGAAACACCGTCGCCTTGCCCGCGCGCGCCACCCCGTGCAGCGCCTCGCTCCACCAGTCGTACGCGGGGATGCCGAGCCGCGGTACGGCGGGCGCGTCGTAGCGGGTCTGGGACACCTTCTCCTCGAGCGTCATGCGGGCGAGGAGGTCGCGCGCGCGGGCGTCGATGGACCGCGACGTGTCCAGGTAGGCGGGCCTCGCCGGGCCCACGGGCGCGGGGGCGACGGGCCTCGCCGGGCCCCCGGTCGCGGCGCAGGCTGCGGCGCCCACGGCCAGAAGCAGGGGGAGCGACGCGCGCAGAACGGGTCTTGCCGACATGTCGATCACCTCGGGTGATGATGCCCCTGCCGGGGCCGGGCTCCTACCTGCTCACTTCGGGCTCACCGTCATCACTGACCTCCCTCCGGTCGTCTTGGTCCAGAAGGCGATCCAGTGCCGGGCGATGGCACTCGCCCCGTCGATGAGCTTCTGGGTCGGCTGCTCGCCGGGCATCGTCATGACGACGATGGCCGTGTTGAACTTCTTCTGGGAATGATCGAAGTCCGGCTCGCGCGGTCCCATCGCGGCGATCACGTCCTGGATCGTCACGACGGTCTTGTCGCCCGTCCAGATCGGGTGCCCGTTGGCGTCCTGCTTCCCGGTGCGCTTGAGGTTACGCAGGATGAAGAAGGGCTTCACCTCGTCGGGCCGGGCCAGGCCCATGAGGTAGAGACCGAGCCAGGAGTATCCCTTCGCGGGTGAGTAGTAGTCGCGGTCGAGTTGCGTCCAGGTGCCGTCGCCGTTGTCCTTCCACGTGCTGCCGCCCATCGCGTCGGCCTCATAGGGGCGGGAGTACGGGAACGCGGCGGGAAGGTCCACGCCCGCCGCCCAGTGCACGGGGCCGAGGGGGATCGTGTCGCCGTTCACGACCGCGTTCGCGTTCGCCGCCCACCGGTGACCCAACTCGTGGCCGATCTGCGACATCGCGTAGTCGTAGTCCTTCATGGACCCGTCCGGCGAGCGCTCGTCGAACTGGACCGCGGACGTCGAGACGGGCTCGACGTACATCCACTGGAGCTCGCCCTTGCTGCAGTAGTCCTCCAGCCCGTTGGTGCGCGTTCCGATGCCGGTCACGTTGCCGCCGCGCGGACCGGTGCTGGGCGTGCCGCCCTCCGGGTTGTCGACGCGGAAATCGGAGTACGACGCGATGAAATCGAACTTGTCGCCGAGCGCCGAGATGACCGAGCAGGCTACGTCCGTCGGGCGCGGGATTGCGGGCCAGTGGAATCCTTCATACGCGACCGGGAACACTCCGTCCTTCGCCGTCATGGACGAGAGGTCCACTTCGGGCGAGCGAATGCCCGTGAGCGCCACTCGCTCCGCGTCTACTCGATCCGCCACCTGCGAGGGATCGCCGGCAGCGGCGTCGGCCGAGACGGACACCTCCTTCACGCCGGCGAGCTCCGAGGGCAGGATGCCCCGGACAGAGATCGTGTTCCCTGCGACGCTCACCCCGGGCTCGACGCCCTCGCCGGAGGCGAAGTAGCGGGGCGGCATCGACCTGCGTCCTCCGAAGCGTCGAGCCGCCGTTCCCCGGATCGTCCACACGACCGTCGCCCTGGAGAGGTCGCTGGACGTGCGCGCGTGCGTGTCGAGCGCGATGCGGTACGTCACGCCGGCGATCCCGGGATCCCCTTCCGGGAGGACGGCTCCGCGCGTGTGGATGGTGGCCTCGAGGAAGAGGCCGTCCACGCTCGAAAGCGTGACCTTCTTCACGTCGAGGTTGGGCGCGACGCCGGCGTCTTCGCCGTCGGGGATCGTGGCGATCGCCTTCTGGACTCCGCCCTCGACCCTCGGGAAGACGCCGACCACGGCGTCACGGGCGGAGACATCGTTGTAGGAGAGCTCGATCACGCCGTTCTCGTGCAGCACGGCCTGGATGCGGTTCACGGTCGGGGTCCACGTGAACGACTGGATCGTGCCGTACGGCTCGGTGAGAGTCCAGGTCACCACAGCGCGGTCGCCGAGCTCCTTCTCGTAGCGCTGTCCCCTCATGTTGGGCTTCACGAAGGCCGCGATGCCCGGGATCATGTTGATGAACGTGCGACCCACGGTCTGGAGCAGGGGATAGCGCTGCATCGCGAATCCGTCCCGGGCCGAGAATCCGGCCCCGGTACGATTGCCGACCGGCGGCCCGCCTCTCCCGGGTCCTCGCCGAGGCGCCATGGCGCCGAACGTGATCGCGCCGATGGCGACGTTCAGGCTGTCCCATCTCTTCCCGGAGAACGGGAAGGTGAAGTCGTGGAGCGCGACCGTGCCTCCGCGGAGCTCCGGCCCGAGGTCGGAATCCCACCGCAGCGGGACGGTCTCGATCCGATACCCTCCGTCCTCCGGCGTGAAGCGCAGCGTCCGATGGTCGAGGTCGAAGAGACGCGCGGGAGCCACGGCTCCGCTGTCGAGCTGGAGCGCGATCAGGTTACCGATCGTCGTGACCTTGCCGATCGGGTGGCCCGGCTGGCGCTGGGCCAGGAGCGGAGACGAGAGCGCGGCCAGGGCCACGATGAGCGGAAGGCAGAGGCGACGGAGGGCAGTCATGGTGCGCCCACGTGGAGGCTGAGGGTCATTCCGAAAGCGGACGGGACAATAGGCGACGAGTCGTTGCGATACACAAGACGGCGACGAGCGTCCATCATGCGTGTCCCGCTTCCCCCGGATCGTCTCCGTTGCCCGGGACCGCGGGGCGAGCATAACGTACGGGAAGTGCAGGGAGCCGAGGATCGGACGAGGCTCCCGGACGGCCCTCCCATCTCCGCCCGTGGTACTCGCGACGCAAGGAGGTAGGGATGGCGAAGAGGCTCATGTCCGGCAACGAGGCGATCGCCCGAGGGGCCTGGGAGGCCGGGGTGCGCTTCGCTACGGGATACCCAGGCACACCCAGCACGGAAGTCCTGGAAGACCTGTCGGGCTATGAGGGGGTGGACGCCCACTGGTCCACCAACGAGAAGGTGGCGTTCGAGGAAGGGATGGGGGCGGCCCTCGGCGGCGTGCGCACGCTGGTCACCATGAAGCACGTGGGCCTCAACGTCGCGGCCGACCCCTTCATGGTCTTTCCCTACGCGGGCACGAACGCCGGCTTCGTGGTCCTGGTGGCGGACGACCCGGGCATGTACTCCTCGCAGAACGAGCAGGACAGCCGCTATCTGGCCAAGGTAGCCAAAGTACCCGTCCTCGAGCCCTCCGACGCCGCCGAGGCGCGGGAAATGATCGCGTTCGCGTTCGAGTTGAGCGAGCGGTTCGCGACCCCGGTCATGTTCCGAACCACCACGCGCCTGGCCCACACGCGCAGCATCGTGGAGACGGGCGCTCGCGTGGAGAGGGAGCGGAGGGCGTTCGAGCGGGACGCCCGCCGGTTCGCGATCCCGGTCTACGCTCGCTTCCGTCGCCCCGAGCTGGAGGCCAAGCTGGGTCGGCTACGGGAGTTCTGCGAGACGTGGGGAGGCAACTTCATCGAGGAAGGGTCGAGGGATGTCGGCGTCGTCACGCACGGAACGCCGTATCAATACGTGAAGGAGGTCGCTCCGGACGCCACGGTGCTGCGGCTCGGCATGGTCCATCCCCTCCCCGAGAAGATGTTGAAGGCGTTCTGCGCCCGGTTCGAGACGGTCTTCGTGGTGGAGGAGAGCGAGGGGTTCATCCAAGAGGGCATGGCCGCCCTGGGCATCCACAACGTGGTGGGCAAGGAGCGCTTCACGAACATCGGGGAGCTCAGCGCCGACCTCGTGGACAGGGGACTCCACGGGGCCACCCTGCCCGGAGACTTCGGTGGGGATGTGGCCCTGCTGCCCCGCCCGCCCAGGATGTGCGCCGGCTGTCCCCACTCCGGGACGTTCAGCGCGCTGCGGAAGCTCAAGACCGTCGTGACGGGGGACATCGGCTGCTACACGCTGGGCTGCATTCCTCCCCTGTCGGCGGTCGATACGACCTTCTGCATGGGTGCCAGCATCGGCAACGCCGCCGGGTTCATGAGCGCGGGGGAGGAGCGGGTGGTGGCCGTCATCGGAGATTCCACCTTTCTGCACAGTGGTCTTTCCGGGCTGCTGAGCGCCGTCTACAACCGGGTGCCGGTCACCGTCCTCCTCCTGGACAACGGCACGACGGGCATGACCGGGCACCAGGATCATCCGGGCACCGGGCGCACGCTTCAGAAGGACCCGGCACCCGCCGTTGACCTGGAGGCGCTCGTCCGGGCCGTCGGCGTGCGCCACGTCGCCGTCGTCGACCCGTGGGACCTGAAGAGCGTGCGCAAAGCGGTGAAGGAAGCGATGGCCGACCCGGGACCCGCGGTGGTGATCGCGCGGCGTGCGTGCGCACTCCTCCCGGAGGAGAGGGGCCGGGATCACGTTCCCTATCGCGTGCAGGAAGAGGCCTGTATCCAGTGCGACTACTGCATGGAGTCGGGGTGTCCGGCCCTGGTCAGGGCCGGTGACTACCCGGCCATCCGCGAGTGGGAGTGCATCGGCTGCGCGATCTGCGCCCAGCTCTGCCCCGTGGACGCCATCGTTCCCGTCGACGACGAAGCCGCGGTCCCGGCGGGGAGGTCCTGACCATGGCCGTGACCAACGTGCTCGTCGCCGGGGTGGGCGGACAGGGCGTCATCCTGTCCAGCGAGCTCCTCGCGCTGGCCGCCCTGGCGGCCGGCCACGACGTGAAGCAGGGTGAGTTCCACGGGGTCGCCCAGCGTGGAGGGGCCGTCTTCAGCCACGTCCGGTTCGGGGACCGGGTCCATTCTCCGTTGGCCCCTCTGGGGCGGGTGGACCACCTCGTGGCTCTGGAGCGGCTGGAGGCGCTGCGGTACGCCCACTACGTGACGCCGGCGGGCACGATCCTCGTGAACGACTATCGGCTGGAGCCGGTGCGCCTGGGCGACGCCCGACCCTACCCCGAAGAAGGGGTGGATCTCCTGGTCGGGAAGGGGTTCGACGTGGTCCTGGTGGAGGCTACCCGTATGGCGATCGAGCTGGGTAACCACAAGGCGGCCAACGTGATTCTCCTCGGGGCGCTCTCGATGCGCCTGGACATCCCGACAGAGGTTTGGGACCGCACTCTGGAAGAGCGCATTCCCCCGAAACTCCTGGAGTTGAACCAGAGAGCTTTCGCGGCCGGACGGAGCGCCGGGGTGGAGACGACGGAGGTGATCCGCTCCGACTGACTGTCGCCGGCCCGGGGGTGGGTCCCTAGGCCAGATGCGGCTCGGGAGCCGTGTGCCACAGGGTGCCGGGCCGCTCCACCGTGTAGTAGACCCGGATGTCGGGGGTGTCCTCGGAGATGCGGGGGACCACCTGCACCTCCATCCCGATCCGCACCTCGTCCTGCGGGAGCGTCTCCCCGGACCAGGCCAGGAGACGACCTCCTCCCTCCAGCTCCACCACCACGCACGTGTAGGGAACTTCATCGTCGAATCCGGTGGGCGCGGTGTCGATGCGGGTATAGGTCCAGACGGTTCCCTTGCCCGAGTACTCCACGAACTCGAAGTCCCCGCTCATGCACTCGGGGCAATCGGCCCGGGGCGGGAAGGTCTGATAGCCGCATGCCTTGCAGCGGGATCCCATCAGATAGCCGTTGCGGAGGTGAGCGGCGAAGTCCTGGACCTTGGAGTAGGGAACGAAGCTGACCCTGCCGAACCAACTGAACATGTCGCTCTCCTCAGTCCTTCCGGAAGATGTGGACGAAGGTGTACTGCCCGATCCCGCCCACGTTGTGGGTCAGCCCCACGTCCGCGCCGGGCACCTGACGCTCGCCGCACTCTCCGCGGAGCTGCCGGCAGATCTCGTAGGCCATGGAGACCCCGGTGGCGCCGATGG
This sequence comes from uncultured Gemmatimonadaceae bacterium, assembly GCA_964519125.1. GTDB lineage: Bacteria > Gemmatimonadota > Gemmatimonadetes > Longimicrobiales > Gaopeijiaceae > SZUA-318. Next base: position 999 of record CAZFIS010000058.1, on the reverse strand, counting down.
GGTGGCCCTTCGCCTTGAGGCCTCCGTCCACGTTGACCGGCACGCCACCTCCTCCGATCCACGACCGCTTCTCCTCGATGTACGGACCACCCTCGCCCTTCTCACAGAAGCCCAGATCCTCGTAGGCCATGATCTCGGCGATCGTGAAGCAGTCGTGCACCTCCGCCACCTTGACGTCCCCGGGCCCGGTGCCGGCCTGGCGATAGGCCTGGGCCGCGGCTTCCTCCGCCGAGGGTAGCCCCGTCAGGTTCGGCCGCCGTAGCACGGACATGCTGGCCGTCGCGCACCCGAGCCCGTCCAGCCACACCACGCGGTCGCCGGCCAGGGCCCTGGCCCGGTCTTCCGCAGCGAGGATGAGGCAGGCGGCCCCGTCCGCGTTGGCGCAGCAGTCGTAGACGCAAAACGGGGAGGCCACCGGATCCGAGGCCAGCGCCTTCTCGAGCGTGATCTCCTTCTGGAAGAGGGCGTTGGGGTTGCGGGCGCCGTAGTGGTGGTTCTTGACGGCGACCTGGAGGAGATTCTCCCGGGTGGTGCCGAAGTCGTGCATGTGCCGGGTGGCGAACATCGCGTAGTAACCCGGGAACGTCGTGCCGAACACGCTCTCCCACTGCACCTCGCCGACGCGGCCCATGAGGGCCAGGATGTCGGAGGTGGCGAGCTCCGTCATCTTCTGGCAGCCGATGACCGCGACCACGTCGTGCATCCCCGACTGGATGGCCATCCACGCCGTCCGGATGGCGGCGCTCCCGGAGGCGCAGGCCGCCTCGGTGAGCCACGTGGGGAGGGGGTTCAGGTCGAGGTATTCCTGCACCACCCCGGCCACGGAGCGCTGCTTGTGGTATTCGGGAACCGCGGCGATCACCGACGCGTCCAACTCGGTCCGCCCCATCCCGGCGTCGGCGAGGGCATCGCGAAACGCCTCGAAGGCCAGCTCCTGCACGGTGGCGTCGGACCGGCGGCCGAAGCGCCCGTGTCCGATTCCGATGACTCCGACTCGTG
>CAZFIS010000057.1:0-21660 GCA_964519125.1 uncultured Gemmatimonadaceae bacterium | reverse complement strand
CATCCGACCACGACGTCCCCGAGTTCCCATCCGAACCCGACGGCGAGACGAAGAGTTCGGCGTGGCGCGGGTACCAGGGGAGGGGCGCAGCGACGCTCGCCATCGGTCCGGACAGAGCACAGAGCCAGAGGGTGGCCAGGGTGAGCGAGCGGCGCAGTGGCGGCGTTCGCCGCTGGGCCAGCGATGTCCGAAATCCGTTCCCCCGAGTTGCGTAGCGGCGGTGCGGTCGAAGGCGTCCGCGTGAGAGCGACCGCAGCGCAGCCCGACGCCTCAACGCTGGGCCACGGATGAGGGAGTCGTTGCGGGCCCCATGATGTTGCGGGTGTCGAGAACCTTGGATCGGTACCGCTCCAGGAGTTCGGTATCGAAGGCGCTATGGGCACTCAGCACCACGATGGCGTCGGCACGGTCGAGCTCGGCCTCCGAGAGGGCTGCGAAGCCATGGAGCTGCTTCCCCTGGACGGTGAGGCTCGGTACGTACGGATCGACGTACCGAACGTCAGCGCCGCGTTCGAGTAGGCCGTCGATGACGAGCAGGGCCGGAGACTCGCGAAGGTCGGGCACGTCGGGCTTGTAGGTGACCCCCACGGCCAGCACCCTGGCTCCCCGTAGGGCGCAGCCACGATCGTTGAGGAGTTCCATGACCTGGAAGGTCGTATACCTTGGCATCTCCATGTTGATCTGATCGGCGAGCGCGACGATGCGTGGCTCGAAGCCTGACAGGCGCGACTTGAAGACCAGGTACTGGGGGTCCAGCGGGATGCAGTGGCCTCCGATGCCGGGGCCAGGGTAGAAGGCCAAGAACCCGAAGGGCTTGGTCTTCGCCGCTTCGATGACCTCCCACACGTTGACGCCAAGGTTGTCGCAGATCATCTTGAACTCGTTCGCAAGCGCGATGTTCACATTCCGGAAGGTGTTCTCCAGCAGCTTGGAGAGCTCTGCCACACGTGCTGACGACACCCGGTGAACATGGTCGAACACGCTTGCGTACAGGGCTTCGGCGAGCGCTCCGCTGCTCTCGCTCACGCCCCCGACGACCTTGGGAATAGTGTGCAGTTCGAACTGTCGGTTGCCCGGATCGACGCGTTCACTGCTGAATGCGAGGAAGAAGTCCGTGCCCTCGACGAGCCCCTCGGCGGACAGACGACCGAGAAGATGCTCGTCGGTGGTCCCTGGATACGTGGTGGATTCCAGGATCACGAGCTTGCCGCGACCGAAGCGCGGCACCAGAGCTTCCAGGGCACTCTCGATGTAGGAGAGGTCGGGCTGCCGAGACTTCGAGAGCGGAGTGGGAACACAGATCAGGACGACGTCGGTGGGTTCCAGGATGTCGGCAGATGCCGATACGGTGAGGGCCCGCGTCGAGAGCGCTCTGCGTAACGCCTCGTCGCTCACGTCGATGATGGGCGAGGCACCGCTCTGGATCAGAGCGGCGTGACGCTCGTCGACATCGTAGCCGTCGACGGTGAACCCGGCGCGCACGAAGGCAAGGGCGAGCGGGAGCCCGACGTAGCCGAGCCCGATGATTCCAACGCGGGCGCGGCGATCCTTGATCAGTTCGGCAAGATCGTTCGAAATCATGATTTCTGTGACTCCTTCTCGCAATCGTGTTCGGTTGCTAGCGCTGACCTCGTTGAATTATCGAACGGGGCGCCGATGGGCGCCGTGACGCAGGACCGGTTCAACAGCCATCGCGGCGGTGCGGTCGGTTCTCGATGCGGTACATCGTCGGCACGTGCGTGCACGATCCGAAGCGAGGGGTCGCCTGCTGTGACAGCTTCCTCTCGCGGGATGCGGGAACTTGACACAATGCGGGTACATGGATGGTGGAGTTCCCATGAGCACCGAGCGGATCCGGCACGGCAGCACGCGTGCCCACGTTCGACCTGTCTGTCGAACGTACGTTCGTACGTGCACCGTCGACAATTCACTGGACACCGCTGGGCCCCCCTCTCCTCACGGGAAGGTGGGGCGCGGCAGGTGACTGAGCGGCGTTCGCGCCACACGTAGCGGATCACCCGTTGGCGCCGAGCAATCACGATTTCTGGGAGCGTCGGGAGCATGTCTGCCTGCACGGGGGATGCTTCGTCGCAGGCCACACCGCGGTCGTTGGGGCGGGACCGGGGTTCGAGTGAACGGAGCAGCATGCCGGTGAACATCGTCCCGTATGAGGTCGAACACGTCGAAGCCGTGAAGCGGTTCAACCGGCGCATGGCAGCGGGCGGGAGCCGTTGGCGGTTCCCCGAGAGTCCCGAGCCCGCCTGGCTTCCTCGGCGGCCGGGTGTGCCGGTGTGGCAGGAACCCTACGTGGTGGTGGATGACGGGGAGGTGCGAGGGGGATACATCAGCAAGCCACAGGCGTATCACCTCCACGGTGAGCGGGTCGAACTCTCCCACTTCCAGCTGCCGGTCTCGGAGGGAACGATCGACGCTCGATACGGCCTGGTGGGAGCGCGGATGCTCCGGCACGCCCTCAAGGACCACCCCATGATCTTCGGACTCGGGATGGGAACGTGGGACGCACCGGTGGCGCAGCTCCTTCGGGCGGCTCGCTTCGAGATGACCCCCTGCCCCTTCCACTTCCGTGTGCTCAGGCCCAACCGGTTTCTGCGAGAGATCTCGGTACTCCGGACCACGGTCCCGCGGCGCCTGACGCTGGACCTGTTGGCGGCCACGGGGGCGGGGTGGCTCGCTCTCAAGGCGTTCGATGGCATCAAGACCCTCCGGGCACCTCCGTCGGCGAACGGCGAGGTAGAGCTGGTGGAGAACTTCGGGGACGGCGTCGATCAGGTTTGGGCCGAGGCGTGCCCCGCATATGCGTGCATCGCCGAGCGGTCGAGCGCCGTTCTGAACGCCATGTTCCCTCCCGGCGACGAGAGGTATCTGCGTCTCCAGGTGGGCGACGCGGGCGCATCGGGGTGGGCGGTCCTGTCGGACACACAGATGACCGGTCACCGGCAGTTCGGCGGTATGCGAGTCGGTGCGATCATCGACTGCCTGGCGACGCCGGGCCACGAGCCGGCTGTGGTCGCGGCAGCCGAACGAGCCCTGGTGGAGCGGGGGGTCGACATCATCGTGAGCAATCAGATGAGCGAGCGCTGGACGCGCTCGTTCGATGCCAGGGGGTTCGTGAGGGGCCCGTCGAACTTCTACTTCGCCGCGTCCCAGGCGTTGGCGAAGCGTCTGGCGCCGTTGGAGACGAGTGCTAGGCAGGCGCATCTGACGCGGGGCGACGGTGACGGCCCCGTCCATCTCGTTCCCGGATTCTCCATCGCGGAGCTGGTCCTCGAGCCCTAGCAGACACGCCCGATCGTCGAATCGGACCCGTCCGAGGTTCCGACCTAACGCCTTCCCTTGAACGAGTCCCGTTCATCACCGACTCCCGCGAATGGGTCTGCTAGACTACGCCGTTCGGACTTGAGGAAGGCCCGCTGTGATCAACTCCCACGACCCAACGCCCGACTCGGCCGCCACGATTCTCACCTTCAAGGGGCTGCTCTCGTTCCTCGGACGCGGTGCGCTGCTCGCTGCGGCGCTCGCCGTCGTCGCCGGCGGCGCGGCCTTCGTGAGCACGAGGAACGAGCCGGCCATCTACCGTGCGAGCGCCTCGCTGCTGGCATCGCAGGCGGCCCCGAGCTACGGGGCGGACAACGTGATCGCTCCACCGGCGGTCGATCCCAGTGTGTACCAGGCGGTATTGTTGCAGGGCCCGGTCGTCGCGGATGCGCTCGCGAACCTCGATGGGAAGCAGCCAACCGAGCGCCAGGTGAAGACGTTCAAACGAAGCATGACGGTCTCCATCGACAAGAAGAGTCTCTCGAGCGTGATCCGTATCGGGGTGGTTAGCCACGATGCGGCGTTCGCTGCAAAGGCGGCCAACGGTCTCGCCGATGCCCTCGCTTCGTGGGACCGCAATCGTGCCCGGCAGGCGTTCGCGAGCTCGGTGGCGGCCTTGCAACAGTCGATCCGGAGCATCAACGACCAACTGACGCAACCCGGCATCGGCAAGCAGCCGGACACGGAGAAGGCGCTGGAGTCGTTGCTGCAGCAGCGGACGAACGAGCTGGCTGCGGCGCAAACGAAGAGCGCGTCGGCCGTCTTCGTGGGGTTGCTCCAACCCCTGACCGTAGCGTCGCCGCCGTCGCGGGCCGCAGGGCCCCGGCTCGTGTTCAACACCTTCGTGGCCGCGTTCCTGGGAATCCTTGCCGCCTACGCGCTGTTGTTCATCCGGACGTCGCTGGCGACCACGGTGCGCGATCGTGATGATCTCATCGGTCTCGGAGGCGGACCGGTGCTGGCCGCGTTCCCCCGCCTCCGTCGACGGCACCACCGGTTGTCGGGCGAAGTGGCGAACTTCCTGCGCGCCAACCTGCAGTTCTTGACCGAACACGAGGTGCCGTTGGTGCTCGACATCACGTGCGCACGCGATGCGCTCGAGAAGATCGGTGTGGCTGCCAGTGTGGCCGAGAGCTTCGCGCGCGCAGGGTACCGCACGCTCCTCGTCGATGCCGATCTGCGCTCGTCGGGTAGTGAAATCGGCTTCGATCTCGGCTCGGTCGAGTGCGCCCCGCTCGAAGTGCATCTCGAGAATCCCGATCGGCAGTACCCACCGGCCGTGGTGGCTATCGGCGGGAAGCAGACGTTCGACTTCATTCCGAGTACCACGCCGTCCGCTTACCCCGCCGAGCTGCTCAGCCGTGGTCTTCCCGTCCAGCTCGTGTCGTGGCGCGACGTCTACGACGTCATCGTCATCGACTCGCCGCCGGTTCTGCCGGTGGCGGACACGTTGACCATCGCGCCCCTGTGCTCCGGCGTGCTGATGTGCGCGAGTCTGCACACGAGCCGCCGGCGGTTGGTGGAGGAGGCCGTCGGGCTCCTGCGACGTGCCCGGGTCAACGTGGTGGGCTCGGCCATCACGAACGTGCCGGAAGCCCGCCGAGGCGACGGAGGCTTGCAGCCGCACGACGTCAGCGTGCTCGACCGTCAGGCCACGGATCCCTACCTCACGTACACGAGGGAGCCGGACGGGAGTGGCAAGAGGCCAAGTCCGCTCCGTGCGAGACAGTCCCGCTGAGAGGTGTTGGCGAGTTCGATGGGCCAGGAAGGTTCGTCCCGGTCCGATACCATGACGCGGCGGCGGTTTCTGGCATGGGCGGCGGTCGTTGGTGCGGTGGGGCTCACGGGCGCGTCCGTGGCTGATGCCTACCGCTTCGGGGTGGTCGTGCAGCGCGTGCCGCTGAGGGGGCTCCGACGCCCGCTACGGTTGGCGTTGATGGCGGATCTCCACTTCGGTCCCTACATCGGACCGCGATCCGTCGCCCGGTGGGTGACGGCAGTCCAGCAGCACGCTCCGGACCTGATCGTTCTCGACGGCGATATCGTCGACCAGCACCAGAGGGGTGACCTCGAGGCTCTGCTGCACGAACTCTCCTCGCTGGAGGCTCCGCTCGGCGTTTATGCCGTGTGGGGTAACCACGATCACCGGCGCTTCGCCGATCTGACGCCCTTCGAGAACGACCTGAGAGCCAGCGGGGTCGAGCTGCTGGTGAACCGCAGCGTACTCGTGCGCGACGACCTCTTCCTTGCCGGAATCGACGACTTCCGGTTGGGGTCCCCGGATCTGCCGGCGGCGCTCGAGGCGCGTCCCGAGGCGACGCCTTGCGTCCTGCTCTCCCACAATCCCGATGTCTTGCCCCAGGTACCGGTGGCTGTCGACCTGACGCTGTCGGGGCACACCCACGGCGGCCAGGTCCGTATCCCCGGGATCGGCGCCCTGGTGACGTCGTCGGCCTACGGTCAGCGCTTCGCACAGGGGTGGGTCAAGGGGCCGGCCCGCGGGTACGTCACACGGGGTCTCGGGGTCAGCCTGCTGCCCGTACGGTTCGACTGTCCTGCCGAACTCGCCATCCTCGACCTGATGCCGGAGCAAGCCGTCCGCGAGACGCCCAGCGGGTCCCGCACCTGATTGCGGTCGATCGTGGCCGGGAAGGCCTTCGAGCGCCCCGCCTCAGACCCCTACTGCCGATTCGTTCGTCTGGGGCTTGGGGATGGCTGCAGAGCTGTCGTGGAACCGACAGCCCTCGAGGAAGTCCTCCAAGGTGGCTCGGATGGCGGCGTGGTCCGAAGCCCGGGCCGCGACTTGTAGCTCTTGCACGACGCCCATGAGCCGCTCGTGCGTCGTGGGCTCGACGTTGGCCACAAGGATCTTCTCGTGCGGGGTGCTAGCCGTGCGTTCCTTGTCGGTCATGAGGCTCTCGCTGAGCTTCTCGCCCGGCCGCATGCCGGTGAACTCGATGTCGATGTCGACGCCGGGCTCGAGCCCGCTCAGGCGGATTAGATCACGCGCCAGGTCGACGATGCGCACGGGTTCACCCATATCCAGGATGTAGATCTCACCGTTGTTACCTCGACCCGAGGCCTGAAGGACGAGCTGCGCCGCTTCCGGGATCGTCATGAAGTAGCGGACCATGTCGGGATGGGTCACGGTGACGGGGCCACCGGCGCTGATCTGATCCATGAAGATCGGGATGACCGACCCTCGGCTGCCCAGGACGTTGCCGAAGCGTACGGACACGAACACCTGATCGGGTTGCGCCCGGTGCGCTGCGTCTTGCACCAGATGTTCGACCATGCGCTTGGAGGCGCCCATCACGGACGAGGGATTGACCGCCTTGTCCGTCGAGATGTTCACGAAGTGGGACACTCCGTACTTGAGCGCCATCGAGACCAGGTTCTTGCTGCCGATCACGTTGTTGAAGATCGCTTCTTCGGGGTTCTGCTCCATGAGCGGCACATGCTTGTGCGCGGCGGCGTGGAACACCACGTCGGGCCGGAACGTCGAGAACACGTAATCGAGTCGATCGCCGTTCTGGATGGCGCCGATGACGCCGTGGTAGTGGATGTTGGGCCACTCGCGGTCGAGCTCCCGCTCGAGGGCGTAGATGCTGTTCTCGCCGTGCCCGAAGAGGATGAGCTCGGCGGGCATGAAGCGGCAGATCTGGCGGACGAGTTCCGAACCGATCGAGCCTCCCGCGCCCGTGATCATCACGCGCTTGCCCTTGAGGTAGCCCAGGATCGTGTCCGTCTCCAGGCGCACCGGCGGCCGACCGAGGAGGTCACCCACGTCGACGTCCCGGATCCGCGTTACGTCGACCTTCCCAGACAACACCTCATACATGCCCGGGATGATCTTGTACTTGAGGCCGGGTGCGGCGTCCTGGATCAGGTCGATCGCCATGCGCGCGGTCTTGCCGCTCTCCGACGGCATCGCGATGAGCACCTCGCCGACATGGTGGTCGACGATGATCCGCTTGATGTCCCGGAGACGCCCTAGGACGGGCACCCCGTTGATGCGCATGCCGTGCTTGTCCGCGCCGTCATCCACGAATCCGATAGGGCACAGGCCCGTCTCTGGATGCCGGAGGAGTTCCCGCACGGTGAGGGCGCCCGCTTCACCTGCGCCGATGACGAGGACGTTCGTGCGCCGCGACGGCTCCACGGTGGACTGGCGCGTCCTCTCGCTCTGGAACCGTGCCCAGGCTCGGAGCGTGGCCATGGCGCAGAGCGTCAGCAGCCCGTCCAGAACGGCTACGGTCCGGGGGATGTGCAGGGTGGGGCCGAGCGCGAGGAGCGCGATGGTGCCGGGGATCGCATGGGAGGCGGTCATCGCCAGCAAGGCACCCAGGTCGCGGAACGTGACCGCGGTCCACGAGCGGAAGTACGGCCGCACGATGAAGTACGACACCAGCTTGATCGGAACGAGCAGCGCAAGCGCCCACAGGATGACGATAGCGAGGCCGTCGAAGTTCCCGGTGTAGAGCCTGAGCATCACGGCGACGACCGGTGCCGCCAGAATGATGCCGATGTCGAGAGCGATCCGCAACGCGAACACTACGCGGTGTCCTTGGAGCTCCTTCGGCCAGCGGCGAACGCGGCGCAAGTCTTCGAGGGTCACCATGGTCGACCAGCCTTGCTACACTGGTGAGACGTCTTCACATTGTGGGAGAGAGTGTGCATCACGACGATCGTGGAAGACATCGGCTGCTCCCTGCACCTGGAAACGAGAGGGCGATCTGCGCTCCGGTGTGGTGATGATGTCCGGGCCACTCGCCCGAGATGAGGTCGCTTCGCGCAGGTCATGTCGGATCACCCACCAAGGACAGTGTGTCAGGTAGAGCGCCTCGTTGTCCGTGATGCGTGCCAGGGATGAAGGTCCCGGAGGGTGCCGGTCGACGCTGCAGACTCAAACGATGGTCTTGCTGACGATGCGCCACCAGTACCAGTTCTCCCCTTCGAGCCGGCTGAACGCCAGGCGCCCGAGAAGGGCGTCGTCGACCAGGGAGCGGTCGCGCGCGTGGAGCATCTGGAGGGAGCCGCCGGCGTGAACCAGGCAGCCGCGTGCCGACATCGGGCGCCTCAGCCGCGGCTCGAGCCGGCCGATGAGGGCACCTGCGCCGCCGGCATCCGCCTCCGCGAACAGATGGTCGATGACGCCGTCGAGGCGACGTTCGTGGGCCTCGAGTGCGAAGACGCGGCCAACGCCTCCGGGCTGGAGGTAGTACGCGTACCAGCCTGCGACGGCGCCCCGGTCGTCGCGAACCAACGTAGCCCGGAACGAGCCCTGCTCGCGGATGTCGGTCATCTCGGCGAACAGCCAGCGGAGGTACTCCGGGTGGTAATCGGGCCTCAGACGGGCGTTCCGGTGGAGGGTCGCGTTCGCTTCGATGAGCGCCTCCGGCGACAGCGGTTCTCCCTTCCACGAGGAGGGTGTTGTACGCAGCCGTCCCCGTGCCACGCGCCGCGCCAGGAGGTCTCCGCCCCGTGCCACCGGCGCGACTACGGGCCCCCACGGGCGCAGGCCGCGACGCTGCGTCACGATGCCCGCTCCCAGCTCGAAGGGCCGAAGCAGCTTCACCCACCGCAACGATTGGAGCTGGCCGATCGCGCCGCCCAGCGTCTCCCAGATCCGCTCGAACTTCACGTTCCCACCGTCGCTGATGGTGAACACCTGTGGTCCCGTCAGGAACTTGCGCAGAAGGAAGCTGGCCACGGTGGTCGGGGCGTCCGGATCGACCACGGAGGGGAAGACACACGCGAGCGATCCGGGCGCGCCGTCGACCCGCACCGGCGTCACCGTGACGCCCAGGAACCCGAGCATCGTGCCGTTCCCGCCCTCGGCGACCAGCGAGGGGATCGTAGGGTCGCTGTTGGGGTTCTCGACGTAGAGGCGGGTCACCAGCTCCTTCATCCCTGGTGCCGGGGTGCGCGTCTTGTCCCGGAACCAGTACTGCCACAGGGAGGCGACGGCGGCAGCGTCCTCAGGCTCGAACGGACGGATCTTCATCTCCGTTCCGGCACCGAGGGGCGCCCCACCGAACGCATGCGGCGTCATCGCACGAGGCCTTCGACCTTGCCCAGCAGCCGTGGTGCGGCGTGGAGGTAGCGGCTCACGCGCCGCTTCCCCGCGATGTCCTGGAAGACGCGCTGGACCTGTTCGGGAGTCAACTCGACGGCGTCGGCCACCTGCTCCGGGACCATCCCGTGATCGACTGCATAGAGGCAGAGGTCCATCTTGTCGTACGGCAGGGAGAAGTAGAACTCCTCCTGGCTCTGCGGCATCGAGTAGGTGTCGGTCGTGGGGGGACGCGAGCGGATCTCGGAGGGAACGCCCAGGACTTCGGCCAACTGATACACCTGTGACTTGTAGAGGTGCGCGATAGGCTTCACGTCCGCCGAGCCGTCTCCGTTCTTCACGAAGAAGCCCTGATCGTATTCCAGGCGGTTCGGCGTGCCGAGCACCACGTAGTTCAAGCGGTCGGCGTGATAGTACTCGACCATCTTGCGGGAGCGCTGCTTGAAGCTGGTCGCCGCGACGACCTGCAGGTACGCCGAAGGCGGGAGCCGAGAGCTCATGCGGCGGCCGTCCGGTGCCTGTACGACGATCGACGAGATCCGGTATTGGTCCGTCTCGACGACGCTCGGTAGGACCAGCTTGGCTTTCCAGTCATCCTCGAACTCCGGGATGACCTGGCGGATCGCCTCGTTGCGCCGCCGGTAGCACCCGGCTGCCTCGAGGAGCGGCGTGATGTCTTCCAGCACGGTTTCGACGCCGAAGCGATCCGCGGCCAGACGGGCAAGACGAAGGGTCTCCGGTCCGGAGTCCGTCTCCGGCATGAAGACGCCCAGAACGTGCTCGGGACCGAAGGCGCGGGCGGCCAGGGCCGCCACCACCGTGCTGTCGATGCCGCCGGAGAGGGCGACGACGCCTCCGCGCCGGCGGAAATCGCGCGTCTCGCGGCGAACCCCCTCGACGATCGAAGCGATGACGCCGGGCGGGTCGTCAAGACGCAGGGCATCGGCGGTCAGGGCGGAGGCGCTAGACATCGGCCTCCGCCGCCGTCGCCACCTTGCCCTCGACGTAGCGCACGATGTTGTCGACCGTGTCCAGGTTGGCCGGGAGCGTGTCCTCGTCGGGGACCTGCACCGAGAAGCGTTCCTCGATGAACATGATCAGCTCAAGTACGCCCATGGAGTCGAGAACCCCGCTCTGGGTCAGTGATTGATCGCCAGGAAGGGAGTCCGCGCTCTGGTCGAGAATGAAGTTGTCAGCAACGAATTGTCGTACCTCGCGTTCGATCTCCGACATGATGGACGCGTTTCACCGTTCCTCTGGTTCCTCTCCCCCGCCAGTGGCGGGAGATGAGGTGAGAGCCTCATATGCCTTCTGCCAGATCCTTCTTCCGAACCTTTCCGGAGCCCGTCTTGGGAAGGTCCTCTAAGAAAACCACATCCCGCGGCACCATATAGCTCTCCATTCTGCCCATGCAGTGACGTCGGAACTCGCGCTCGCTCATCGAGCCCGCGTCGTCGAGGACCACATAGGCGCGTACCGCCTGGCCCAGCAACTCGTCCGCTACGCCGATCACCGCCGCCTCCTTGACGCCGGGGATCCCGTTGATGGCGTTCTCCACTTCGACCGGACTCACCTTCTCGCCACGGCTCTTGATGATGTCGTCGCTGCGCCCGAGGAAGTAGAGGAAGCCTTCGTCATCCGTCTTGAAGTAGTCGTGGGTGCACAGCATCCGTTCGCCGGGGTACGGCCCCGGCTTCAACATCCGCTCGGTCTCATCGGGGAGATTCCAATACCCCATCATCACGTGGGGTCCGCGCACGTGCAGCACGCCGGTCTCGCCGGGAGCGACGGGCTCACCGCGGTCGTCGAGAACGAAGACCTCGGTACCGGGGATGGCCTTGCCGACCGATGAGGGCTTGCTAGAGACGCGTTCCGGGTCCAGGTAGCTGACCCGCTTGCACTCCGTCAACCCGTACATCTTGTAGATGAGGGCCTCCGGGGACATCTCTTGCAGACCCGGCACGTAGTCGTCGGGGAGGTGGGCCGCTGTGTTGGTGATCCGTTTGATCGAGGGCAGTGACAGGGGCTGGTGCCGGTGGAGCGAGAGCAGCGTGGCGAAGATCGTCGGTACGCCCGGGAACACCGTGACCTCCTCTTCCACGATCCGCTCGATGACCTGCGAGGGGAAAGCGAAGGAGGCTTCCAGCACCAAGGTCGCTCCGAGGTGCACGGCCATCAGCGCCTGGTAGAGCCCGTAGTCGAACGCCAGCGGCACCACGTCGAGGATCCGATCGCTCCGGTCCAGCCGCAGGTACTCGCAGAGGCTCTGCTGCGCGAAGACCATGTTCTGGTGCGATAGCATCACACCCTTCGGGTTTCCCGTGCTGCCCGAGGTGTAGATCAGCGCTGCGAGATCCAGGGGGATGGTGCCGACGGGCTCGGGAGTGCCTGCTGCGTCGGCGAGGAGTTTGGCGAGGTCGAGCGCGCCGGGTATCTCGGTTCGGGCTTCGCCGCGCAGCACCACCGTTCCGACCGCGGGCACTGCGGGCACAGCCTTCGACAGGGCGGCGGCCAGCCGACCCTCGGCGATCAGGGCACGGGCGCCGCTGTCGGACAGGATATAGCGGAGTTTGTCCTCCTTGGTCTGTGGGTTGATCACCATGAAGGCGGCGCCCGCGCGCAGGGCGGCATAGACGCTCACCAGGACGGTGGGACTGTTGTCCAGGTAGATGGCAACCCGATCGCCGCGCTTCACGCCGCGCTCCTGCAAGGCCCGGGCGAGCCTGGAGGCACGGGCATCGAGGTCGCGGTAGGTCAGGCGCTCGTCGCGGCCGGCGACGGCCACCTTGTCGGGAACATCCGCCGCACTTCGGGCGAGACTGTCGTGGAGCAGCCGTTCATAGGTCCGGATCATCGGTTCATGCCTTCCCTCCCGGGGCGGAAGCCGGGGAATCCCGCTCGACGGTGCGCCCGATGACGATGCGGTTGGGCACAGCTGCGGCGGCCAACCTGGGCTCTCGAATGAAGTGATGAACGAGGAGCTGCGTCGACAGGATACCTACCAGGCCCATCTCGTCACTCTCGCTGAGTCCCGTTTCGAGGTAGCGCTCGCTCTTCGCGGTGAGGCGTTCGACGGCGCTGCGTGCGAACAGGCCGTCGGCAGCGATGCGCTCGCCGGACAACAGTTCACGGACGTACTCCGGCGCGTCTTTGCCGAACAGCGCTCGCAGGATCGGCGCACGGTACGGACGTTTGGGCCGGCGCCAGACCGATTCCGGGAGCAGCGGCGCTACGGCCTTCCTCAGCAGGTACTTCTCTTGGAGATCGCGCAGCCGCAGCCGCTCGGGGAGCCCGGCCGCGAACTCCGCCACGTGAACGTCGAGGAACGGGAAGCGTCCTTCGACGGAGTTGGCCATCAGCATGCGGTCCCCCTGCGAGTGCAACAGGTAGCCCGTGAGGAAGGTCTGGATCTCGAGGTACTGCGCCTTGCCGAGCGGACCGGCCTCCGTGAACGCGGCCGGCAGTCTCTCGATGAGGCGTGCATCGGGGCGTCCCATGCCGGCTGCCGACGCTCGCACGTCCGACGCCAGGAAGCGTTGGTTGCGTTCGGTCGTGCGGAACCGCGGACGGTGGCTATACAGGGGGTCGTCGACATCCTCGAGGCCCAGGCGGAAGAATTCGGTCAGGAGACCACCACCCCGGCTCAGATCTCGAGCCAGGTAGGGATAGAGCCTCCCGAGCAGTGCCGGGCGGAGGCGAGACTCGGGATCGCGCGCCCAGAAGCGGCGGATCATGGCTTCCTGAAAGATGTTGTAGCCGGCGAATACCTCGTCGGCGCCCTCTCCGGTGAGGACGACCTTGAAGCCGGCCTCCCGCACCGCGCGGGAGAGTCGCAAGAGAGGCCCGGGTGCGGTACGCAACATGGGCTTCTCGGCCATCCGAACGACTTCGGGGAAGGCCTCCGCGACGTCGCGGCCCGAGACGTTGATACGCGTCAGCGACACCCCCAAGGCCTCGGCCATGGCGTCCTGGTAGCCGCTCTCGTCGAACCGTTGGTCATCGAAGCCGATCCCGAAGCCGTGGAGCTCCTGGCGCGTGTGCCGTCGTGCCAGAGCTGCCGTTGCGGAGGAGTCCAGTCCGCCACTGAGATACACCCCGACGGGAACATCTGCCCGCAACCGGATGCGGGTGGCATCGTCGAGCCGTTCGAAGAGCTCCTCTGCAAGCGCCTCGGGCCGCTCCCGCCGCCGGCCCTCGTGGGGTCCGAAGCGGAGGTCCCACCAGCGCCTAGGCACACCCAGCCCTTCCCGCGTGACGTGCACGAGATGTCCTGGCGGGAGCTCGCCGATCCCGGGAAAGGCGCTCCGGTCCGGTTGCACGGCCCACATCGTGAATGTCTCAACCAGGGCCAACGGGTCGATGCTGCGCTCCGCCTTGGGGTGACGCAACAGGGCCTTGGCCTCGGATGCGAACACCACGTCGGAGCCGTACTGCGCCAGGAACAGCGGGCGGATCCCGAACCGGTCGCGTGCCAGGAAGAGGTCGCCGGACGCCCGGTCCCAGATCGCGAAGGCGAACTCTCCGTTGAGGTGATCCAAGCAGGCCTCGCCCCACTGTTCGAAAGCGTGGACGATGACCTCGGTGTCCGAACGGGTCGCGAAGCAGTGTCCGAGCGCCTCGAGCTCCGTCATCAGCTCGGGATAGTTGTAGATCTCGCCGTTCTGCATGACCCAGAGACGGCCGTCCTCGTTCGACAGCGGCTGGTTGCCGCCGGCGATGTCGATGATCGAGAGGCGGGTGTTCACCATCCCGAACCGGTCGTCCAGGTAGAGACCGACGCCATCGGGGCCGCGGTGAAGCAGCTCTCCCGCCATCGATAGGAGCACCTCGCGGGGTGCTCTGCGCTCTGGGGCGCTGTAGATACCGGCGATTCCACACATGCGTTCTCGTTCAGCCTCCGCGTCCGGCGAGCAGGTGGAATCACGGAGGATGCCACGATTCGAGCCGTAGCGTCCGCCGGCAGGCCCCTTGCCGCCCCAAGCAGTCTAGGCGATGTGTCAGGCCATGGCTGTGTGGACCAACCCTGGGCAGCACTGAAGACGGTCCGGCGGGTGCCCGGCAGGCGGAGCGAACGGTGCCGCCCATCGGATGCAAGGACGCCCGTGCCGCCCGTGGCCGGGCCTGGTGTGGTCGATTGGGTGGAACACGGCACGTGGGAGTGATACCTTCGGTGCCTGTGTGCGGATTCGTCGGCGTTCTCGATCGACGCGGCCTCGGTGCCGACAGCTGCCGTGTGGCGAGGGAGATGTCCGATCGTATCGCTCACCGGGGGCCAGACGACGCGGGTTGCTGGATCGACGCCGAAGCTGGCCTGGTTCTGGCGCACCGTCGCCTCTCCATCCTCGATCTGAGCGACGCCGGCCACCAGCCTATGGTTTCGGCCTCGGGACGCTACGTCGTGGCGTTCAACGGGGAGATCTACAACCACCTTGTGCTGCGCGATGTCCTCGGCGCGGACGCGCCCACGTGGCGCGGACACTCGGACACCGAGACGTTGCTCGCATGCATCGATCGATGGGGGCTCGCCGGCGCCTTGGAGCGGTCGGTCGGCATGTTCGCCCTGGCCGTCTGGGACAGGCACGAGCGTCGCCTCGGTCTTGCCCGCGACCGGCTCGGCGAGAAGCCCTGCTACTACGCGTTCCGAGACGGGAGCGTGCTGGCGGCATCGGAGCTCAAGGCGCTGCTGCCCCACCCATCGTTCCGGCCGGAAGTGGAGATGAGCTCGGTGGCGCTGTTCCTGCGCCACGGGTATGTCCCGTCGCCCCACACCATCTATCGCAACACCTTCAAGCTCCCGCCGGGCACGTTCGTATGGTTGGACGCTTCCGTGAGCGCCGCGCCGCAGCCGACGTCGTACTGGAGCCTGGAGCGGGTCGTCGTCAGCGGCCTAGACGATCCTTTCCGGGGTGACGATGAGGAGGCGGCCGACGCGCTCGAGTCGCATCTTGCGGCGGCGGTGGCGAGGCAGACCATCTCGGACGTTCCGCTCGGGGCGTTCCTCTCCGGTGGCATCGACTCATCGATGGTGGTGGCATTGATGCAGGCGCGAGCGAGCCGGCCCGTCAGGACCTTCACGGTGGGCTTCGAGGACGCCCGGTACGACGAGTCCGCGCATGCCCGGGCGGTCGCGGACCACCTGGGTACCGAGCACACGGAGCTTCGCGTCAGCCCGGAGGACGCGATGGACGCGTTGCAGCGCCTGCCTTCACTGTACGACGAGCCTCTCGCCGACCCCTCAGCGCTTCCCACCTACCTGGTCTCCCGTCTGGCACGCCGGAGCGTGACCGTGAGCCTGTCCGGTGATGGAGGCGACGAGCTCTTCGGCGGGTACGATCGCTACCGGCGTGCCCAGCGGGTCTGGGAGGGCATGCAGCGCGTGCCGCGCCCGCTTCGCGGTGCGCTCGCCGGTGCGGCCGGCGGGGTGCCTTCACGTGCCATCGCTTCCGTACTGACGGCGTTGGACCTGGGTTCGCAGCCCTATCTGTTCGCAGAACGGGTGCGGACCGCCCGCGCAACGCTCATAGCCGACTCCATCGGTCGGTTGTACCGGGATCAGATGTCCTTGTGGCGGCATCCGGAGGAGCTGATGACGGTCGCCGTCGCCGAGTCGTCGGCGGTGCTCACCGACGTGCCCGCCTGGGTGAGCGGCGCCGGTTCCTTGGAGTCGATGATGGCGACCGATCTCCTTAGCTACCTACCCGACGACCTCCTCGTGAAGGTCGACCGGGCGGCGATGGCCGTGAGTCTCGAGACGCGCGTACCGATGCTCGACCCCGACGTGGTGGCCTTCGCGTGGCGGCTTCCGCGTTCGCTGAAGATCCGTGATGGTAAGGGCAAGTGGCTGTTGCGGAAGGTCCTGACCCGGCACCTGCCGACGGCGCTGACCGAGCGGCCCAAGATGGGGTTCGGCGTGCCGATCGGTCCGTGGCTCCGTGGACCCCTTCGCGGGTGGGCCGAAGAGCTGCTCTCGGTAGAGAGCCTGCGAGCTGGCGGTATGTTGCGGTCCGACGTGATTCGTCGAACCTTCAGGGAGCACCTTGCAGGAAAGCACGATTGGCAGGTCCGGCTGTGGCCCGTTCTGGTCCTCCAGGACTGGTTGCGCCGGGGGCCGGCATGAGTCCGGCGAGCGCAGTCCGGGGTCGAGGCTCAGCTGTGACGGATGTGTCCTTGTTAGGTCAGACGTGAACGTACGCTTCATACTGGTTCGTTATATGTACGGGCTTCGGTTCGAAGTCCATCGAGACTACGGTAAGAGGAACTACGTCAAGAGGATTGGTGGGAAGTATGCCTAAGAGGAACAATCTCATGGCACCGGTGAAGGCTCTCGCGGCCATCTTCGTTTTGGCGGCCCTCATCGCGGGCTGCACGCAGACGGTGACACCATCGGTTACCGGCGTCACGATCAAGCCGGGGGACATCACCCTCGACGTGAACGCGACCAAGACGCTGACGGCTGAAGTCACGGTCGTTGGCAGTGCGGCGAAGACCGTGACGTGGACCAGTGACAACCATGCGATCGCTACGGTCAGCCCGACCGGTGTCGTCACGGGCATTGCGGTCGGAACGGCGAAGATCACCGCGACCAGCACCGCGGACAAGAGCAAGTCCGCCACGATCACGGCGACCGTGCAGGCGGCCCCGACGACTATTCCGACCATCAACAGCTTCAGCGCCAGCCCCGCGGCGATCGCGGAGGGCGACACCACCACCTTGAGCTGGGATGTGAGCGGTGCCAGCAGCTACAGCCTGAGCGACGGTACCAGCAGCATCACCATCCCGCAGCAGGCTACCGACAGCGTGACCTTGACGCCTACCGCTACGGGCGCGGTCACCTATACGCTGACGGCTACGAACAGCGCGGGGAATGCAACCGCCCAGTCGGTCGTCACGGTAACCGCGGCGTCCGCGGCGCCCACCATCGCAAGCTTCACGGCGACGCCGAACCCGGTCGCATCCGGTAGCGCTACGACGTTGGCGTGGGACAGCAGTGGTGCAACCAGTTGGTCGCTGAGCGACGGGTCCAGCACGGTCACGATCCCGCAGTCGGCAAGTGGCTCCGTCGACGTGACTCCTACAGCCAACAACACGGTCTACACGTTGACGGCCACGAACAGCCAGGGCAACGACACGGCTAGCGTCACGGTGACCTTCAAGGCGCCCGTCATCACCAACCTCACGGCCACCAATGCGATGCACAGCACCGTCGACTTGAGCTGGACTGCCACCAACGCGACCAGCTACGAGGTGTTCTCGGTCCTCAACTCCGACCCGACCAACCAGCAGTCGATCGACTCGGGTCTCACGAGTACCAGCGATACGGTCGCGATCCCTGCCAGCACGCGGCAGACCCTCCGCGTGGTTGCGACAGGTCCCGGCGGCACGGACAGCGCCGACGTGACCCTTCAGAACGTGGTGACGTCCTCTCAGGATTACGACCCTTATCATCTGCAGGGGTTCACGCCTGAGACGGCCATCCCCGGAACGCTTCGGTACGTGCTCGACAACGCGCCCGCCGGTGCCATCATCGGCTTCGCGTCCGACGTCACGGCCATCACCATGCCCGGCGTGGACACCGTGTTCGAGAGCGGCATCGGCACCATCGACTCGCACCTCATCATCCATAGGGACGTCACGGTGAGCGCTCCGTTGAGCGGCGTGACGATCACGGGCACGTCGGCCGCGCCGATCTCGGATACTGCCGCACAGCGCTATACCTGGAACTCGCGGATGGTCTACGTCATGCCCGGCACCACGGTGACGCTGGACGGCCTGACCATCCAGGGTGGCGGCTTCATCTACAGCGGCGCGGGTATCCGCAACGAGGGCAACCTCACGGTGTCCAACAGCACCATCACGGGCAACCGGGCCTGGTACGAGGGCGGTGGGATCTGGAACGGCCAGGGCTCGACCCTGACTCTCGTCGACAGCAAGGTGGACGGCAACCAGTCCCTCGTGCTCGACAGCGAGCGGAATCAGACCTTCACGATCCGCGATCCCGTCGGCACCGCCACGACCACGCTCTCCGACGGCGGCTACGGCGGCGGCATCGAGAACGCGCCGAACGGCACCATCACCATCACCGGCACCACGTTCGAAGGCACCGAGGCCAAGTTCTCCGGTGGCGCGATCTACGATGAGGGCGGCACCATCACCATCAGCGGCACCACGTTCGATGGCAACGAGGCCAAGTTCTCCGGTGGCGCGATCTACGATGAGGGCGGCACCATCACCATGACGAACAGCCCGGTGAGCAACAACACCGCCAGCTACGCTACCTACGTTCACGACTCGAATGCTTTCAGCTACGGCGGCGGCATCGCCACGACTGGTACCCTGACGTTCTCGAACGCCGACTTCACGAACAACACCGCGGCCAATCTCGGTGGCGGGTTCGCGCTCAACCAGAACGGAACGGCGACGCTCAACACGGTGCACTTCGACGGCAACCATGCAGACTACGGTGGCGGCATCGACCACGACTACTGCACCGACCCCTCCAACCTCACGCTCAACAGCGTGACCTACGGCACCAACACCGCCACGACGGCCAACCCCGACATCCTCCTGAACGACGTGTGCGCCACGACGCCCGTCGTCGCGCCGGCGCATATCACCAAGCTCTACCCGAATCCGGCGACGCTCCGCTGAGCCGGACCTAGCCTGGAACGTTCGAACCGTGGGCCGAGGCCGCGACGCAGCGTCGCGGCCTCGGCCGCATTCTGGGGAGGGGGATGAAGGTTGTGGGCCGGCACGTGCAGGGCACTGCGAGTTCCGAGCGTCGGGCGGACGATAGACTGCTGCCCGTGGGGCGAAGGTGCGTGCGACGTCAATCTCTTGGACCTCGCCGCGGGCGGCCGGCACCGACCGGCAGCAGGGCCGCTTCCGGCGCCGGGTTGATGCGGGCCCGTGGTTCTCGTTGAGAACCCACTTCCGATCCTCCGGACGGGCAGGGCTGCTCCTCGCCACAGTGCTTGCACTCTCCACCGCTCATGCCAAGCTTCCTGAGGCGTCGTTGACGGTGCCGGGGCCTGCGCCGACTCGATGGGTGTGCCCGAGCCAGCCTCTTTCGCCGGAGTACCGACCGACGCTGTTCGTTTCCACGGAGGGGTCAGATCGCAACGACGGCCGAAGCCTCGAGCGCCCGCTAAGGACGTTGGAGCGGGCGGCCGAGATGGTGCGGCCCGGTGACGTCGTCTGGATCCGCGGCGGTGTCTACGCATCGGACGCGACCCTCACGCACTCGGGCGCGCCCGGGAGACCCATCGTGTTCGAGTCGTATCCTGGCGAGTGCGCCGTCATCGAGGGCCTTGGCAGCGTCAAGGACCACCACCTCACACTCTCGGAGGTCCGGTACAACGTGCTGCGCAACCTCGTCCTTCGCAACTCCATGGGCGCGGGAGTCCTTCTCGTCGGGTCCGACCACAACACGGTCTCGCACGTCCTGAGCTACGGCAATGTGTCCAGCGGAATCGCCGCCATCCAGAGCAACGATAACCGCTTCGAGTTCTTCGTCTCCCACGACAACTTCGACCCCCCGACAGGTGGAGGCGCCGACGGCATCAGTATCTCTTCCGGCGACGGCAACCGTGTGAGCCACTGCGTCGTCTACAACAACTCCGACGACGGGCTCGACACCTGGAAGTCGACGCATACCGTGGTGGATCGCTGCATCAGCGTTCACAACGGCTATCAGGGCGGCGACGGCATCGGTTTCAAGGCCGGTGGCGCGAGGATCGCGTCCCACACCGTGGTCAGGAACAGCCTGGCCTACGCCAACAAGGACAACGGCTTCGATCACAACTCGAGCGTCGACGTTCGGTTCGACAACGATACCGCCTTCGCCAACGGCGGCTACGGCTTCGTCGCCGGGCGGGATACGCTTCGCAACAACCTCTCGATCGGCAACCGTGCCGGACCCTGGTTCGGCAAGGAGTATGGGAACGTGACCGTCACCAACTCGTGGGATCTGGGCATCCGCGGGAACCCGTTCCTGAGCACCGACCCGAAGGATCCGTCGTTCCTGAGCCTGGTCCCCGGCAGCGGCGCGGTCGACGCAGGCACGGACCTCGGACAGCCGTTCGCGGGACGGGCACCCGACCTCGGCGCTCTGCCGCTTGGCGAGACCGTCAAGTCGGTGGTGGGTGTCGATCTGCTCGAGGCCATGCACGACTGAGAACGGGCGGCTCGACCGTCCGCAGTTGGGGGGACGGCTCCTGGGGCAGGGACCGACGCAAGGGACAAACGCCCTCGGCCAGGGCCGGCCCGAGGTGGGGGGCTGAGCTCGAAGTGTTACCTCCAGCACGGGCGAGATGTCAATTCATACGTACTTGGGATTTTTCCTATCCTTCCCTCATGATGCAGAGTTAGAGTCACTCAGACCTGCCCGATCCAGGGCGGTGATACCTCGAAGGCGTTGAGGCTTGTTCTGCAATTCTTGGGCGCTTAGAACAAGCGGAGCCAATGGCGCAACCGGTCGAGGCCTTTCTCTTGCATCGATCTCCCACGCCGCGCAACCGGGTAAGTGTCCAAGAATGCTTGGGCGGTTCCTAGTTAGGAGCGTCTGGTGGCGATGAACCGTAGTCCTCAAGGTGGGTATCGAGGGGCACGGGGAGCTAGTGATGCAACCGACCGGCAATGTCCGTTGGTGCATCCCAGGGCCTGGGAGAAGGTTAGGATGCAAAGTCCTCGAACGTATGGCCGCAACGGGTCTCACTCAACGGGTAGGGATCGGAGGACGGTCCGTCAGCTCGGTCTTGCTGCCGCTTCGTTCATGGTGTTGCTTCTTGCTGCGGCGTGCGGAACGGTCCCGCAACCTGCCGGCACCGACGGTACTCTGCAACTGATGCTGGCGCCGGCGGCGGGGACGGTGGGCACGAAGAGCCTGCAGAACGCCACGGTCTCGGGCACGGTGACGGTCGTCGTGCAGGACCGCGCGGATATTGCGTCGGTGAGCTTCTTCGTCGATGACACGAAGATGACGGCGAAGCCCGAGCGCGTCGTTGAGGCGGCGCCGTTCTCGATGTCTCTCGACACGACGAAGCTGAGCGACGGTCCGCACACGTTGACCGCGAGCGTGGTCACGAGCGGTTCCGGTGCGAGCGTCGTCTCGACGCCGTTCACTGTGGTGAACGGTTCGGCTGGCGCAGGGTACCCAGCGATCCCGCCGGCCACGCTCTACGTTGACCCTGTCAACGGTTCTGACAGTAACAGCGGCCGCAGCGCGGATCAGGCCTTCCGTACGGTGCAGC
>CAZFIS010000056.1:0-21713 GCA_964519125.1 uncultured Gemmatimonadaceae bacterium | reverse complement strand
CCCGCATCCGTGAGACGCACGTTCGTGACCCGGCGGTCGGCCGGATCGCGCTCACGCGATACGTAGCCCCCCGCCTCCAGGCGCTTGAGCGTGAGCGACATGGTCGACGGCGTGACCCCCAGGTGTTCGGCCAGCTCGGTGACCATGGTCGGGTCGGTCGGGTGCAGATGGCCGAGGATCTCGGCCTGGTGCGCGCTCACCCTGCGCCCGGCCTCGCCATCCACGACGTGCCGTTGGCGGCAGGCGTGCAACACGCGCGGAAACGCGCTGAGCACGGCTTCGACATCCGACACGGTCCTCCTCCCAGCCATCGAACGGCTTTGCGGGGGCAAGCTTTCTCCTCAAGATAATTAGTTTGCTTCGTCACAACAATATTATAATCGGTGCACAGAGGCATGCCTCCACCGCGGCGGCAGGTCCACGATGGGGCCTCCCTCCCGGGCCCGGGGGCGTCCGCTCGCGTCCGCACCCGCACGCCGACACGACTCGAAGCCTGGCCCCTCGTCCTGGCAGACGGCATCTTGCCGGGAGCGGCGCCGCTTCGGGGCGCCGCTGGATCCCGCCCCTACACGCCGGGCACCGAGCCGATGGACCACTTCCTCCAGGATCTCCGCTTCGCGTTCCGCTCGCTCGTGCGGAACCCCGGGCTGAGCCTCATCGCAGCAGGCTCCCTCGCGCTCGGGATCGGAGCGGCGGCGTCCATCTTCAGCGCGGTGGACGTCTTCATGATCCGGCCGCTCGCGTACCCGCATGCGAAGGATCTCGTGGCCGTCCTGGTCACCAACGAGGAGCGCGGCTGGACAGACGCCCCATCTTCGTGGCCGGACCTCGCCGACTGGCGGAGCGCGTCGACGTCGCTCGAGCTGGCGGGCTACCATGGCACGGGCGTGAACCTCTCGGGCGGCAAGCGACCGGAGCGTCTGGCCGGACTCGAAGTGTCGGCCGGCTTCCTGAAGGTGCTCCAGGTGACGCCGCAGCTCGGCCGGGGCTTCCTGCCCGAAGAGGAGCGCCGCTCGTCCCCGCACGTCGCGATCCTCAGCAATGCCGTGTGGCAACGAGACTTCGGCGGCGATCCGGCGATCGTGGGAAGGACGGTGGATCTCGACGCGGGGCCGTACGAGGTCGTGGGGGTGCTGCCCCCCCGGTTCGAGTTCGACGGCCCCGTGGATCTGCTCGTACCCCTGCGGAGGCCCGCCGACCCGGACCGTGCGTCCCGGTGGATCCGCGTCGTCGGCCGACTACGCCCGGGCTCGGCCCTCGGGCGCGCACGGAGCGAGATGGCCGCGCTGCAGGGTCGCCTCGCCTCGAGCTATCCGAACGCGGACGGCGGGACCTCGGCAAACGTCGTCTCCCTGCAACGCCTGTGGTTCAACACCGGCTTCCAACAGGGGAGCCTGATCTCCAGCGTCGCCGTCCTCTTCGTGCTGCTCATCGCGTGCGCCAACGTCGCGAACCTCCTCCTCGCCCGGGGCGCCGTGCGCGAGCGTGAGATCGCGCTCCGCAGTGCGCTCGGGGCGGGGCGCGGCCGTATCGTCCGCCAGCTCCTCACCGAGAGCGTGCTCCTCGCCCTGGTGGGCGGTGGACTCGGCATGCTCTTCGCGTCCGAAGGCATCCGATGGATCCGCGGCCTCCTCCCCGGCACGTTCCCACAGATCGACCAGATCGTCCTGAACCACCGCGTCGTGCTGTTCACACTGCTCGTCACGCTCGGCTCGGGCATCCTCTTCGGGCTGGCCCCCGCCCTCCAGGGTGTACGAACGAACCTCCGGGACTCGCTGGCCGAAGGAGGGCGCGGCGGTGCACAGGGCACCGGCGGCAAGATGCGTCGAGCGCTGGTCGTGGCCGAAGTCTCGCTGTCCTTCGTGCTGCTCGTCTCCGCCACGCTCCTGGTCCAGGCGTTCTCGGGGCTCCGGACGCACAACCTCGGGTTCGTTCAGGATCACCGTGTGACCGCACGTCTGAGCCTTCCCATCGCCAAGTATCCGGAACCCGAGCAGCGTCGCGAGCTCTTCCGGGAGATGGAAGATCGGGTTGGGGCGCTCCCGGGAGTCACGGCGGAAGGTCTGACCAGCCAATTTCCCCTTCGCGGCGCCAACCGGGTGTTCTACACGATCCCGGATGCCGGGCCCGTGGATCCTGCGCACGAACCCTCCGCGGTCTACCGGTACGTCTCTCCGACGTACTTTCGCGCGATGGGAATGACGCTCCTCTCCGGAAGGCGCTTCACGAACGACGACGTGACCGGCGCCCCCCCAGTGCTCATCGTGAACCAGAAGTTCGCCCAGCGGCACTGGCCGGGACGGAGCGCCCTCGGGAAGAGGGTCCAGATCGGCCGCGTGGTGCGGCAGGTTGTGGGTGTCGTGAACGACACGTACGACTTCGGGCCCGACCAGGATCCTCCCGTTGTGATCTACCAACCCCTCTACCAGCAGACCCTGGCCGACGCGACGCTCGTGGTCGAGACCACTCAGGCACCCGCCACGTTCATCCCCCGGTTGCGGGAAGCCATGCGCTCTCTGGATCCCGATCAGCCGCTGTACTCCGTCCAGACGGTCCGCGCCCTGCTGGAGGCATGGATCGCGGGATGGGCCGCGATGGCCGAGATCCTCGGGGTGATGGCGGTGCTCGCGTTCCTTCTGGCCGCCGTTGGCGTCTATGGTGTGATGGCCTACTCGGTCGCGCGACGTACGCAAGAGGTCGGCGTGCGCATGGCGCTCGGCGCCCGCCGGTCGGACGTGCTGCGGCTGGTGCTCCGACAAGGTGGAGGGATCGCCGTGGTCGGAATCGGAATCGGCCTCGCCGTGGCGCTCGCCACCACCCGTTTCCTCGCGTTCTTCCTCGTCGGCGTCAGCCCCTACGACCCGACCGTGTTCACTGGCGTGGGGGTGACGCTGCTGGCCACCTGTGTGGCGGCGAGCTGGGTCCCTGCGCTCCGGGCGATGCGGGTGGACCCCATCCTGGCATTGAAGGCCGAGTAGTCTAGCTTTTCCTACCCTGCGCCCGCCGCCCCCCGCGGCGGGACGCCGTTCCCTCGAGCCGGACTTCCACGACCATGGACTGGATCGCCAGCCCGCACCACTGGATCGCGCTCGCGACGCTCACCCTGCTCGAGATCGTGCTGGGCGTCGACAACATCGTCTTCGTGTCGCTCCTGGCCGAGCGGGTCGAGCCGTCCAGGCGGTCCCGTGCCCGCAAGACGGGCCTCGCCCTCGCGATGCTCACGCGCATCGCCCTGCTGGTCTTCATCGTGGAAATCATGCGGCTCACGGCCACGCTCTTCTCCGTGGGCGCTCACCCCGTGTCGGGACACGACCTCATCCTCCTGGCCGGAGGCCTCTTCCTCCTCTGGAAGTCGACCCAGGAGATCCACGACAAGCTCGAGGGGGAGGCGGCGGGAGCGCCCGAGCCGCCGGCCGCGTCGTTCCTCAAGGTCGTCCTACAGATCGCCGCGCTCGACATCATCTTCAGCCTGGATTCCGTGATCACCGCGGTCGGCTTGGCCGACCGTCTGGGCGTGATGATCATCGCGATCATACTGGCGGTGGGCTTCATGATGGTCGCGTCCGGATGGGTGAGCCGGTTCATCGAGGCCCATCCGACCGTGAAGATGCTGGCGCTCTCGTTCCTCCTCCTCATCGGCATGTCGCTCATCCTGGAGGGGGCGGGTCAGCACGTTCCGAAGGGCTACATCTACTTCGCCATGGGCTTCTCGATCTTCGTGGAGATGCTGAACCTGAGAGCGGGACGAGCGAAGGCGACCCCGGTCCACCTGCGGGGCTCTTCGTTCGAGAAGCCCCGCGAAGCGAGCCCCTGAGCGGAGGCCCGCGGCCGCGGCCGCAATGAGCCGCTTCAGTCCGCCGTGCCCTCCGCCCTCGCCCCGGCCGCCTCACGGGAGCGGTCGCGGAAGCTCTCCAGGAACGATCCCAGGCGGTCCAGGTCCGCGTCGTTCGTCGCGATGCCGACCGACGCCCGGAGCGCCCCGACGGCCACGTCGTCGTCGAAGCAATCGGCCAGGCCCTTCAACGTGAACTCGCCGGGCCCCATCGACTGGTAGCAGCGCAGGGCCGCTCCGGCCGGTAGCCCGAAGGCCGCCTCCGAGGCTCCCGGGTTGCAGAAGCAGCCCCCCCGCAAGGAGATCCCGCCCGCGCTGGCCTCGCGGACCACGACGCCGAACGGCACGATCCGCCCCTCGAGGTCCAGCAGGTTGAACGCCACTGTGCCTCCGCGCGCCTCGACGGAGGCGGGGCCGTACAGGGCCACGAGAGGCCGGCCGTTGCCATGGCGAAGCCCTCCCAGGATCTCGAGAAGGCGGCCCGTCAGCGCGCCCACGCGGGCGTGGATCGCGTCCATGCCGACCTCCACGAGGAAGTCGAGGCCCGCGGCAATCGCGGCGATACCGAGGAAGTTGGACGTACCGTCCTCGAAGGCCCCCTCGTCCACGCGAAGCTGATGGATGCGGTTCTGGACCGACACGTACTCCACTGTTCCCCCCGCGAACCAGGGGCGGCGCAGCTGTGCCAGCGCGTCGCGTCGCGCCAGCAGTGCGCCCACCCCGGTGGGGAAGCCGAACATCTTGTAGAAGGAGACGCACGCGAAGTCGGGCTTGGAGCGAGAGAGGTCGAGCTCACTCGTGGCGACGTAGGCGGCCGCGTCGAGCAGCACGTCGTAGCCGCGCGCCCGTGCCTCGTCGATCAGCGAGAGCGGATGCTGCACCCCCGAGAAGTTCGACTGCGCCGAGAATGCGAACAGGCTCGGCGCCTCTCGCGCTTCGGGGATCTCCGAGCCTTCGCCGAGGCGCGTGTCGCGGTCGAGCGGAAGGTAGGCTACCTCCGCACCCCGGGCCTCTGCGTACAGCCGGATCCCGTTCACCGAGTTGTGGTTGTCCTGGAGGAGCGTGAAGCGCGACCCTGTCTCGAACGGGTAGGCTTCCCCGACCAGCTTCAGGGCGGCCGACGCGTTGGCCGTGAAGATGGCCGCGTATTCGGCCGGATCGGCGCCGAAGAAGTCCAGGACCCTTCGACGCGCTTCCTCGACGATGCGCGTCGCCACCACGGAAGCCGGGTTCTCGGAGTGCGGGTTCCCGAGCACGTGGCGCTCCAGGAACTCCTCGTGCCGGCGGAGTTGAGATTGGGCGTAGAGCCCGCTCCCCGTGTAGTCGAGATACACATGCCCGCCTTCGTCCAGACGTCCGAACTCGGACGCCCGGAGCGCTTCGAAGCGTTGCTGCAGAAGCTCGGGTCCCATGGCCCGCCCCGACCGAAGAAAAGCGGCGCCGCCCCGATCGAGGCGGCGCCGCACATGCTCACCCTACCGCGTTCAGCTCCCCGCGGTCTGCACGCCCGCCTGGCCGTTCGACGAAACGTCGAAGCGGATCCACATGCCGGTGGCGGCGTGACCCGCCATGTAGCAGATCATGCCGTAGCTGCCGGCCTTGGACGCCGTGAAATGCAGGGTCTCGCTCTGCTTCGGCTGCACACCCGTGGCCGGTCCGTGCTGCGTCGTGATCGCACCGGGGAACACAGCCGGAAGCGTCGGCGTGGCGGAGTAGCCCCCGACCTTGTCGACGATGCCCAGGCTGTGCGCCATGTTCGGGTCGGCGTCCTTGAAGTCGAGCGTCACCTTGGCGCCCTCGGGCACGGTGATGATCATGTCACCGTCATGGCCGCCGTTGAAGTTCCAGTAGTTCTTGGCGTCCGTGAGGCCGGCCGTGATCGTCATCCGGACCGTCTTCGCGGACTTGTCGTAGTCGAACCACTTGGGGGTCGTCATCGGCGCAGAGGCCGCGGCGGGCGCCGCCGCCGGCGCGGCTGCCGGCTGGGCCGCGGGCTGGGCCGCGGGCTGGGCCGCGGGCTGGCTGGCAGGTTGACTCTGGTTGCTGGAGGACTTGCCCCCTCCACACGCGGTCAGAGCCGCCAACATGGCAGCCGAAAGAATCGAATAGCGTTTCATCGGTTGTTCCCTGTCCCGGTGGCTATGCAGTGGATCCGGCGGCGGAGCCACCCTCCGCAACCGGCGTATTCGTCCGTCCGGGAGGCTCATCCCGGGCCTTTATAAACACAGAAGGTACAACGATCGGTCCATCGCGGGAGGAGGAGCACCCGTCGGACGGGCCGCTCAAGAAGAGTAGTAGGCAGCGTTCTCGTCGATGTAGCCGTGGGTCAGATCGCAACCCCACGCGCGTGCCCGCGCGCTGCCCACGGCCAGGTCGACATCCAGATCCACCGGGTCTCCCTTGAGCAGACGTCGCACCTCGGCCTCGTCGAAGTCCGTGCGCAGTCCTCCGCACAGGACGGGCACGCCGCAGATCTCGGCCCCTATGGCGTCTGCCGCGACGCGCGCATCGAAGCACTTCCCGACCGCCATGAGGATCCGCCCGACGTTGGGGTCGCCGCCGTAGACCATCGTCTTGATCAGCGGCGAGTTGACCAGCGACTTCGCGACGGTGCGGGCGTCGGTGCGGCTCGCGGCACCGGAGACCGTGACCCGCAGGAGCGTGCTGGCGCCCTCGCCGTCGCGTGCCAGCATCTCGGTCATGCGCGTGAAGGCTTCTTTGAGGCCCTCCTCGAACGCACGCTCCGTCACGGGCCCCGCGAACCCGTTGGCCAGGATGGCGCACGTGTCCGAGGTGCTCGTATCCGTATCGACGGACAGCATGTTGAGCGTGTCGTCGACGACGAGGCGGAGCACCCGGTCGAGGACGGCGTGGTCGATCTCGGCGTCGGTGAACGCGTAGACGAGCATGGTCGCCAGGTTCGGCTCGATCATTCCCGACCCCTTACCGACGACCGTGATCGTCGCCTCACCCACCGAGCAGGAGACCGCCTTCGGGCGGGTATCCGTCGTCATGATGCCTTCGGCGCCTACCATCGGATCGTCCTGGAGCGACGCCGCGAGGGCGGGCAGCGCCGCCTCGATCTTCTCGATCGGAAGCGGTACGCCGATGACGCCGGTCGAGCTCATGAGCACGAGGCCGGAATCGATGCCGAGCGCCCCGGCAGCCGCCACCCCCATCCTGCGCGAGCGCGCGACTCCCTCCTCTCCCCTGCCGACGTTGGAGACGCGGCTGTTGACGACGACGGCCTGGAGCCGCCCGCCCAGGATGATCTCACGCCCTACGACGACGGGAGCACCGGGAACCTGGTTGCGCGTGAAGACGGCCGCCGCCGTGGCGGGCACCTCGGACGCGAACAGGGAGAGGTCCCGCCCTTCCCCTTCGGCCTTGATCCCGCAGTGGGTGGCGGCGCAGCGGAACCCGCGGGGGAAGCGCGGTTGTTCGTGGAGAACCATGACGTCCCTTTCTGTCGTTGGCGGCGGGACGTCAAAGATGCCGCCCGGGAAGGCGGGGTCAAGCGACCTTCGCCACGTCGGCGGTGCGCAGGATGGAGACCGGTCCGTCCGGACCGCGCCGTGGCTTCATCCGCTGTAGCGCAGGCTGCCCTGGTGGACGCTCAGCCCCGCGCTCGTGCGCACCGTCATGCGCGCCGGAACGGAGCTCGCCATGGCGGAGCACCCGTAGGCTCCGTCCTTGTTGATGGCGACGAACTTCTCGCTCGGGACGTAGTCGAAGCCGACCGCCTTGTAGCGCTCCACGATCATGTCCTGCGCGTCCTCGCACGCCTCCTGGGGAGAGCGTCCGGCGCGCATACGCATCACGATGTAGAAGCAGGCGCACGACTTCATGGTGTCCTCTCCGAGCCCCGTGGCCCCGGCCGCACCCACCATGTTGTCCACGTACAGGCCCGCGCCGAGGATCGGCGAGTCCCCGACTCGGCCCGGGATCTTCCAACTCAGGCCGCTCGTCGTGGTGATCCCGGCGATGTCTCCGCGCCGGTCGATCGCGAGGACGTTGACCGTACCGTGGTGCGACGCGACCGGACCGCCCTTGCTCCCACCGGTCAGCTCCGGGTGACCCCGCAGGTACGCCGGCGGGCCGTAGTCGTCGGTGGGGCTCAGGTTCTCGCGCCAGCGCAGCCACATCTCGCGGGCCTTGGGCGTGAGGAGGTTCTCCTCCTTGAAGCCGTATGCCTTGGCGAACTCGAGCGCGCCCTTGCCGACGAGCATGATGTGGTCCGTGCGCTCCATGATCACGCGCGCCACGGAGGAGGGCGTCTTGATGTTCTCGAGCGCGCCGACGGACCCGGCGTTGTACGAGCGTCCGTCCATGCACGAGGCGTCGAGTTGGACCACCCCGTCCGCGTTCGGCAGGCCTCCGTAGCCGACGCTCGTGTCCTCCGGGTCGACCTCGACCGTGTTGGCGCCCTTCTCCACCGCATCCATGGCCACGCCCCCCGCGGACAGGATCTCCCAGGCGGAGACCATGGCGTTGTGGCCGGTCTGGTTCGTGTGGCTCGTCACGACGATGGGGATGTCGGCGGGCGTCCCGGGCCGGAGCTCGTCCAGGGCAGGAAGTCGGCCCAGAGCGGCGGCGCCGGCGCCCACTGCGAAAGAGTGACGGAGGAAGTCGCGGCGGTCGAGAGAATCGCTCATCGGTGCTCTCCTGGTGTCCGGGCCCGAGTGGGCCCTTTGCGGCCATCCTAGGATCCGGCGGACGCGCGCGCAAAGGTGCCGAGCGCGCCGAGCACCGAGGGAAGAGAGGGGAGGGTTGTCGGGGACGGTCCCCGGCTCTACCGTCCGGGTTCCCTGTTTTCGAGAACGGACCCGCGATTCCGCACCAGAATCAGGATCGACCCTGCCCATGCCGATCGTCGCCCACTCGGATCTGCCGACGTTCGCCGTCCTGCACGACCGCGGCCAGGAGGTGCTCTCCCTCGAGCGCGCGCTGCACCAGGACATCCGCGAGCTGCATATCGGCCTGCTCAACATGATGCCCGACGCGGCGCTGCGCGTCACGGAACGGCAGTTCATCCGCATGATCGGGAGTTGCAACCAGATCGCGCAGTTCTATGTCCACCCGTTTTCCGTGCCCGGACTGTCCCGGAGCGAGGAGACGGAGGCGTACCTCGCGCGCTACTACACCACGTTCGAGAAGCTGCGCGAGGACGGCCTGGACGCGCTGATCATCACGGGCGCGAACGTGTCCAACCCGACCCTGGAGGAGGAGCCCTTCTGGAAGCCCCTCCAGGACGTCGTGGAATGGGCCGGGGAGCGTGTTACGTCGGTGCTCTGCTCATGCCTCGCGACGCACGCGCTGCTCAAGCACTTCTACCATATCGACCGGGTGCCGCTGCCCCGGAAGCGATGGGGGGTCTACAGCCATCGCGTCGATGATCCGGACCATCCGTTGCTGCGCGAGGTGAACACCCGCTTCGACGTGCCCCACTCGCGCCATAATGCGATCACGCCCGAGCAGTTCCGCGAGGCCGGGCTGACCGTCCTGGCCGAGAGCGACGAGGGCGACGTCCACCTCGCGGTGAGCCCCGACCACTTCCGGATCATCTACTTGCAGGGCCACCCCGAGTACGACATCAACAGCCTCCTCAAGGAGTACGTGCGGGAGCTGCGGCGCTACTTCTCGGGCGAGATCGACGAGCTCCCCCCCTACCCCGAGAACTATTTCTCATCCGAAGCCATCGCCGTCGCCGAGCGGTACATCGAGGAGGCTGAGGCGGCCCGGGCCCACAGCGCAGAGATACCCGCCTTTCCCGAGGACGAGATGTTGCCGCTCCTCGACAACACCTGGGGCGATACGGGCAAGGCCTTCTTCAACAACTGGCTCGGCTGGGTCTACCGGCTCACGCATCTCGATCGCCACGAGCTGTTCATGGAAGGCGTCGACCCGCAGAACCCGCTCGGTCTGAAGCTCCCCCGCTGATCCACGCGCCGAGACGCCGCTGGATCTCCACTGCCCAACGAGGAACGACGTGATGAAAGACGCAACGCTCGCGATACACGCCGGCTACGAGACGGACCCCACGACCCGGTCGGTCGCGGTGCCCATCTACCAGACGGTCGCCTACGAGTTCGACAACGCCAAGCACGGCGCCGACCTGTTCAACCTCGAGGTGCCGGGCAACATCTACACCCGGATCATGAACCCCACGAACGCCGTTCTGGAGCAGCGTGTGGCGGAGCTCGAGGGTGGCCTGGCCGGGCTCGCCGTGAGCGCCGGCAGCGCCGCGATCAACTACTCGATCCTCACGCTCGCGGAGGCCGGGGCGAACGTGGTGTCCGTGCCGCTTCTGTACGGCGGGACCTACACACTCTTCGCGCACATGCTGCCCAAGCAGGGCATCGAGGCGCGCTTCGCCGAGGACGACGATCCAGCCAACCTCGCGAAACTCATCGACGACCGAACGGCCGCCGTCTACTGCGAGTCGATCGGCAACCCCGCCGGCAACATCGCCGACCTGGAGGCGATCGCCGACATGGCGCACGAGCACGGTGTGCCCGTGATCGTCGACAACACCGTGGCCACGCCCGCGCTCATCAAGCCGATCCGCTACGGGTGCGACATCGTCGTGCACTCGCTCACCAAGTACATGGGCGGGCACGGAAACTCGATGGGTGGGATCATCGTCGACTCCGGGAAGTTTCCCTGGGCCGAGCACGCGGACCGCTTCCCGATGCTCAGCCAGCCCGAGCCCTCGTACCACGGGGTGGTCTACACGGAGGCCTTCGGGGCCGCGGCCTACATCGCGCGGGCGCGCACGGTGCCGCTCCGCAACACGGGATCGGCCCTGAGCCCGCTGAACGCGTTCCTGCTGCTTCAGGGGATCGAGACGCTCCCGCTCAGAATGGAGCGACACTGCGACAACGCGCTGGCCGTGGCCCGCTGGCTCGAGGACGACGAGCGCGTCGCCTGGGTGAGCTTCGCGGGGCTCCCTTCCTCGCCGTACCACGAGTTGGCGGAGAAGTACACGAACGGGCGCCCCTCCGCGCTGCTCACGTTCGGCGTGAAGGGTGGCTACGAGGCGGGCGTGAAGCTCTACGACGCGCTGGGACTGTTCAAGCGGCTGGTCAACATCGGCGACGCGAAGTCACTGGCCGCCCATCCGGCCTCGACCACGCACCGGCAGCTCAGCGAAGGGGAGCTGACCCGGGCGGGCGTCAGGCCCGACATGATCCGGCTGTGCGTAGGCATCGAGCACATCGACGACATCCTGGCCGACCTCGACCAGGCACTGGAGGCGTCCCGAGGCTAGCGGACTCAGCCCTTCGTGCCGCCGGCTCCGTCCTGCTCGGGAACGGGCGTCTGCTTCACGAGCTCATCGTGGAAGGCCGTCCACTGCGCGCGATCCAGCGTGGCCACCGCCGCCCGGAAGCCGTTGCGCGGCGTGTCCCCCATGGTGGCGGCCGCGAAGGCATCGAGATCGGTGCGCCAGTGAGGGACCCCGGAGAGCACCTGGGCCGCACGCACGGGATCCGCGACCAGCCGGCGTACCAACGCGGCACCGACCCCGGAGTCCGAGGCGGGTGGCATCCGGACCGTGGGCGGCGCGGTATACTCGGCCTCCTGGTGCTTCATGATCGTGGGAACCGACACCTTGTTGGGCGATTGCACGCCCCCCGACAGGTGGTACTTCGCGTTGAGTTGCTCGATCTCCTCGGCCGGGTGGTCGTGGTGGTCGAAGTGGCCGAGCGACTGGATGTAGTGGGCCAGCGCGAAGCGGTCCGCAGGAGCGATCATGTCGAACGCCCCCATGCCCGTGCCCTTCACACCTTCGGTGATGGTCGTGTAGAGATCGGCGATCGTGTACCCGCGTGTCCAGCCCTTCGGGCTCGTGAAGTTGCGGGGAGGGGGCTTGAGTCCCGCCGCCGCGGGGCCGTCACCCTTGCCGGCCGCTCCGTGACAGACGGCGCAATACGTTCCCAAGAGCTGCTTGCCTCGGGCCACCGCCTTCGGGCTCGTGGTGAACATCTCCGGGAGGTCGAGGCCTCCGCTCGACTTACCCACCACGGTCGGGAAGACTGTGGGATCCGGCTCCTTCGGCGTGGTCGCCTCCTGATACGTCAACTTCTCGTTGGGATGGCCCTGCAGGAGCCAGGCGCCCACGAGGATGGCGAGGCCGATGGTCACGAGGGTGCCCACCACCACGGCGATGATCTTCTTCGAGTCCTCCGACATTCTCGACTCCTTCATGACAGGTGGAAGTCGAGACCATCCGCGAGGAAGGGATCACCCACGGGCATATCCTGCCCCGTGGCCATTCCCCTCCGGAGCACCAGGAGCGCCCCCGACACGAAGAAGGCCGCGAACGCCAACTCCGGCCACCCGAAGTAGATCCCCTTGCCGAGGATGGGTGAGATCAACCAGAACACGTCCACGAACTCCATGAAGATCACCCAGACCGACACCCACCTGAGTCGCCTCCAGTTCTTCTTGTCGTCCCTCATCATCAGAGCCAGGAACGGCACGAAGAAGTGCCCGATGCCCAGCAGGATGAAGACGAACTTCATCGACCCGAACGTGCGCTGCTGGAACCAGAAGACCTCCTCCGGCAGGTTCGCGTACCATTGAAGCAGATACTGGGAGAAGGCGATGTACGCCCAGAAGATGGTGAACCCGAAGAGGAGTCCGCCGAGATTGTAGAGGTGGTCCTCGGTCACTCCCGGAAGCCGGCCACGGCGCTGGAGATAGATGACCGCCAGCGCCGCCGCGGCGATCGATGTCGTGACCGCCCCCGCGAAGAGATACACGCCGAAGATGTCGCTGTACCACGCAGCCTCGAGGCTCGACACCCAGTCGAAGGCGAAGCTCGTGATCGTGAGGGCCAGAAGGATCATGAACACGGGCGAGAAGCGTCGCATCCGGACCGTGATGTTCGGGTCCTTCGTGCGATCCTGGCGGAGAGATCTCTTCACCAGGAGGAAGTAGGACAGCACCCAAAGAGCCAGACAGACCACCAGCCGTATGATGAAGAACGGATAGTTGAGCCAGTGGGCTTTCAGGACGAGAGGCGTGATCGAGGCCGCGTCGGGCTGCGTCCACGAGAAGACGACGGGCAGCGAGAACAGAGCGATCAGCCCGATGGGCACCAGCCAGGGGGTGAGCATGGCGATCCTCTCCGGAGCCCGCCGCAGAGGCACGCTCCACCTGGCGCCCGTCAAATGCTGCAGGGCAACCAGGAAGAGTGCACCGAGGGAGAGGCACGCCATGAAGACGAACCACAGAAGCCAGTTGGCCCAGAATCGGTGCGTTCCCGCCAGGAAGTAGGCCGCCGCGACACCCCCGCCACCGAGGACGAACAGCGCCAACAGCCCTCGGTGCATCGAGCGCGCCGCCGTGCGGACGACGTCGCCACTCTCACGGGAGCGATCTCGCACGCCTTCGCCGATCCCGGACGAACCGGCTTCCATGCCTGGGGCACCGACACTCATTTCTTCAGATCCGTTTCGAGCGCGTGTTGCGAGCGTTGGAGCGACCTGACGTAGCGGACGATCGACCAGCGGTCGTGCTGCGAGATGTCGGCGGCGTAGCTGGGCATGGTTCCGAATCCGTTCGAGATGACCCAGTACAGAAAGCCGTCGGGCGCCTCGCGCAGGGTCGAGGACTGGAGATCGGCAGGCTTGACCACGTAGGTGCTGTCGAGCCACGCCTTGCCCGTGCCCAGCTTGTCG
Organism: uncultured Gemmatimonadaceae bacterium; assembly: GCA_964519125.1. Classification (GTDB taxonomy): domain Bacteria; phylum Gemmatimonadota; class Gemmatimonadetes; order Longimicrobiales; family Gaopeijiaceae; genus SZUA-318. Next base: position 8,195 of record CAZFIS010000056.1, on the reverse strand, counting down.
TGGCAGACGGCGCAGTGGATGTTGAACATGTCCCTGCCGCGCCCGAGTACCTGCGCCGTGACGGGCAGTGGATTGACGAGGTCCTGCCCGCCCTGGTTGGGAGTCGTCGCAAGAATGGGCATGAACCTCCGGGGCACCGTACCGTCCGGAGGAAGTTGCATGCCGCGCCCGCTGGCGAAGAAGGTGTCGGGCGCCTCGGCATCGAGCCTCGGCTGGACCTCCATCTCCACCATCGGCTTGATGGTGGGAAACGTCCGGATGACCCATGCCGTGCCGAAGCCGGCCACGACGCACGCCACCACGATGGCGCCTACCGTCTTGGACCACCATCCGAAACCCGTCTTCTCGTAGTCGGGCGTCGGCACGATCTCGATCGACTGCGCGCCCACGGCCCTCAGAGCCTCGGTGGCGGCGTCGGTATCGAGGTCCCCCCCCGCCGGCATGATCACGAGGGCGAACTTGTCGTAGGTGATGCTGTCGCTCGCCTTGCTCTTCAGAATCGGGTTGCCGAAGAACGGCAGCTTGTTGAAGAGGAAGAGCATCCCCAGCGCGGCCGTGAACGTGCCGGCCAGGATGGTGCCTTCCAGCGTGACCGGGACCCACGCCGGCCAGCCGTTGTAGGGCTTGCCTGCCGTGAGCAGCGGATAGCTCACCGTACTGGTCCACCACTCGAACACGAACACCGAGATGGCACCGATCAAGGCCATGATGAAGACCAGGATTCCCAACTTGGATTTCGGGATATCCAGGGCCTCGTCGAGGCCGTGTACCGGGTAGGGCGTGTAGGACTCCAGCGCGGTGAAGCCCTTCTCCTTGATCTTCGGAATGGCCGTCAGCAGATCGTCGGCGCTGGGAAAGAGCCCCAGCACGCCGTGCACGGACTCACGCATGCTCGGCCTCCGCCTGCTTCCGGTAGTACACGATGTCGGGCTTCACTTCCCAGGCCGCGATGATCGGCATCTTCTTCAGGAAGAGCAGCAGCAGAGTCAGGAAGAGCCCCACGGAGCCCAGGAGAATCGCGAAGTCGATGCGGGTCGGCAGATACACGCCCCATGACGACGGCAAATAGTCGCGGTGAAGCGACAGGACGATGATCGTGTAGCGCTCGAACCACATTCCCAGGGTCACACCCGCCGAGACCAGCACCATCACCGGAACCGAACGGCGGAGTTTCGGGAACCACAGCAGCTGAGGAAGGACGCAGTTGAGGAAGATCGTCAGGGTGCCGGCCCACCATTGGTCGCCCCAGACGTAGTTCGCGAAGATGTAGCGGACGAACGTGTTGGAGCTGTACCAGGCCGTGAAGCCTTCCATGATGTACGCATACGTCATGACGCACGACAGGAAGAGGACCGTCTTGTTGAGCAGGTCCATGTGCCGCTCGGTGACGTACGCCTCGATTCCCATGGCCGTTCGCACGAACGCGAAGACGAGCACCACGCCCGCGAAGCCCCCGAACGCGGCTCCCACGACGAAGTAGGGCGGGAAGATCGTCATGTGCCAGCCGGGCACGATGGAGGAGGCGAAGTCCGTCGACACGATGCTGTGGACGCTCAGGGCCAGCGTCGTGGTCAGGCCGGCGAGAAGCAGATACGCCTTCTCGTAGTTGACCCACTGCCGGGCGTTGCCGACCCAGCCCAGGCTCAGCAGCCCGAACACCCAGCGCTTGATCTTGCTCTTCACTTTCGTGCGCAGGGACGCGAGGTCGGGGATCAGCCCCAGGTACCAGAACATCACCGACACGCTGAAGTAGGTGACGACCGCGCACACGTCCCAGATCAACGGCGAGCGGAAGTTGATCCACATGCCCCGCTCGTTCGGATATGCGAACAGCCAGTGCGGCATCCACGGCCGGCCGATATGGACCGCCGGAAACAGCATCGCGCAGACGAACGCGAAGACGGTCACGGCTTCCGCCGTCCGACTGATGGCGTTGCGCCACCGCTGTCGGAACAGGAGGAGGATCACCGAAATCAGCGTTCCTGCGTGCCCGATCCCCACCCAGAACACGAAGTTGATGATGAGGAAGCCCCAGACCACGGGGATGTTGTTCCCCATGGTCCCGATACCGTTGTACACCATGTAACCAACGGCCCCGAGGCCCGTCACCATGAACATGCTGGTGATCGCGAGGGCGATGTACCAGGACCTCGGCGGCTTCGATTCGCTCAGCTCTCGAACGCGGTCGTCGATGTCGGCGATCGATACGTCGCCCTGGACGAGGGGCTGGAGCCGGAGCGCCTCCGGAAGATCGCCCCGCAGCATCGCCGGTCCGGGCCTTGGCGCCGTAGCAGCTGCCTCAGGCATGGTCGTTCTTCCTCGGCGCTTCGGCCGGGTTTCTCAGTTCCGCCATGTAGGTGATCGCCGGCCGGGTTCCCTCCTCTTCGAGGACCTTGTAGCCGCGATTGCTCCGGGACAGTTGTGAGACACGACTGTGCGGGTCTTTCAGATCGCCGAACACGATGGCCTCCGCGGGGCATGCCACCTGGCACGCCGTCCGGATCTCGCCGTCGCCGACGGGGTGGCCCTCATCCTTGGCGACTTGCACGCCGTTGCGGATCCGCTGGACGCAGAAGGTGCACTTCTCCATCACGCCGCGCGGGCGGACGGTGACCTCCGGATTGAAGGCAAGATCGAGCGGGTCGGTGATGAAGCTGGTGTAGTCGAAGAAATTGAAGCGGCGCACCTCGTACGGGCAGTTCGCCGAGCAGTACCGGACCCCGATGCACCGGTTGTAGACCTGCTCGTTCAGCCCGTCGTTGCTGTGCACCGTGGCCGCCACCGGGCAGACAGGCTCGCACGGAGCGTCGTCGCACTGCTGGCACAGCATGATCTGATGCGCGACCTGCGGATTCTCCGGGGGACCCTTGTAGTAGATGTCGCTGCGGATCCAGTGCATGATCCTGCCGCGCTCCACCCGTTCCGGTCCCACCACCGGGATATTGTTCTCCGACTGACAGGAGATCTGGCAGGCACCACAGCCCACGCAAGCGGACAGATCGATGGCCATGCCCCATTTGTGATCCGGCCACTCCAGGCTCCCGTTCAGGGTCGCCAGCTCGTTCTCGTTCTCGGGCGGGCCCGCGTTCTTGGCGTACTCCTCCATCGACCAGAGCCGAACCAGATTGCGCCCGTGCAACCCGAAGTCGGTCTGCGTGCGAGCCAGGGTCTGGTTGCCGGTTCCCCGGGAGACGCGCGCATCAGGCCGGAGGAAGGGACTCGAGCCGTCGTCGGCCACGAGCGGGAACAGACTGGCACCCCGCTCCCCGGCGACGTGGCCTTCGCGACCGTAGCCCAGCACCGTGAAGACCGTCCCCTCCGCCTGGCCGGGCTGCACGAGGGCCGGCAACGTGACGCGCCGACTGCCGACCTCGACGGACAGCATGTCACCGTCGGACACGCCGAGCTTCTTCGAGTCGGCGATGGAGACGGCCAGGAAATTCCCCCACGAGACCTTCGTGATGGGGTCGGGCAGCTCCTGCAGCCAGCCGATCTCCGCGTAGCGCCCGTCCCACATCCTGATATCGGGCTCGATGAGCAGCTCCATCCCGCTGGAGGGCTTCGTGGATGCGGCCTTCCCGGCGGCATCCACGATGGCGGCCCCGCTGAGCTTCCGCGCCGGGCGCGGCGCGGCGTCACGGCGCAGGACGCCGTCGTGGACCGCGGCGACCCAGAACTGCTGGAACGTCGCCAGCGTTCCCTTCGGGTAGACCTCGCTCTGCCACCGCGCCATCAGATACTCGCGGTAGTCGGTCTCGACATCGTCCGAGCCACCCAGGTCCTTCGCCCACCCGAGGATGATCTCCTCGGCCTGACGCGTGTCGTAGAGAGACCGGATCAGAGGCTGCTGGACGCTGAGCAGATCCGTGGACGGCTCGTAGTCGTTCCAGCTCTCCAGCCAGTGGTTGATCGGGAGAACGACGTCGCACCGCCGTGCGGTCTCGTCTTCCCCGAGGGCGAGTGAGATCTTGAGGGGGACCTTCGCCAGGGCCTTGTTGAACCCGTCCGCGTCCGAGCTGGCATAGGCGGGGTTCGTCTGCCAGAAGACGGCAACGGCGTAGGCCCCGGCATCGATCTCCTGCGTGAGCCGGGCCATCTCCGGCGGCGTCGCGAGGGGCGCCGGATCCGGGGAGAAGGCCGTGTCCACGGTGTGCCCTTCGGCACCGAGCATGGTGTTGATGAGGGCGGCCGCCGCGTGAGCTTCCATGGGCAGTGAAGGGCCGGCCAGAACGAGGCTCTCATCGCGCGCTCCGGCCAGATCCTCCACCAGCGACGCCAGCACCGCCGGCTCCACGCCATACCGTTGGGCGACTCCGGCGAGACTGAACGGGGCCAGGGCGTCGGCCGAGAATCCGGACGGAAGATCGAATCCGTGCTGTGCGTGAAGAGCCTTCGCCACGGCGAACGCGATCGGAGCGGCTCCGGAAGGCCGGACCGGAACCCGTACATCCGCCTTGCTCCCCGTGATGCTCATGCGACTCTCGAAGGCATAGAGTCGGCTCATGGGCTCGCCGGGCTTGGCCGGCTTCCGGTTCTGGGCGAAACCGGAGATGGTCTCGACGACGTTTCCCATCGTCCCGAGGAAGTCGGCCTCGAACGAGGCGACGACCCGCGCTCTGTCCACATGATACCGCGGCGCGACGCCGTCTCCGTAGAGCGCCTCCGAGGCCGCGCGGTCCGTCAGCGGGAGTGCCGGCTCCCAGGCCACGTGCTTCAGCCCGGGAAGCGCCTTCTGCAACTCGGCGATCACCGCCCGGCGCGTCGGGGAGATCACGGCGGGCGTGAGGAGCAGGACGGACTTCTTCTGGTTCGCCGCATCCTTGAGGGCTGCCATGACACGGGCGTCCGCCTGCTTCCAGCTTGCGGCGCTGCCGCCCAGACGAGGCTGACGAAGGCGTTGCGGATCGTAGAGACCGATCGTCTCCGCCTGCGCCCTCAGCGACGTCTTTCCGTGGAAGAGGGGGTGCTCGTCGTTTCCGTCGATGTGGATGGGCCGTCCCTCGCGGGCCTTCACCAGGACGCCGTAGGGGATCACGCCCTCCTGGTAGGTGCTGGCGTAGTAGTCCGCGACACCCGGGACGACGTCCTTGGGCTTGTTCGTGTAGGGAACGACCGTGTCCGCAGGCGGCGACTGGCACGCGGTCGTAGCGGCCAGGGCCGCAGAAGCACCCATCAAGCTCAGGAAGCGACGGCGTGACACGGGCTCCGTCGGTGGCTCGATGGGAGTGAAGGCATCCGGCGGGAACTCATCGTGCAAGGACTGAGTCGATGGATGGACCGGGAGCTGTCTCCGCCCATGGACGGTGGAATCGGGCTCCTGCCCCTCCGGATGCTCCGTGTGGGCCGCTCTGTCGTGCTTCTCTTCCGGCCTACGCATGACGCTTCACCGAATGGGAAGCAGGCTCGACCCGGCGCGAAGGCTTCCTGGAGCCCGGGCCGTACGCGCCGAGCTCCGGGTCCGTCCCTGAAGCCGACATCGCCTTCGACATCCCGCGCAGACGCGCGAAGGGTAGAGCCCGGGCCACGATTCCGCCCGTCGCTACGACGAGGGCAAGAAGACTCTGGCGGCGAGTCACGTTCATAGATCTATCGCTCCTCTTCTCCGATCACCGGTGACAGGCGGTGCAATCGGTCGGCCCTTTCTTGATGGGAGAGTCCGGTGGCAGGTACCGGGTCGGGTTGCGGTGGCAGTCCAGGCAGCGCCCCATGCGCATGTCCATCACGCGGCTCACCACGTCCATGGTCTGGACGGGCCCGTGACAGGTCTGGCACTGGACGCCGTCCTGCACGTGCGCGCGGTGATCGAAGAACACGTAGTCGGGCAGGTGATAGATCCGCTTCCACTTCAGCGGCGCATCGGTCGCCAATCGGGCCACGACCTCCTTCTTGATGTAGTCGCTGTCCGCCATCACGATGAAGCGATGGCAGTTCATGCAGGTCTGCACGGCAGGAATGGTGGCCGCGCGACTACGATTCGCGTTCGTGTGGCAGTACTGGCATGGAATGCGGTTGTCACCCGCATGAACGCGATGCGAGAACGGAATCGGCTGCGTGGGTGCGTAGCCGAGGGCGTAGCGGGCAGGCTCGACCGTCCGCCCGACGATCACCATGGTGGCGAGAACGAAAAGCGCCCCCAAGGGTAGCCCGATACGTAGGAATCGATCGCCCGGATGCACGGGAAGCCTCACGCAGAAAGTGGCAGCGAACGCACCTCACGCCCGTCGGCGGCGGACCCCTCCGCGACGGCCTCGAATCCCATCCACGGACCACCAGCCGTTCGGAGCGAGAGCGCACTCCGCCCTCCCCACCTTTCCCTGAATGCATCCCAAGTCACAATTCGACCTCTCGCGCTGCCAAAGCTTCAATCTTCGAGAAATTGACGACGTATGAGATCGTTGGATCGAGGCGAATTGTCAACGCTGCGCCGGGAGATCACCCGAGCCGGATGCTCGCCAGTGAACGCCGGGCGGCGCCCGCGCCCATGACCGACGCTCACCGTAGCCACCGCGGTCTTCGCCTGCCCTGGGGCGAGCGAGTTCTCGTCCCAACGAGCAGCGCCGCCTCGGGTACACCGTGTGCCCGAGGCGGTGCCACCTGCATCCCGCAGAGGAGGGTCCGTCTCCTCTACACGCTCTTCATCCAGACGATGGACGTGGGCGGGAACGGCTTCGGGCGGCTGCCGTCGGCCGGCCGCGGAGGCCGCTCCGGACCGTAGGTCTCCTTCACGTCACGGTTGTAGCGCGTGAAGTTCGGGATGGCCAGCATCGGCGAGCCATCGCTGAACGTGCCCTTGATGACCGTCACGCCACCCAGCAGGTCCGGTCGCCACTCCACCGTGAGCGGCTTCTTCGGGTCGAGCGTCTTGTCGATGTCCTGGTCCACCTTCTCGATGTTGTAGACCAGGGGACCGTACTTGAGCGCCACGAGACCCTTGTCCGCCTCGACCTTCGGATCGGCCGTCAAGCGCTGCACTTCGAGGGGGAACGCCATCTCGATCTTGTCGCCGCTCTGCCAGGTCCGTGTGATGACGGCGTAGCCGTTCTCGATCTTCGGCGTGACCTTCGAGCCGTTGACCATGATCGACGTGAGCCCCTGCACCGCCGGCGTGGGCTTGTACAACTCGCTCACGGCCCGGTTCGGCACGCGCACACGCACGCTGAACGTCTTGGTCTCCTTCGGGTTCAGCGTGATCGCGACGGCGCCCTCCCACGGATAACGGGTCTCCTGGACCACCTCGACGTCGGTGCCTGCCACGTTCTGGACCGTCGCGGTGCTGCCGATGAAGAGGTTCACGAAGAGGCCGTCGGAGTCCGCGCCGTACATCCACGTGGGCATCATGAGAAGCGTGCGCGGAACATTGCCCACGCAGCACGGGCACGTGTGCCATTGATAGCGGGCCACGTTCGCCGAGAGCGGGTTGTCGTAATAGTAGTGCGTGACCTCGAGGTCGGTGGATCCGAGGAGCGCGTTGTACAGCGTCTCCTCCACGAGGTCGAAGTATTTCGCGTCCTTGTACAGGCGGTTCATCCTCGCCTGGAAGTGCATCTCGCCGGCGCTCGAGCACGACTCGCAGTATGCGTGGTTCGGGAGCGAGTACTCGGGGCCGAAGCCCTCCGAGGTCTCTCCGCTGCCCACGCCGCCCGTCACGTAGTACTTCTTGTTGACGACGCTGTCCCAGATCGAGTTGACCGCGCTCAGGTAGTCGACATTGTGCGTCGCAGCGGCGACGTCGCTCATGCCCGAGTACGTGTAGACCGCACGCACCGCATGGCCGACCGCCTCGTACTCCTGCGTGACCGGAAGGCGGCTCTGATCGTAGTCGCTGGCCCGGGGATAGCCCTTGGGGCCACGGCAATCGAGCAGGAACTTGGCCAACTCGATGTACTTCTGACCCTTGTTGCCGCCCTCGACCATGTTCACGTAGTGGCCGAGCCGGACGAGCGCCTGCTCCATCTCCTGATGGCCGTCGAACCACTCCTGCTTCGGAGGCGGTCCGATGTGGTCGTACCACGTGTCCGCGCACTCCTTGGCCGCATCGTAGAGACGGGTGTCCTCGCCCTTGGTCATAATGTGATGGGCGATCCCGGACTCGATGAAGTAGCCCTGGGTATAGCCCTCGTGGTTCCCGCGACCCTGGTCCGTCCAGCGCATCGCCCACCGGCTCTTGTCGCGCAGCGTGTACGCCGTCTGGAGGT
>CAZFIS010000055.1:0-21816 GCA_964519125.1 uncultured Gemmatimonadaceae bacterium | reverse complement strand
TTGCCGTGCTTCCGTTCGTCAACTTGAGCCCCGATCCGGAGAACGAGTTCTTCGCCGACGGCATCACCGAGGACGTCATCACGCAGCTGTCGAAGATCCACGCCCTCACGGTCATTTCGCGGACCTCGGTGATGGCGTTCAAGAAGAGAGAGCAGAGCCTCAAGGAGATCGCTGCCCGTCTGGAGGTCCAGACGGTGGTGGAGGGGAGCGTGCGGTGGGCGGGAGATCGCGTCCGCGTCGTGGCTCAGCTCATCGACGCCGAGACCGACCGCCACCTCTGGGCCGAGACGTACGACCGCCAGCTCACCGACATCTTCGCAATCCAGAGCGACGTGGCGCTGCACATCGCCGACGCGCTTCGCGCCGAGCTGTCTCCTGACGAGCACTCGCGGATCCGCCGGAAGCCCACCGACAATCTCCAGGCCTATCAACTCTACCTCCAGGGCCGGCAGGCCTACCTGCGATTCACCGAGGAAGGCTACCGTGACGCGATCGCCTTCTTCGAGCACGCGATCGCCCGGGACCCCGACTATGGCATGGCCCACGCGGGACTTGCGCAGACCTATGTTGAGCTCGGCGAGAGTGGGCTTCTCGCGGCCTCCGCCGCGTTTCCCCGTGCCAAGGAGGCGGTGGCGGAGGCTCTGCGCAGCGATCCCGGTCTGGGCGACGCTCATCGAGCCCTCGCGTACCTGAGCGCGATCTGGGACTACGACTGGGAGCGCGCGGAACGGGAGTTCAAGCGAGCCTTCGAGCTCAACCCCAACGACGCCGACGCCTACGACCTGTACGGGCGCATCTGTTCGGCGCAGGGCCGTTTCGACGAGGCGCTGGCCATGGTTCGACGGGCCCAGGAGCTCGACCCGTTGATCGTGGCCGTGGATCTCGCGACGGCCCTCATCCGGGCGGGACGGTACGAGGAGTCGGTGACCGCCGCGGAGAGCGCCGTGGCGGTGAGGCCGGGCTACCCTCGCGCCCTTGCCACGCTGGGCTGGGCGTATCTCAAGTCCGGGCGGACCGAGGAGGGCGTCGCCCAGCTCGAGCGCGCGGCGGCGGCGTCACCGGAAGGAGTGCAGTGGCGCGCACAGCTCGGACACGCATACGCCATCACGGGTCAGACCGAAAAGGCACGGGAGGTGCTGAGACAGCTCGAGCAGAAGGCTACGGAGAGCTTCGTGGCACCCTACCATCTCGCGTTCGTGTACACGGGGCTCGGCGAATTCGACAAGGCGATGGATCTCATCGAGCAGGCGTTCGCCGAGCGTGGAGGGGCCATCTACGGCATCAAGGGGTCCTTCCTCTTCACCCCCCTACACGACTTTCCCCGCTTCGAAGCGCTGCTTCGGAGGATGAACCTGGCCTGAGACCGAGGCGCGAACGCCCGCCCTCGTCCTCAGAAGGGCGTTGGTGCATCGCTCCCGAGTGTAGCTTCAACGTGAAGTGATGCCCTCGACCCCGGGGCCGTCATCCTCCCGATCCCCGACCACGCCACGTTGTCTCGGCGGCTCAAGATCCACGTCGGTCACATGCAGCTACCGCCCAGGAACAGGGCTTGGAGGAAGCTGCACCTCGCTGTTGATGCTGACACGGGTGAGATCGTCGCATCGGTACGGATGCTCGTACCACCTGGCCGGAATGCCCAGTTCAGTCCGAGGTTTTCGGCCGTGCTCCAAGGGAGAGATCGCACCATCCAGTCGGTTCGGGAACTTGGAGGACGCGAGTGGCATACGCGCTCAGGTAACGGCCTGCGCAGCCCGGTGGAGGACACCGTCTACCGAACCTGGCCATGCAGCAAAGCCGCCGTGAAGGCATCGCGCCGAAGAAAAGAAGCCCCCCGCTCTCAGAGCCGACCGGATATCTCACGGGCCAGGCTCTTGAGGGGGTCGGCCTTGCCTCGATCGAATGCCTGGTAGGGACTCGCGGTATAGTGCAGGTCGAAGAACTTGCCGCTCTGCACCCAGTCGATATCCATCGACAGCGTTGTTTCGTCGATCACCAATTGGCTTTTGTCACCCAGATGTAGCGGCTGGGCGTTGTCTATTGCGGTGTAATGGTCACCTGGGCTGGTCATGATCTTGAGAGATACTTGCTGCGTCTGTTCCGCGCCTACCCAGCCCCACTGGCAGACGCCGATCTGATCGGGGAGGGGAGCCATCTCCGGCTCCTGAGAGCTGGCGGCCTGGCCGAAGAGTGCGGCGGCGTCTGCCTTGGTCAGCAGTTGGCAGGCGTCTACGGAAGCACTGTTCCCGGTCGTATCGGCGGACGTGCTCGCGGTGCTCCCTCCCGCCGCGGAGCTGTCGTTTCCCGCCGCGGAGGCCTTCACGTCGTGGCCGCCGCAACCGACCAGCGCCATGAGTGCGATCGCGCCTACCCATGGAGAAGCAGATCTCGTCATTTCATTCTCCCTCCGTTGGTTGCGGCCGCCCCCTGCTGTGGATGTCTGGTAGCGTCTTGAAGTGGGGTGGCGTTTCCTCCGCCGATCGCGAGGATCGAGTGGGCATGAGGAATTCAACAACGCTTTCTACCGTCCACGCCCCTCGGATGCAAGTCGCGCTCCGCCATGGAGTCATGGTCAACATGAGCGGGGTTCGCTCGAGTGGTAACAGAAGCGGTAACAAACCCGCCAGCGCCAGGTGGCGCCACCTGGCGCCCGCCAGCGCCAGATCCTAGTGTCCAAGCGCCATCTGGCGCCCACCGGCGCCGGTCGGCGCCATCAACGCCGACTGATAAGCGTGAGGTCGGCAGTTCGAGTCTACCCAGGCCCACTTGCAGGAAGGAAACCCCGCTCAGCGCCGAGGCGCCGAGCGGGGTTTCTGCATCCTGGCGGGGCATGTGGCCCTCGCTTGTGTCGGCCTCCTTCCCATCCAGCCATTGCCGCGCCGAACGCCACCCGAGAATCTTGAATGGGGATCCCAGCAACCCACAGGGGGTTTGACAAGCGGTGAGCCCGACGGTCTTCAGAGCAAGGGGGCTGAGGTTCTTCTTCTTTTCTCGCGAGGAAGACCGAGCGCATGTCCACGTGCAGGGTGACGAAGGGGAGGCGAAGGTCTGGATCGAGCCTCGGATCGAGTTGGCCCGGAATCATGGGCTCAGTGCGAAGACGCTTGCGACCGCCTTGGACCTGATCACGGAACGGGAAGATGAGATCCGCAGAGCCTGGAACGAACATTTCGGCGGTTGAACTCGCCAATGTGTCTCCGCATGGGCTTTGGCTTCTCGTCGACGCACGGGAGCACTACCTCCCCTTCGATGCGTTTCCCTGGTTCCGTGATGCGACCATCGGGCAGCTGTCCAGGATCGAGCGGCCTACCCGGGACCATTTGTACTGGCCCGACCTGGATGTCGACCTAACGTTGGACAGCATCGAGCGCCCGGAAGACTATCCCCTCGTGAGCCAAGCCCGACCCGCCTCTTCAGGGTGATGGGCAGCTGCCCGGCCCTGTGACCTGAACTGTCGGCCACTGTCTACGCGCCTGTGTAGGATGTCGCACCTCTGAACCCGATCCCGGCAGATCGCACGGTCCATCGAAGAGGTTGCGGCAGGAGATCGGGATCCTGCGGTGTTCCAAAACCCAGCAATCTCAGGCCCGACGAGGTTTCTTTGCTACCCACAGGAACCAGGCGCTCAGAAATAGCCCCGTACCGCTTCCAGGATCCTGGTTCGGGCGCCGGGCGCCAGGGAGCCCACGGCCCCCAGGGATCTGGGAAAGCTCCAGAGGTGCGCCAGCTCCAACTGGGCGTCCTTGGACGAACCGGGCATCTGGATCTCATCCCGGGCCAGGACCGGCGTGAACCACTTGGGGTTGCCCGCCTCGTTGAGGGGAGCGGCCAGCAGATCACCATCGGAAATGGTCCCGATCACCAGCCAGGGCCGCTCCCCTTGATAAACGGTGCCGAGGCCCCCTCCACGGGACACGGTCACCAACTCTCCCGGCCAGATCAGGTCCCAGAGTCGGGGTCCGACTCCCATGGCGTCTCCCAGGAGCTGGCGCGGGTCCGGACCCCCCTCGGCCTCGACGATGACAAGGTGCTCGCTGAGGGCGCCCGCCCAGGCCAGGTCTCCACCGCCCACGCCGATGAGCTGGGTGTGGGGGCTGGCAGCCCGCAGCGAGGCTTCGTGTACCGCCACCAGAAGCGTGGAGCCATCCGGGGGAGGAAAAGACAGCCTGCCGACAGCGTCGGGCCGTATCGAAACCTCGGTCCCGGGAGGAAGGCTCGGCATGATCTCCTCAGGACGCCAGCGCGTGGGAGCCCAGCGATGCGGTCCGGAACCTCTCCTTCAGCAGCACCCCATCGCGCGGGGGCAGCACCAGAGGCGGGGACTCCGCCAGGACCTTGATGGCGGCGAAGGTGGGCCCGGTGCCTTCGTGAATCAGGCGGCGCAGCTCCGGCAGCTCGGCCGCCTCCCGGATGGTCGCGGACGACGCGAACCCACACGCCCGGGCGACCTCGGCCAGGTCGACCCCCATCGCCGTGTGCGTGGGCTGCATGCCGGTCTCGCCGTAGCGCTCGTTGTCCAGCACGACCACGGTCAGGTTCTCCGGCTTCTGCACCGCGAGGGTGGCGAGGGAGCCGAGTCCCATCAGGATCTCGCCGTCGCCCGTCACTACCAGGACCCTGCGCTCCGGGCGCGCGCAGGCGAGGCCCAATCCCACCGTGGCTGCGAGCCCCATGCCGCCCCAGAGCGGGAAGGTGCGGGGGTCGTCGCCGGCGGCGGCGCAGTCCCACGCGGGCGCGCCCAGCCCGGCCACCAACAGCAGGTCACCGCGCTCGGCGAGCAGCGCGGCTACCACCCCGCGGCGGTGGAGCGCGGCGCTCATCGCGGCACCTCCGCGAACTGCTTCACACCGAGCACGCGCTGCGCGATCAGCACGGCCACGGCGCGCTCGTCACCGAACGCGCGTGCCAGCGCCGCGCGCACCTTGGGCGCGACCTCTTCCGCCGTGTCCGAGCGGAGCACCTCGACGCCCATCGCCGCGAGCAGGGCACTCGAGGCCTGTCCCATCGGATGCTGCCACGGATTGGTCTCCCCGTCCTCTCCGCGCATGGTCGCCAGGACCACCAGCGGGAAGCGGCACTCCTGTGTCATAGCGAGCGCGTTGGGGAGGTTGCCGACACCGCTCGATTGCATCAGCAGGATGGTGCGCGCGCCACCGAGCCACGCGCCCACGGTCAGGCCGACGCCTTCTTCCTCGGAGGTGAGCGGCACGGTCCGCAGGGCAGGGTCCTGCTCACACATCTCGATGAGCCGCTTGAGCCCGGCGTCGGGGACGTAGGCGACCAACGACACGCCCGCGTCGGTGAGCGCGGCGTGCACCAGCGTGGGCCAGTCCGCGGCCGGGGACTCCGAATTCGCTCCGGTGGAGTGAGGCATGGCGCAAGCTGGCAGGGACCCGCGCCCGACGCCAGCTTGCGCCTGCCGTCAGTCCCCTTTCAGCGCCAGAACCGGATCCATCCGAGTGACGCGGCGCGCGGGTATCCAGGCCGCCAGCACGGCCACCGCCAGCAGAACCCCCGCCGTACCGAGGAAAGCCACCGGGTCGAGCGCGGTTACGCCGTAAATGATGCAGAAGGCCACGCTGGCCATGGAGTTCGTTCACCCAGCCCTAATGCTCCCCAGCGACAACCGGGTCGGCGGCGGCGGCTTGTCGGCGTGTGGGCATGGGGAGCTTCCACGCGATCCAGGCCCAGATCGCGACGCCGCCGGCCAGGACCAGGAACAAGAGCCCGTAGTGGGAGCCCACTACGATGTCTTTGGCTTCATCGCCTCTGAGGAATGCGGAGCCGAGCAGGGCTCCGCCGAACGAGCCGAGGTACTGGCTCATGTTGAACACGCCCGTGGCTTTGCCGCGGGCGTTGGCGGGGGCCAGCCGCGTCAACAGCGAAGGCATGATGGCTTCGAGCAGGCTGAAGCCGATGAAGTACAGCGTTATGGCCAGGAAGAACCAGGTCACGCTTCGGCCGCCGCCCGTGAACAGGAGCAGCCCCGCGCCGAGCGACAGCAGCGAGAAGTACAGCGCCTCCTTCATGTACCCGTCGCGTTCGGCGAAGATGATCGTCGGCACCATCACGACGCCGGCGATCAGCAGCGCGCCCAGGTAGACCAGCCACTCGTGCTGCTGCTCCACCAGGGTGGACAGGAGAAACGGAGCCACCAGGAACAGCCCGCGCAGGGTCCCGTTGAGCATGAAGATCCCGCTGTCCATCCGCAGCAGGTCGGGGTCCGTGATCACGTGCCTGAACCCGCCGGCCGAGCCCCCGACCTCGTCGCGGTGCGGCAGCTCGTCGGGGGTCGGCACCACGAACAGGACGACGAGCAGCGCGAGGGGCGTGACCACGGCCAACAGCCCGAAGATCGACGCGACGCCCAGGTGGCCGGCCAGGAGCGGACCGCCCACGAAGCCCACGCCGAAGGCGAGCCCGATGCTGCTCCCGATCATGGCCATGGAGCGCGTCCGGACCTCCGGTCGCGTCAGATCGGCCACGAGCGCGAGGATCACGGCGGCGACGGCCCCGGAGCCCTGCAGCGCCATCGCACCGATGAGCATCCAGATGGAGTGCGCGAAGGCCGCCCACACGCTGCCGGCGGTGAACAGGCACAACGCGACGGCGATCATCGGCTTACGGCCGATGTGGTCGCTCATCCAGCCGAACGGCACCTGGAACGCCGTCTGCAGCAAAGGGAACGCGCCGTAGGCCAGCCCGACCAGGAGCGGAGTCGCTCCCGGGAGCTTGCTCGCATAGGGGCCGAGCACCGGCAGCACGAGGAAGATCCCGAGCATGCGCAGGAAGAACACGCCGCTCAATGTGCCTACGGCCCACCATTCCTGGCGGTTCAGTCGCGTTCGCTCAGCCTTCATGCGCTCCCGAGTCTCCATGGCTTCGACGGGGCCGACGCCGAGTGTACACCTCGCAAGGATCTCGCCTGCTGCCGATCTCCGCGTGGCCCCGGGCGCTCCGCCCGCGCGAACCCGACGCCCTATGAACCACGAGCCTGCCGGGATGTTCCTCCGGATGCGGGTTCGTCACGCACGCTCGTTGGCGACGGCCGATCTATGCGACGCGATCGCGCCGAGCCCTTACGACCCTCCCGAAAGCCGCTTCACGATGCCTGACAGGCTCGCGGGCATCCCGGGCAGCGACGCACCCAGGTTCCCCCCGAAGCGGCCGGTGAGCGCGGCGGTGATGCAACTGCGCTCGGTGACATCGTGTGCCGCGTCGGCTTCGGCCTCGCCCATGCAGGTCATCACGCGCTCGTCGTTGTTGAGCATGTGATCGTAGACCGTGTCCAACGCTTCGCGAAGCACGACGGACGAGCGATCCTCGGACTGGACGACCCAGTGGGGTGGCTCCTTCGGGCTCGCGGCAGGCTCCAGGTAGGCGACGCGACGGACTGTCGAGCGGCCGGCTCGGTCGGTTCTCCCGAAGCTGGCCTCGACGTCCCCGACGGCCAACAGACGGCCCTCGCTCAGGAGCCGCGTCACGTCCGCAGGCAGGAAGAGCCGGGGGCTGAGTTGCTGAGCCCGCTTTCCCAGCCACTCCACGAACGCGCTCCCGGAGTCGACGGGCAGGACCTGGACGCGCGTGAGGTCGAGCGTCCAGTGGTCGGCGCCGCCGAGCGCGGTCGGATCGGGAACCGTGACTGCCCAGCTCCGCTTTCCGGTGGCCTCGACCTTCGAGATCGTATCGAGGCTGGCGATGCCCTCGAGGAAGGGGATACCGGGTGAGGCCCACGCGGTCTTGAGCGCGTCGACGAGTCGCTCCTCCGGCGGCTTCATCACGATGTTCTGCGGGGCGCTGCACGACGAGAGCATCGCGAGCGCGGCCAGGACGACCGTACCGGGAACTGCGCGGGCACCACCAGGCCAAGAGATGCGCCGAGGCTTCGAGCTCGCCATGGCAATTGCCCTTCTCGAATGGGGACTTTGCGCGCCCCGGTTGGTGTCGGAATCGGAGACAAGAACTAAATACCGACAACTGAAGACTAGGGTCCGGTTCCCTCCGCCGACAAGGCGGCGTTTGGAGACGGCGTCCGGGGCGGAGATCGACGGGTGCGGGTAGCGAGATCCCATCGGGTTCCAGAACCCGGCCGAGGTAACCAGGAGCGAGGGACGTCGTAGGTCGGTCCCTGATCTCGTGCTCCGGGTGGCGACAGAGAACGAGCGTTGGGGTTATCCGCCGAGCGTCGGAGATCTGGTGAACGTGGGGCACCCAGTCTCGCGTTCAACCGGGCGAGGGATCTTGAGAGAACATGGCGTCCCTACCACCCCGCACCTAGATTGTCTCCTGGCGGTGTGAGGGATCTGGACCTCGTCCGTGTTTCCCTGGGCGGAGGTTCTCCTATGCCCCCCAGCGCGGACCAGCGCCCGATCAAGGGCCGCGGCGTCACCCAGTTGGTATTCCAGGGGTCGACGTCGCCCGCGCTCCCCGCCTACCTTGGCGCTCTCTTCGGAGACCACATCCCGCTGAACGCTCTGGGACGTGCGCCCGGCCTCACCATCATCAACGTCGCCCCGGCCAACTTCAGTCCAGCGCTCGTCTCCGAGGCCCTGGCCGGCATCCTCCATCTGGTAGTGGGCCTGCCGTTTCGACCCTGGGTCGCACAGACCTTCACCGAGAAGGCGGGGGCATACGTGTGCGGCACATGCGGGACGACGCTCTGCGCCAATGTCCACAAGAAGGACGTGGAGAACGTCGGCGTGCGCGGATACTGGAAGTCACCGTGCCCGAGGTGTGGCGCGTCGCTCCTGGACGGCTTCATCCTGGCCGCGCCGCCCGCGGGCGCCTTCGAGGATGCCGCAGCGGACGAGCCGGCCGGGGCGGACTACCCCACCGCCGGACGATCGGAGTTGGAGGGGCCCTCCATCACGGCCATGAAGTGGACGCCCACCCGACGCCTTCGGAACGAAGTCCTGGCCCTCACTTGCCCCCATTGCCACGACGAGCGCGTGCTCGCCGCCGATAGCTTGCGGCCATCGCCACCCGAGGGCGTCGAAGGACTCGCCCGCAAACCGTTCAGCGTGGGATCCTCAGGGTTGATCAAGCTACTCGCCTTCGCCGTCGGCGTGACCGCCTTCGTCTGGGTTCACTGGTCGCTGTACGGCCCCCAGCTCCAGATCGGTATCCCGCTCCTGCTACCCGCCTTGGCGGCGGTCGTGGCCTACAACCTGGTTCAGCCTCTGCTCGGAGCCATGCCCTTCCTCGCCGGCCAGAAGCTGCAGGTCTACGGATGCGCCTGCGGCACGTGCGGAACGGAGATCACCTTCGCGTCCGACGGGAAGTCCCTGGCCCTGCCCGTCGAGCCGACCCAGCCTGCCTCTCCCTCCACGTCCTAGATGACGATGGCCTTGCAACGCTTGGATGGCCGAGCCTCAGCCTCAATCGCGAGAGCTGTCACGGTATGTCGCCCGCAACGATGTCTGGAGCCCGTGGAGGGTTCGAACTCACCCGCACGATGGGAGAAGACACCGCCATGCGTCGTAAAGCCGTAGTCAACAGACCCGTCCTTCTTTCCCTGCTACTGGCACTCGGGGGATGTGCAGTCCCGGTAGCCCACGTCACGCCGATTCATCCTCTGCAGTCAGCCGCCTCCATTCCCTACCATGCGATCCTCATCAATGTCGAGTCGAGCGCTCCGGCGGACCTCAGCAAAGACGTTGTGGACATTGCATCCCAGCTGACTGAACAGGTCAGGGAACTGAATGCCGTGCCCCAGGTCCTCCGAGGGGACCGCACCGTGGTGGCCGAGAACCAACTCCTGATTCACTTGACGGTCTCAAAGCTCAGGAAGGTGGGATGGGTGAAACAGTTCTTTCTCGGAGTGTTCGCGGGAAAGGCTTCCATGACTTCCACGGTGCAGTTCGTGGATGGAAACACGCAGAGCCCCATCGGGAGCTACGAGCTATTTGCCGATGGGCCCGGCACAGGCAATGCGGTAGGTCTCACGCTGGAGGCAGTCGTGAATCTCCTGAAGGAGAACTACGGCCTCACCGGCGCGTAGCCGGACGTTTCTTCAGGGAGTGCCAGGTCCTGAGATCAGAGCAGGGGAGGGTGGGAGGGGCAGAGCACTCAGGCTCTGCCCCTCCTGCTTCTAGTTCCTGACCACCTGGATCTCGACAGGTTCGGCGGAGGTGACGTCGAACACCCCGGTCGAAGGCCCCTTCTCCGTGGATAGGGTCACGGTGATCAGATCGGGCCCCTCCACGGAGTCATCGGCCTTGGTGAGTGTGATGGTCGGATTGTCCGGGAGTAGGTCCCACCAACCGCCGGTCGAGGCGTCGACGATAACGGGGACGAACACTGTGAACATCCCGAGGACGATGTCGCTGATGAGGATCCCTTGGCGCCTCACCTTCCGAATTCGGAAATTGCTCTGAAGATATCCCTCCTTCCGAACGATCAGGGTGTAGGCGTTCTTCCGGCTCAGGACCAACGTCGTTGGGGTGACGAATTGCCCCGTGGCGGGTTGCGTCGTGACCGTGGCGGCGGCCGGCGTGCTACTGACCGCAATCAGCTTGGTCCTTCCTCCGTTCATCACCCCGCAACTGGAAAGGAGTAGAACGGAAGCCACCGCTGCGAAGGTGGCGACGGTACGGTGCGTTGATGAGGAGACCATGTTTCCTTCCTCCGGCCCAGGGAAAGGCGACCGCAGCCCGCGAGTGATGAGATGCCGACACATGCTTCACGACGCTGCGACGTTCTCGGCGGCGGTGAACGACTCCTTCACTGGGGGGCGCGTCAGATACCAGAGAGCGAACAGGGAGACCGGTAGCGCGATCACGTTCTCGCCGAGGTAGGAGCCCAACGCGCTCTGCGAGGGTTCCCGGGCCAGGAGGATGATCCACCCCAGCGCGGCGACCCCCACCGTGACCCCCGCCACGATCATGGTCCACATCCGGGCCCACGGCTGCAGCTCGAGGAGCCCGACGCCGACGACCATGAACACCGTCATGAAGACGGCCACGATCAGGAATCCGGCGGCCACGTTCCATACCATCACGGAGTTGGCCACGGCCGAGATCACGATCGCCTGGATGAAGTAGAGCACGCCCAGGACCGTCACGCCCCGGGGGCGGGTCGGCCGGCGCGCGAGAGCGGCCTGCACCGAGGTCATGAACAGCGTCCCGATCAGAAGAATCGCCACCACCAGCAGGACCGCGCTCGCCATGCGGCGCCACCCACCCCCACCTCCACTCCCTAACAAGCCACCGAGAGCCCCCAGGGCGGACCAGCAGGCAAGCACCAGGGCCAGCGGGCGGGACCAGGTGGCCAACCAGACGATCCCGATGCCGGCAAGAACGAGAACAGTGGCGTTGATAACCCCGGACATGCCTGCGGCGATCTGATAGCGCCTCAGCATCTCATCCGGTATCGCGCCGACCGCCCAACCCCGCCCCGCGAAGGCGAGGCCGCTCAGGAACAGGAACCAGGCGGCCATCAGAAACAGGATGCCGCCCACCAAGAGGATGCTTCGTGACCGTTCCATCGTCGAATCCTCGTTCAGTGCACGGCGACCGTCATGAACCGTCGCTGGGCTTCAACGTGATGGGGGGGTTGCCCGGCCAGGTGAGCTCCACGCTCTTCGGGGAGCCTTTGCCGGTGTAGACCATGTGGATGCCTCGCCCGAGGCTCCATTGCCGCAGGCCGAGTACCCACTTCCCACCGTCCTCCGCCACGATCTTGACGGCCTTCATATCGACCTCGATCGGATCGGTGAAGTCGGCGTCCCTGGCCGCGGAGGGGTTGGTGATGTGGATGATGAGCATCCGGCGCCCTCCGGTGGGGCGGTTGCAGCTGCCCGCTCCGCGATACGCCGGGGGCGTGCAACCCACCGGGAACTCGTCGGCCAACATCACCGAGGCGATGGTGAAGGCGCCGATGGGCGTCTGCACCTGGGGCTTCTCCTGCGCGAAGGCGGGCTGGGGAATGAGGATGAAGAGAGCGGCGACGATGGTGGCCAGGGCGATCGCTCGCCCGTGCCCATGCTCGGTGGCGGTCATGGTTGGATCTTTCCTATGCACGGCCGGACCAACGGCCGTGCCCTGGGGATGACGTGTGGGACGCTAGCGTCCCGTTGGATTGGGCAGACCTTTCGGCATATACGTGAGCGAGCCCGTGATGCCGAACCCCTTCGCATTCCACTGACCGGTGCCCACCCTGTCCTTCATGGAACCGAAGAAGGCTCTCGCGCCTACGCCCAACGACAGCGTGGGCCTCACGGGCCAGTCCTTGGCGACGACCAACTCCAGTCCCATGCCGATCTTGGACTCCCCGACGAGATTCGAGCTCGTCTGTTTGAGCGTCATCTTGGGAAACAGCAGCGCGGCGGAGAGGAATACGTTGCTCCGGGTGAGGAGCCCGACGCCCGCCCCGAACGCCGTCTGGGACGCGGTCACGTCCTTGTCCGTGGTCACGGAGGTGGTGCCGAGGGTGAGCTCGGGGCCGGTGATGAGGTCCGTGCTCACCAGGCCGAAGAGCGCGACCCTGCCTCCTACGACCGTTCCGATGGCAAACGAGATCTGGCCGGCGGCGCCCGATACGCTCGCGCCGTCCGTGTCGAAGGCGGTCTGCCCGCCCCCCAGGTTCACCCGAAGCCACACGCCGGTGCCCGGGTACGGCATCGTACCCGCGACCTGAGTCTTGTCCTTCTCGGGTGCCGCGGCCGGGCGCTGCGGCACCGGCTTCTGAGCCGCCGGCCGACTCACCGGCTTCGGGCGCTCCTGCGGCTCGGCCGCCTGGGGCTTGCTCGGCTCTTCCAGCACGATGCTCATGGGCCAGGAGCGGTCCCAGGGCGTCTGGCTGACCGTGGGCACCTGGGCGTTGCGGGTGTCCCGCTGCACGCGGTCGCGCACGTACTCGAAGGCCTCGCCCAGGGTCACGATCCGATCCTGGTCCTGATCGGCGGCGCCGTCGAGCCCCTGGAGCAGGTAGTAGGTGAACGCGCCGTGCCCTCCGCCCCAGCGTGCGTCCTCCTGGGAGTACTGGGTGACCTCGCTGGCGGTGATGGTCACGTAGCCACCGGTGCTGGACGCCATCTGCTCCAGGAAGGTCCGGTTGATGGCGTTCGGCGACGCCGAGCGCATCGCCATCTGGCCGCCGACGGCCGCGCTGTGGCAGGCGTCCGTGATGACGATCACGTCCCGGGCGCGCAGGCGGTGCACCGCCTCGCTCACATCCGACATGGGCAGCGCCGTTCCCGCCAGGCTTCCCACCTCGGTGTCGTAGGAGAGGAGGTAGTAGTCCGTCGGCCGATACGGATCCGCCGCCCCGTGCCCGGCAAAGTACAGCACCACCACGTCCCGCTCGGTGGCCTTCATCAGGAAGCTGAACAGCGCCGTGCGGATGTTGCGATAGGTCGCCTCGTCGTTGAGAAGGAGCTCGACGTTGTCCTTGTCGAATCCACCCAGCCCGGCGCGGTCCGAGAGGAGGAACTGATAGAACGCCCGCGCGTCGTCATCGGCGTAGCGCAAGGCGTGGATGCTACTGTCGTTGTATTCACTCACACCGACGACCACCGCGAAGCGTTGTCCCAGGAAGCCGCCGCCCGCCTCGTCCCAAGCATCCGCCGGCTTCTCGTAGGTGTGCGCGGCCGCAACCACCCGGACGCCGTACTTGCGCACGAGCGGTGGGGCGGCCGAGTACACGACAACCTCGACCTCGCGGGCATCGGACGCCGGCACGACGTAGCCGACGAACCGTACCTGGCCATCCTTGATGGGCGTGACGGTCGCGGGTTCCCCGTTGATGAGGATGCCCGTCACTCCGGAGGGTTGGTAGGCGAGTCCGCTGACGCGGAGGGAGCGCCGCTGGCGGACGACGATGCCCCGGGTGCCTTCTCCCCTCCATTCGGAGGGCTCGAGGATACTCACCCAGCCCCCGTGTGAATCCACCTGCGCAGCGACGTTCTGGAACGCGGCGGACGACGTCACCATGGCCAGGAAGGCCATGGTCGTGCGGGTCACGGAACGCATTGGAACTCCCTGCCACACATGAATACCTGGCCAACCAACGGCCATGGGCAGGGATCGACGGTGGAGCCTGTCGAACGTCAGCCTGAGGAGGCAGGGGAGCGAAGCGAGCCCTCAGGTTGGCTCGGAGCCGCGGTCATCACGGCTCGCCATTTCTCCAACCTAGTCCTGACCTCCCGGCCGAGCAAGATCGCGGATAAGGTGTGTGTTATCTATCTCCAGCTGCGCCCGCGCCGCGCCCTTCCTACTTGATCGGCACGCAGGTGCAGATCCGATTGCAGGTGCAGATCCTCCCACCACCGCTCCTTCTTCGCACGGGGGGCGCGTAGCTTCCTGGCACGCAGTCGCACGAGCACACGGCGCCCGGTGGGATGGGCGATCCGCACGGGAGCGTGTACCGCACCTGCGTGCCGTACATGTTCGTCGCCGTGTAGACCCGGCCCTTCCCCACGGAGGGGGTCACTTCGAGGTCGATGAGGGAGTTCAGAGCCTCTCCTGCCGGCAGCGACCAGAGGCGGATCGTCCCGTCTTCCGCTCCCGAGCAAAGGATCCGGCTGTCGGCGGTGATCGCGAGCGCATCCACCGGCTCCAGGTGGCCCTGGAGCTTCCCCAACAACCGGGACGCCTCCACGTCCCATAAGCGGATGGCGTTGTCCCGGTTACGCGCGGAGGTAGGCGAGCCTGGCTCCGCGTGTGCTGCCGCCAGCAAGCTTCCGTCCGGTGTCACGCGGAGGGCGGACACGAAACTCCGGGACCCACCGGTCCGTTCGCGGACACCCGAGAGCAGGCCACCCTCGTCGAACGTCCCGGAGACCGCGCAATCGGGAACGGTGCGTCGCTCCACGGCGGCGCCGGCGTTCGTCAGGAACACGCTCCGATCCGGAGATCCCACCGTCAGGACGGGATGGTGCTCGTTTCCCTGGAGCTCGTGGACCATCTCTCCGCCGGGGAGCGCCCACACGCGGACCGCGCCGTCGGCGCCTTCGGAGCACAGGAAGGCGCCGTCCGGCGTGATGCCCAACTGGATCACGCCGGTCTTGTGTCCCGAAAGCGAATCGCGCCGCGTTCCGTCAGGAACGGACCAACTCGCGATGGTCCCGTCCGCACATCCGGCGAAGAGCATCGTCTCGTCCGGCGTGACCACCAGCGCGTGGACACCGCCTCCCGCATCCGGGAGTGGCTGCATTCCCCGGCCCGTTTCCAGGGAGACGCGTCCCACGCTCTTCAACCTGGATCCGCCCCAGTACACGACTGCTCCCGCAGCCGCCACCGCGTCGACACGGCCCGAGACACCGACCCGAGTGGCGAGCGCTCCGTTGGGTAAGGTCCAGATGCGGACGGTCGAGTCGTCTCCCCCGGAGCACAGGTGCCTCCCGTCCGGCGTCACGGCGAGCGCCCTCACGGCTCCCCGGTGGGCGCGGTTCGGAGAGAAGGGACGCACGGCGCGGCGTCGGGGGTGGCACCCGGACAGGGCCGAGGCCAGGGCACCGGCTGCCAGGGCAGTGGTCTTCATGAACCCACGTCGGTCGGTTGGCCAGCCCGCGTCGAGCTCATCCAGACGATAGACTTGTGGCTCTTCCTCGCTGCCGTCGGCGTACACGCTCGCCACGCGGAAGTCCGCTGTATTCTCATCCATGTTGGCTCTCCTGGGTCGTCTCGTATGCCCGCGGCTCATACCATGCCACGCCACCGCTCGCCTGGATCCTCTCCAGTAGCAGGCGCGTGGTGAGTTCCTGGTTCAGTGCGCAGCGAGCCCGTTGCCGCCCTACGCTGTCGCCGCCCGGGAGCCCACGTTTGACGGCGCAGTCCCCGGCGCAGTGCCACCGGCAGAAGCACCTCGTGCACTCCGGATCCTCCTGCGTCCCCGCCGAAACCAGGTTCCTCAACCTCCCTTCGTCGATCCGAAAGTCGGCGGCTCCGTCCCACCGCCCCACGATGAAGTGCGGCCCTGCCGGGTGATCTCGTCCGAACACCTCGAAGCAGGTGGTGACCTCCCCTTCCGGCGTCAGCACCAGCGCGCGACAGGCGGCGAGGCAGAACCGGCGGGCCAGGGTGTCCAGGCGGGCGCCCGAGTAGAAGAGCCGCACGCCGTGCTCCTCGGCCGTACGGTGCGCGGCCAGGAATCGGGATACGAACTCGTGGGGAGCGATCTCGCTGGCACCGCCCGTCGCGGCCCTTCCTTCCGGAAACGCTGGCTCCACCTGGATGGTGTGTGGCTTGAAGCGAGCGCACACGTGCTGGACCCCAGCCTCGAGGTGACGGAGGGACTCGCGCGTGACGGTCATCCTGATCCCGTAGCCAAACCCCGCCTCGTCGAGGGCGTGCAACGTGCGGGCCGCCCTGTGGTACGAGCCTTCGCCATCCACTCCGGGCCTCTGTCGGTCCTGCACCTCCGGCAGACCGTCGAAAGAGATGCTCAGGCCCGTGAAGTGCTCGATCATGAAATCGACTACGTGGCGGGGCCAGCACGCGTTGAACGCACCGGAAAGCTCGAGTGTCACGCCGGCGCGTGACGTACGCTCCTCGGCATGGCCCACCGCCGCCTCCAGGACCCGCCAGTTCAGGGTGGGTTCGCCACCGCCGTGAAATCCCACGGTCACCACGTCCGTGCCGTGCTCGAGCGCTTCCCGGACGACGAAGTCGATTCCGGCCTTCGCGACTGCCCAGGGCATGGAGGCGGCGGGGTGTTCTCCGGCACTCGCGTAACAATAGGAGCAGCGCAGGTTGCAGCGGTTCGTTAGAAAGAGCACCAGAGAGTCGTACCGAGGGCGGGCGTCGCAGTAGCCGTCGGCCGGCGGACGAAGAGGTTGGAGAATGCGAAAGACGGACTCCAGCCCTTCGGTGCCTCCGCCCGGGTCGTCGGTCGGCGGACCTGAAGGCCAGCGCGACGCAGCGCGGCAGTGCTCACGCACACGTCCGAGGAGCGCGCGATTGCCCACGAATGCGAGCCCGTGGAGCGGCGCGTAGACGAGGTAGCGGTCCGGCGCCAGCGGGACGGTGAAGACCTGGTCCGAGAGCGAAACAGGCTCGTCCATAGGTGCGTCCGTCTGCGGGGGGGGCCGCGTCCAGACTCCTGAATGCGTGGGCCGGAAGCGGCGCCACTGGTCGCATTCGAATACCCTGGGGTGTAGAGGGCAGGATAGACTGCGGGTCCTGAACAGGCAAGGGGGGAGTGTTCGCCCTCGAGGTGCAGCTGGCGAGGAGAATCCTCGACACGATGACTCGTCTCGGGAAGGCGGTGCGGTCCCCCGGCGAGTGATTCAGGCTTCGGAGGCGGGGCGATCCTCTGCCGGAGCTTCGTTCCGAACTGCGGCGCCCCTCAATTCGCCTTGCGATTGCCAATTGCCTGGACAATCGCGATGACGAACAGGGTGATGGCCGTCCAGGCCGCCAAACCGCCCAGGAGACCAGGGAGGATCGCTCCCAGTTTCGTCGTGGGTCGGCTTCCCGAGGAGATCGCCGCGAATACCAGGGACGCCACCAGGAATGCCGCACCGATCATGGCGGTGCGCCCCGCCCGTTTCTTCTTGCGGGGAACCGGGGGCTGGGTGAGGTCCTTTCCGCAGTGCTTACAAACGATGGCTTCGTCCTGGATTTCCTCAGCGCAGAACGGACATTTCTTCATCGGTGTTCTCCCTCGAAGCGCGCGAGTCGATTGTCGCTATTGGCAGGGATAGCAACTATGAAGAGGGTGTCGGCCCCAGGAGCACGGTATGCTGCGGGTCGAGGAGAGGCAAGACGAGATGTCGTGGGGGAATGGGTGGCTAGTTCCCGCGTACCCCGGGCCACGCCTGCTGAATCGTCATCTTCGGATCGCGGCCTATCCAGACGGGCACGTCGCGCTCGTACACCACCGACCAGGGACGCCGGATGCGCGTCGCCAGGCGAACGTCTCGGTAGATCTTCGCGATGGCCAGAGAGTCCGATCCCACGTCGATGAGCACCTTGCCAGGACGGGTCCCCGGTCCGAAGTACCAGTACGACCCACACCCGCAGATCACATAGGGCAACCCATGGCGCGGCCCGTAGAACTCGAGCGCCCCGGCCTCTCCGTAGTTGTCCGCCCCCAGCACCGTCTCCGCCCGCTCTTCGGGCGGGAGCGACCGGTAGACTTGGGCGACCCGCTCGACCTCCCACTTCCACCCCAACTGGTCGGCGAAATCCTGGGGAATGATGTCGGTCCCGCCCCAGTTGGTCTTGTTGGCCGCGCCGAGCCCCAGGTGCGCGATGTAGCCGGCCGTGCGCGCCGGCGAGAGGATCGGAAGGGTCACGGGCAATCCGATCGCGCCTTCGGCGATCATCGCCGTGACCGCCCCCCAGCGGAACACCCGCGGGACGGAGGGCGCCCGGGCCAGCGCGGCGCCGACGAGCCAGACGGCGCCGGCCGCCATCAGCGTCGGATAGATGGGCCCGACGTAGTACGCCTTCCCGTGTAGCACCATCAGCAGCAGGAAGGCGAAGACGCACGAGACGCCTACGACCCTATACGCCCGCAGAGGCTTCCAAGCCAGAAGCGCCGCGGCTCCGACGAGGGAGAGAAGCCCCCCCGTGACGCCCGTCATCAGCGGCTGGCCGAGCACGAACGAGGCGTACGAGACGTGCACGAGCTGGCCGGCGTCGAGCTGCCTCATCTGTCCGACCACCGGATAGCCCAGGTTGATCTGCCCGACGATGCTGGGGCTTCCGAGGACGAAGGCGATCGCCGCGGCGATCCACGGCCACGGCGTGAGGAGCGCGCGCCGGAGCCGAGTCGCCAGCATCGCGCACAGGATGGCGAGGCCGATGAACAGGATGCTGAACTTGGTCAGCAGGCCGAATCCCATCGCCACCCCGAACGTGAGCCACGCGTTGCGCTCGGCCCGCTCGTCGCTCTCGGCACGAGCGCGCGCGACGCGGGCCAGGAAGTAGAGCGACACCGTCCACCAGAGCTGGTCGAGAACGACCGGCTGGAAGAGGTTGGAGGGCCGCAGGAAGATGCCGGCACACAGCATGGGCAGCGCGGCCAGCCCCTGCGCGAAGCGCCCACCGCCCAGCTCCCGGGCGATCAGGGCGGCCATGATCAGGATCGCGCATCCCTCCAGGGCCGGAAACACGCGCGCGGCCGCCAGCGTGTGCCCGAAGAGCGCGCTCTGGATGTTGCCCATGATCGCGATCATGGGGGGGAAGTCCATGTGCCAGAGGCGCAGGTGATCGCCCATGGCGAAGTAGAGGAAGGCGTCCCGCTGAATCCCGTACGGGGTGATGGCGAGCACCACCATGTGCAGGATGATCTTCAGGGTGGCGAGCGTGAGTACCACATGCGCGGCGAAGGGAGGGCGCGCAGGTACCGTGAGCGACGGGTCACGCGCCTCCGGCTGCAAGATCGTTTGGAAGGGTCTCTCGAACACGGCGTCTCCTGAGATCGTGATTGCCCGGCTACCGTAGCGCCGCGAACTCCTCATCCGTGAGCTCGATGTCGAGCGCCCCGAGGTTCTCTCGCGCATGCTCCAGGGAGAGCGTTCCGGGAATTGGCAGCATCATCGGCGAGCGCCGGAGCATCCACGCCAGCACGATCTGGCTCGGCGTCGCCTCGTGGCGCTTCGCGATCTCGTGCAACTCCGGGCGTTCG
This sequence comes from uncultured Gemmatimonadaceae bacterium, assembly GCA_964519125.1. GTDB lineage: Bacteria > Gemmatimonadota > Gemmatimonadetes > Longimicrobiales > Gaopeijiaceae > SZUA-318. The sequence continues at coordinate 2,244 of CAZFIS010000055.1, read as the reverse complement.
TCACCGTGCAGCGGAAAATAGGGCACGAACACGATCCCCTGCTCGGTGCAGTAGTCCACCACCTCCTCGTGCTTGCGCTCCGACAGGTTGTAATGGTTCTGCACCGCGGCGATCGGCACCACGCGGCGCGCTCGCTCGATCTGCTCCACCGTCACCGCGGAGATGCCCACGTGCTCGATCCTGCCCTCGTCCACGTACGCCTTGATCGCGCCCAGGCTCTCCTCGATCGGCGTCTCGGGGTCGACTCGGTGCAGATAGTAGAGGCCTATCCGGTCGGTGCACAGCCGTTCGAAGCTCTGCTCGATCTCGGCGCGGAGCACCTCGGGCCGCCCGCGCCCCGGTCCGCCAAAGCCGCCCTTCGTGGCCACGATCACACCCGATGGCACGGGCGAGAGTACCGCCCCGAGCGTCTCCTCGCTCTCACCGTCCGCGTACAGGTGCGCGGTGTCGATCATCCCGATGCCCGCGTCCACCGCGGCGCGGATGAATGCCTCGTTCTCCGGCGTGGGGCGCAGACGGTTGGTGCCGAGGCCGATACGGGCGATGTCGAGGTTGCCGATCTTCAATTTGGGTCTCCATGTCCGTCGTGCGGGGGCCGGCCCGTATCGCCGGCGAAAACCCGACATACACGGATGGCGGGAGCGTGGTGCCATCGTGCTCCGACGCATGCTTGACGACCTTCGGCTCGGCCGCGTATAGAGTGCTGTGAGGGTGCTCCCGCCTGGCCCGTCGACGTCGGCCCCACGAACCTGTCGACCGAAGCCCTGGTCGAGATCACGGCCATGAACGGCATGTCCCCGGCCGGCTCATACGCTACGGGCGTCCACCTGTCTTTGCGGCGTGCGTGGACGCGGGGTTCTCCCCGTGGGCCGACGCGACCGTACCAAGCATCTAAGGAGCGCGATGACCGTCGAAGCGAGACCTGACCAGGGGGATCGCGTCGGCCCCGCAAGCCCCAATCAGCGCACCTGCCCGGAGCGCGCACGCCATACCGCTCCTGCGGGCGAAGGCACGCGGGTCTCTCTATGGGCCGCCCGTCACGTAGTAACCGACGTAGCACTGGAGCGTGCGCGGGCCCGTGATGCTGTGGCCCACCGAGACGAGCAGTTGGTCGTGGTCGGTCAGGTCGAGCACGAGCCCGACGTTGGACAAGAGGCTGGCGGGGGTGGCTCTGTGAGCCGTGGTGTCGTATAGCTCGGCGCCCAGCGTCGCACGCGCCGAGACGCGACGCTGCAGCAGCCAGCCCATACCCCAGTAGTTACCGTTGACCTTGTCGAAGTCCACCAGGTATCCGCCGCCCGCGTTGGTGCTCCACGGACCGAAGGTCTTCTGGAGCCAGAGCGGAATCAGAACGTGCACGGAGGGGGTGGCAAGGCCGTCGGCGGCGCTCCCGGCGGGCCATTCCGTCTGCACGAACGTACCGATCATCGGCCGCCGCCTACCTTCTTTCACGAAGCGGATCTTGGCGCCGATTTCGACGTCGCCCAACCCATACGCCGTGTGTCCGAGCGTCGGGCGAGCGTAGGCGAAGGGCACGAGGACGTGGAGCTGCAGCCCCGGAAGGGCGCCGTAGTTGGCCTCCAGTTGAGGTCCGCTCCCCCCCAGCGCATCCCCGATCCTCGCGTCCTGGGTTGCCAGATAGAGCTCCCAGTGATGGTACGGAACCGGATCAGGATCGTCGGTCTGATACGGAGGCCCCGCCTGGGCCAAGCTTCTGGCAGGGGATAGAGAAGCGATGAGAAGCGTGACCGCCCAGCAGCCGAGCATGCGTCGCATCGCTCGGCTCACCCCTCGTCCGTCGCCGTGTCGTACGTGCGGACCTTTCCGCGCACGACCGGCGCCTCGTGGTGAAGGACGTGCACTTGTGTGAAACCCAGAAGGAGGCCCTGAATCATGTGGAAGCGGCGAGTGATATCGATAATCAATAACGAATCTCGAAAGTATCGTCGGGGCAGACGTCGTCAAGCGATGAGGTCTTCGTTACCCGCCCGTAAGTTATACTTCTAACACTTTTTGACAATATCCAAAATTTGTGTTATTCTGCTTTCATGTTCGAGGAACCGGCTGCCATCCTTCGCCAACAGGGCCTGCAGGTCACGGCGCAGCGCCTGGCCGTCCTGCGCGCGGTATCGGGTCGCCCGCACATCACCGCGGACGGTGTGGCCGAAGTGGTCGCCGCCGAAATCGGGGCCATCTCGCGCCAGGCCGTCTACGACGCCCTCGGCGTCATGGTCGAGAAGGGCC
>CAZFIS010000054.1:0-21930 GCA_964519125.1 uncultured Gemmatimonadaceae bacterium | reverse complement strand
CTACCAGGACCTGGGCAACCCCGAGATGGGTTGGTGGGTGCCCTTCGCGTTCTACCTCGTCACCATCGTCATCAACTTTTCGGTGGTCATGAAGGGGCTCTCCGGCGGCATCGAGAAGCTGGCCAAGATCGGCATGCCGATCCTGTTCATCTTCGCCGCGATCCTCGTGATCCGCGTGCTCACGCTGCATCCGCAGACGGTGGTGCTGGCCAACGGCGCGACGGAGGTGTCCAGCCCGCTCAAGGGCCTCAACTTCATGTACACCCCGGACTGGTCGAAGCTGGCCGACGCCAAGGTCTGGCTCGCGGCGGCCGGTCAGATCTTCTTCACCCTCTCGGTCGGGATGGGGACGCTCCAAGCCTACGCGTCCTATCTGCGTAAGAACGACGACCTGACGCTCTCCGGCATCGCGACCGCGGCCACGAACGAGACGGCCGAGGTCGTGCTGGGCGGCTCGCTGGCGATTCCGGCCGTCGTGGCCTTCTTCGGCGTGACCGGTGCGGTGGCCATCGCGAAGGGTGGAACGTTCGACCTGGGCTTCGTCGCCATGCCGCTCGTCTTCAACAAGCTGCCGGGCGGGGCGATCATGTCGGCCGTGGCGGGATTCATGTGGTTCGGCCTCCTCTTCTTCGCGGGTATCACGTCGTCGGTGTCCATGGCGACGCCCACGACGTCGTTCCTGGAGGAGAACTTCAACTTCAGCCGCAAGAAGGCGGGGCTCACCGTGGGTGCCGTGGCCGTGGCGATCGGCCTCCTGCACATCTTCTTCTACACAGGTGGCTTCCTGGACGAGTGGGATTACTGGGCCGGGACATTCGGCCTCGTGGTCCTCGCGTTGATGGAGACGATCCTGTTCGTGTGGGTGCTGGGACCCGACAAGATGTGGAACGAGCTTCACGAAGGAGCGGCCTGGCGGATTCCGAGGATCTACAAGTTCATCATGACGTACATCACGCCGCTCTTCCTGCTCGTGATGATGGCGTGGTGGGCCTACAGCGCGGCGTGGCCCGTACTGATCATGAAGGGCATCGACCCCTCGCAGCATGCCACGCGCTGGTGGTCGCGGGGCGTGATGCTCTTGATCCTGGCCGGCCTGATGGTTCTCACTCGTATTGCCTGGGCACGCCGTGAGGCGCGCGGGGAGGAAGCATGAACACGGGGGCGTTGGTCTTCATGCTGGGCGCGTGGGCCGTGGTGCTGTTCATCCTGATCTGGAGCTTCACCAAGCTCCTGCGTGAGCCACCGGAGCACGAGAAGCTCCCGCCTCCAGGCTCGATCCCGTGATGCGGGGTCCGTCGCGGGGCCGGTGAGCCCTGCGGGAAGGACGGGGAGGGGGACGGCTCCGGACGGGCCGCCCCCCTCGCCCGTGGTGGAGGCGTGGACGCCACTCGATCTGGCGCTCGCGGCCTACTGGGCGGGCAGGACCGACGTGTCCCTGACGGCGCTCAGCGACGTCGGAGAGCCGGAAGACCAGGCCATCTCGGTGTTCTTTCGCACGCCCGCGGAGATGCCGTCGGTCGAACACATGGCGCTCGACGCGGCGCGCGGACGGGTGCTGGATTTGGGCGCGGGAGCCGGGGCCCACGCGCTCGCGCTCCTCGAGCGGGGCCTCGAGGTGACCGCGGCCGAGCCGCTGCCGACGGCTGTGCGCATCCTGCGGGAGCGCGGCGTGCCGGACGTTCGCGCCGGCGGGCTGGACGCGCTGAGCGACGGGGAGCGCTTCGATACGATCCTCATCCTGATGAACGGCGCCGGCCTCGCCGGGACGTTGGGAGGCATGCCTGCGTTCCTGGAGGAGCTGGCCGCGCATCTGGCTCCCGGCGGCCAGGTGCTCGTGGACTCGACGGATCCCCGCGACTGGGAGGACGCCGAGGACGGGCGCTACCCGGGTGAGATCCACTACCAGTTCGAGTTCGAGGGAACGCGTGGGCCACCCTTTCCGTTCGTCTTCCTGGACGCCGACACGCTCGCGCAGATCGCGGGCGGGGAAGGGTGGGGCGTGGAGGTGCTTGCCCGGGAGGGCGGGCGCTACCTGGCGAAGCTCAGCGTGCGCTCCGGAGCGTGAAGGGCCTCCCCGGCCACCCGTCCTAGTCCTCTTCCGGCGACCCGCGATCCAGGATCCGCCCGCGAACCATCGCGTCGTCCCCGAACCGGCCGCGCACCCGGTCCACCGTGCGCGAGATCTCGCGCTCGCGCTCCGTCTCCCCCGCCACCGGCTCCGCGAACAGCCCGAGCTGGTGCGCCTCTCCCGACTCGGTGAGCCCCGTCAGGCCCACCCCGAGCAGACGGGCCGGCACGCGCCGCTCCTCGCGCAGATCTCGAAGAAGCTCCTTCGCCACTTCGTAGATCACGGCGTCCGACTCGATCGGCTCTGGCACGGTCCGGCTTCTCGTCCGCGTGCGAAAATCCCGGTCGCGCAGCTTCACGGTCACCGTGCGCGCCCTGTGCCCCTTTTGCCGCAGGGTGGACGCGACCGAGCCCGACAACTCGAGGAGGCGACGCTCCAAGGCGTCGTCACCGTCCAGATCGTGGACAAACGTGCGCTCCGAGGAGATCGACTTGCGTCGCTCCGCCGGGTCCACGTCGCTGTCGTCGATTCCGCGGATCCTCCGGTGGAGCCAGAGGCCTCGCCGGACTCCGAGCCACTCCTGGAGCCATTCGAGCTGCACGCCCAGCGCGTCCTCCACACGCACGAGGCCACGCTTGCGCAGCTCCTCGACCAAGGACGGTCCCACGCCCGGCAGGTCGGCCAGATCGAGCCCGCGAAGGAAGTCCTGCTCGGAGCCGGCGGGCACGATGTGGACTCCGGCGGGCTTGGCCCGGCTCGTGGCGAGCTTGGCGATCACGCGGCGGGTTCCCCCTCCCACGGAGACCGAGACGTCCGTGCGCCGAAGGACGTCTCCGCGGATCCGCCAGGCGGTCTGCTCGAGCGTCTCCCCGTGGAAGAGCCGCTCGGTGCCGCTCAGGTCGAGGTAGAACTCGTCGATGGAGGCGGGCTGCACGACCGGCGCAAGCTCCTCCAGCACCTCGCGCACAGCGCGGCTGCGCGCGGCGCACGCGGCACGCGGCACGGGGACGACCGTCGCCTGGGGGCAAAGGCGGAGCGCCTGGGCGGTCGGCATGGCGGAGTGGACACCGTATGCGCGAGCCTCGTAGGAGGCGGAGGTGACGACGCCGCGTCCCGAGGCGGAGCCTCCGACGATGAGGAGTCGGACCCTGCCCGCACCCTCGGGATCCTCGATGCGGGCGACCTGGACGTAGAACGCGTCGCAGTCCACGAGAAGAATGCGGCGGGTGTGCGATTGCTCTTGCACGGGTTCCGGGGCGCGGATGAAGGGGGTGCGGAGGCACGCCGTGGGTTTGCAGCGCGATGCCGCCTTGGATAAGATCTCTTACGGTGTTTCCCGGCCCAAGGTAGGCACTCCTTCGGCCCGGCGGAACGCCGTTCATCGACAATGGGAAGGACCCTCCAACGCCTAAGGAGTCCCGCATGGCATACCCCTTCCAACTACCTGAGTTGGGATACGCTTTCGACGCCCTCGAGCCGCACATCGACGCTCGCACGATGGAGATCCATCACGACAAGCATCACGCGGGCTACACCAGCAAGCTGAACGCTGCCCTCGAAGGGCATCAGGAGCTTCACGGCTACTCGGCCGAGCAGATCCTGCGCGGTATCCACTCGCTGCCCGCCGACATCCAGACCGCCGTGCGCAACAACGGCGGCGGATATCACAACCACGGGCTCTTCTGGGACATCATGACGCCCGGCGGAGCGTCCGCCCCTTCGGGCGAGCTCGCCGACGCCATCAAGAAGACGTTCGGCTCGGTCGACGACTTCAAGTCCAAGCTCACCGCCGCGGCCGGCGGCCAGTTCGGATCCGGCTGGGGATGGCTGTGCGTGAGTGCGGTCGGCGCGCTGGCCTGCTTCTCGACGGCGAACCAGGATAGCCCGCTCATGGAAGGCTTCACGCCGATCCTCGGCGTCGACGTCTGGGAGCACGCATACTACCTGAACTACCAGAACCGCCGTCCCGACTATCTCAAGGCGTGGTGGAACGTCGTGAACTGGGACCGCGTCGCGGAGCGGTACGCGGCGGCCAGGGGTGGCTGGATCCAAGAGGCATGATGCGATCGGCTTCGCTCCTCGGCGCGCCCGAGGGCGAGCGCTGAGGAGCGGAGCCGCCCATGCTCCCACTCGACCGGATCCCATGGTGGTCCAACTGGGGCCGCCGCCGGCTCCTCCTGCGCGTCCGGTCGAGCCTGGAGGAGTACTTCGGGGCGGTGACGTACGAGGCGTTTCCGTTCCGCGTCGTGGAGAGCGACGAGGCACGCCGCATCCGGGGACATCTCCAGGGTCCGCTGAAGCGCTGTAGGCGCATCGTGCGCGCGACGGGCACCGTGCCGCTGCTGCGCTACGCTCCCGGAGAGCGTGCCGGCGACGTCGAACGGGTGAATCTCCTGGCCGTGGTTTTCGAGCTCGAGCGCTACAGCCTGGGCAAGGAGGACGTGTTCGCCGCCCTGGACGCGGCACTACGTGCGTACGAGAGCGGCCGCGCGGGGTCGCTGCTGCGAACCCTCAATCCCTTCTACTGGCTGGAGATGGGGCTCGACGCCCTCGAGGCGGTGCCCTTCCTCCTCCTGCGCCCGTTCGGGGTGAAGCCGGAGCGGGCAGCCAACTCCGTGCCCGGGACGATCGTGCGCCTGCTCGTGCGGGCGACGGCGCTCTCCGCGCTGGTCGTCCTCGTGATCCTGGCATCGGGCCTGCAAGACGAGGTGCTGGAGCTCGGCCAGAATCTCCTGCGACGCTGGCCGTGGCTCGCGCACGTCCTCAGGACGTGGTGATCGGAACACGAGCCTTGTGCGTCGGGAATCAGATGTTTACTAATGGTTCCGACCGTTGTGTTTCTTGCTTTGTGGGTCCCGGAGCTGCCTGTCCGGACTCCCGCCTCCGATCATGATGACGAGAGCCCCAGCGTACCGAGAGCGAAATTTCCTACGGCCCGTGACCCCCGTCGCCGTAGCCCTCGCAGCGTTCCTCCTGTGGGTCCCCGCGTCTTCCGCGTCCGCACAGAGCCTTCACGGATCGCCGGTCTCCATGGACCGACAGGACGCCGCCGCCCACCGCAACGACTTCACGTTCATCAGGACGCCGGCGCAACTCTACCGTTTCGTGAAGGCGGGCTGGCTGGTTCGCGTCCGCCCGAACGAGAACCTGATGCTGCATGGGGTCTCGTATCCGTACGCCCGCCCCGAGGTGGCGCTCTTCGTGCGCCGACTCGGTGCCGAGTACCGGGCGGCGTGTGGCAGGAAGCTGGTCGTCACGAGCCTGACGCGTCCCGAGGATCGCCAGCCGAAGAACGCGTCGCGCCGGTCGGTGCATCCCACCGGCATGGCCGTGGACCTGCGCTACAGCTCCAGCCGGGTGTGCAGGCGGTGGATCGAGAGGGTTCTCCTGAACCTGGAGGGGGCGGGCATCCTCGAGGCGACCAGGGAGCGCTATCCGCCGCACTACCACGTGGCCGTGTTCCCGGAGCGGTACTCCGCCTATGTGACGCGGCTCCAGGCGAGCAAGCGGGCGGCGACCGAGGTCATCGCCTCGTACGACACCTACGAGGTGCGCTCGGGGGACTCGCTGTGGACGATCGCCCGGCAGCACGGGACGACCGTGGACGCGCTGAAGCAGGCCAACGACATGACGGGTAGCCGGATCTACGCCGGCCAGACCCTCACGATGCCGGGCCAGCGGATGGCGGGTCGCTGACCGACGTCCCCGGGCGCGGGCCGTCCTGGTCGCTCCCGTCGTCTTACCGTTCGCCCGCTCCGGCGCTCTTCTCGTCGCCCCAGATCAGGCTCATCCCCTCCGCATAGGGGAGGATGCGCGATCCTTCGCTCCCACCCCCGTCCACGTACACCCAGGCCGTGAAGCCGGGAAGGCTCTCCCGCACGGCGCGGTCCGTCTCCGGTCCGAGATCGCGCGCCACGACCAGGTCGGCTCCCGGCACGGGAGGTGCCTGCCAAAGGAGGGGCTCGAGCTCGATCGTGCCGACCCGGTCCGCCCGGGCCTCGCGCAGACAGGCGTCGTCGGGGAGCCGGTTGGGTGCCACCGCGATCACGTTGCCGGGCGAGAGCATGCGGTGCACCAGGTCGGGCGGGGTTCCCGGAAGCCGCTCGAGCGCGAGCGGCGGGGCCTGCCCTCGCTCGCCGCCCGCGCGCCAGCGGGCGTACTGGTCCACCGCGCACACGTCGTTGCGGCGGATCGCGGTCTCCACGGAGTCCCGCCGCATGCCGTCCGCTACCAGGCGCTCAGCGATCCGCGACGACCAGCTCCCGTGGACGAACACCAGAGCGGGACCTTCGGCCGGCGGCCGCGGCAGGGTCTCCGCCGCGCGCTCCTCCGGGGTGATGCGGTACGAGACGGCGCGTCCATGCACGAGAAGCGCTCCGCCGAGCAGGGACAGCGCCGCCGCCCAGACGACGCCTCGACGGGCGGGAGCGAGGAGTCCCCGCCCCTCCCGCGCCAGCGTCGACACGGCGATCACCCAGAGCGCCACCCATGCGGGAGCCGACTCGTAGAGGAGACGCGGCCCCATGTGGATGCCGTGGTGCCAGTAGACGGCGTTGGCGCCGACGGCCCCGAAGGCCCAGGCGAGGAAGAGTCCGCTGCCCGGAGGCATGCGCCGCACGAGAAGGAGCCCGAGCCCGACCAGGGCGAGCGCGGGCAGGGGAGACTCGAGGAGGTGCGTGCCGAGCTGCACGATGTCCGCCCCGGTGTAGGCGAGCGCCTGGAGAGGGCCGTACAGGTTGCCCCACGGGTCGGTGTGGAAGCCGAGGCCGTGCGCCGGCCCGAACGCCGCCGTGTAGCCGAGCGTGAGCGGATTCCCGAACAGATGGTCGTTCCACCAGAAGAGGAAGATGGCGAACGGGAGCCCTCCGAGGACGAGCAGCCCCGCGCGGCGGAGGAGCCAGGAGAGCGGACGCGCTCGCGCCCGGGGGAGCCAGAGCGTCGCCAGCACGAGAGCCGCCAGCACCATCCCGGTCCAGGGCCGCGTGCACACGAAGGCGCCCGTAGCGGCACCGGCAGCGATCGCCCAGGCCGCGCGCCCGTCCCGGGCACGCAGCCCGAGCCAGGCGGTGAGCGCGGCGAGCGCGGCCGCGGTCGTGTGGCTCAGGTGCGTCCCTCCGAGGAACACCACGAACGGACTCAGCGCGGTGAGCACCGTGGCGAGACGCGCCGTCCGCACATCCGGCAGGGCACGCTCGAAGACGAGTGAGGACATGCCCACGGCCACCCCGGTCGCGACCGGTCCCACGAGCCAGGCGGCGCCCGCCGCGAGGCCGAGCGCGAGCGCGAGGGTATGCAGGGGTGGGTAGATCGACGCCAGGCCGAACGGCGTCGGGATGCTGTTCTGAACCATCCACGCCGCGGCGGGGCCCGGCAGGGGAAGCGCGATGTGCCCGGCGAGGATGGCTCGTGCGTGCAGGAGCTGCACCATCTCGTCCACCGACGAGGGAAGGCCTCCAAGGAAGAACCAGGCGAACCCGGCCGAGAGGAGAAACGTGACCGTGCCGGCGGCGGCCGCGAAGACGCCGGTCGGCGCGCTCGCGAGCGCCGCTCCAACCCGGTCCACGAGCGAGGCGACGGGCTCGGGCGGGAGAAGCCAGGCGAGCAGCGCCGCGGTGACGGCGATGAAGAACGTCCCCTCGAGCCCCGCCATCCAGGCCACGTCCGCGATGTTCCTCGTCGCGCGGCCGGCGAGGCCGGTGACGTCGGGGTCGAGCAGGAGATGGAGCGGCAGGTACGTCGCCGCCAGCAGAAGAGCGCCCAGGGCGCGCCGGAGCTTCACACCCAAAGCGGCACCGGGCGGAACGCGTCCACGTCGATCAGCCCCTGGTCCGTGATCTTCAGCCGTGGGATCACCTCCAGGCCGAGAAACGACATGGCCATGAACGGATCGTGGAGCCCCGAGCCGAGGGCACACGCGGCGCTCACGACCTCGTCGAGGAGGGCCCGGACCTCCTCGATCGGGCGCGGCGACATGAGCCCGCCCACCGGCAGCGGGAGGAGCGCGCGCACTTCGTCACCCTCCGCGACGGCGAGGCCCCCGCCGGCGTCGGCGACGGCGCGTGCCGCCGCGTGCATGGAGCCGTCGTCCGCGCCCACCACGATCAGGTTGTGGTGGTCGTGCGCGACCGTGCCCGCCATGGCGCCCCGCGCCAGCCCGAGTCCCTTCACCAGACCGATGCCGATGCGGCCGCTCCCCGTATGCCGCTCCACGACGGCGATCTTCAGCAGGTCCCGCCCGGGGTCGGAGACGACCTCGCCGTCCCGCACGGAGGGCCGCTCGACCCGTGCTTCCGTGACGAGCTGGTCGGGTATCGCCTCGATCACGCGCACGTCACCCTCCCGGGCGGCGAGGCGGAAGGCATCCGGCCCGAGGCGTACCGACATCGAGGGCGCCGGAGGCTCCGGGGGCGCCGGAAGCACCCAGGGGAGGCACCGCCCGTGCTCGGCGACCTTCATACCGCCCGACCACACCTCGCGGATCGCCAGTGTGTCCAACTCCTCCACGACGAGGAAATCCGCGCGGCGACCCGGCGCCACCGCGCCGCGGTCGCGAAGCCCGAAATACTCCGAGGGATTCAGCGTCGCGAGACGGATCGCCTCCACCGGAGCGAGGCCCGCCGCGACGGCGCGTCTCACCATCTGGTCGATGCCGCCCTCGTCGAGGAGGTCGGGGGGCTGGCGGTCGTCCGTGCACAACGCGACCCGGCGGGCGTTGGCGGGCGTCACGACGGGGAGGAGGGCGTCGAGGTTCCGGGCGTTGGTCGCTTCCCGCAGGAACGCCCACATCCCGAGGCGGAGCTTCTCCTCCGCCTCCTCGGCGGTCGTGGACTCGTGATCCGAGCCCGGACCGCCCGCGACGTAGGCGTTGAGCGCTCGTCCGCGCACGCCCGGCGCGTGCCCGTCCACGGGCCGGCCCTCGAACGCGTGGATCTTCTCCATCACGCCCGGGTCGCCGTGGATGACGCCGGGGAAGTTCATGACCTCGGCGAGCCCGAGCACGCGCGGATGGCGCGCCAGGTCGGCGAGCGCCCCGGCATCGAGAGCGGCGCCCGACGTGCTCATCGTCGTGGCCGGCACGCACGAGCTCGCCATGACGAACACGGACAGGGGCAGCCCTTCACTGGCGTCGAGCATGAAGCGTACGCCCTCGACGCCGTGCACGTTGGCGATCTCGTGTGGATCCGAGACGACCGTCGTGGTTCCCCTCGGCACGACCGCGCGCGCGAACTCGGGCGGTGTCACCAGGCTCGATTCGATGTGGACGTGGGCGTCGATCAGCCCCGGTACCACGCAGGCTCCGTCGAGCTCGATCCTCCTCTCGCCTTCGTAGCCGGGGCCCACTCCCGCGATGCGCTCCCCCACCACGGCGACGTCCGTGCGCTCGATCTCGCCCGTGAAGACGTTCACCACGCGGCCCCCCGAGAGGACGACGTCGGCGGGCTCGTCGCCTCGCGCTACGCTCAGGAGTCGGATGTCGGTCATGTGCGACAATGTGCCCCTGTAGCCGGTTTGCGGCCAGGTCCTGTCCGGACGACATTACGCACCATGAGCGACAAGCTTCCTCTCTACGTTCTCGCCCCTCCCGGACCCTCACGCGACTCGCTTCTCGCGTCCGTCGGAAACGACGCCAGCCCGATCGAGACGACCTCGTTCCTGGAAGGGTGGGCGTCCCTCCCCGCGGGGCTCGTCCTGGTCGATGTCCGCTCGATGGCCCCCGGCGAGATCCTCGACGTCCTCCGCCCGGTGAGTACGGCGGCCTACGGGTGGATCATCGCACTGGTCGAGTACGGAGGTCGTGCGCCGACGGTGCGAGTTCTTTCGCTCTCGCCCGGGGACACGTTGGGCCGTGCGCTCCAGGCAGCTCAGGATCCGGCCGGGTCGCCCGGGGCGCTGATGGAGCTGCAGCGGATTCTCGGGGAGGTGGCCCGCATTCGGCACGACCTCAACAACCCGCTCACGTCGGCGCTCGCGGAAGTCCAGCTCGCCCTCATGGACACCGAAGGCCCGGAGCATACGGAGATCAGAGAGTCGCTCGAGGCCGTGCAAACGCAGATTCGTCGGATCCGCGACCTCATCGCATCCACCGGGCACCTGAGGCCGACGAAGGTCTGACGTGGGGCGTCCGCGCGGCGCGTGAATTGCAATCTGCAAAGACAGAAGAATTGCAGATTGCAAAGCGCCGGATGTATCTTGAGGCTCCAGGCGGAAGAGGGCCGAATCGGCCCGACTCCGCTCCCGTTCCCGAACTCCGGACCCGTGGAAACCCTATCCTCGTCCTCGCCGGCCGCGGCCGGCTCCGGTCCGCTCTTCGGGCGGGGAGACGTCCTCCGCTGGTTGTACCTGGGCCGCCTCACTTTGGTGACCGGCATCCTCGTCGGGATGCTCCTCGAGTGGAGCGACGTGCGTTCCGAGGACACGCTGCTCGTCACGGTCATGTTCCTGGTCGCCCTGACGGTGACGGCGGGTTCCTTCTGGCACACCCACGTCAGCGGGAGAGAGCCGGGAGAGAACTTCCTCTACGGTCAGGTGATCCTGGACGTGCTGCTGGTGACGGCGATCGTTCACGTCACCGGAGGGCCCGAGAGCAACTTCGCACCGGTCTACATCCTGGTGATCTCCTCCGGCGCGCTTCTCCTGCCGCTGCCCGGCGGCGTGCTGATCGGCGCGCTGGCCAGCATGGTCTACCTCGCCGATCTGGTGTGGGGGTACGAGGGAGCCTTCCGCCTCGACGTCGCGCTCCAGCTCGCCCTGTTCACCGTGGTGGCGCTCATCACCGGGCTCCTGGGCGACCGGCTGCGCCGCGCAGGCCTCGCGCTCGGCGCCGTGCAATCCGAGCTCCGCCAACTCCGCCTGGACACGGGCGACATCCTCGCCAACCTCTCCACCGGGGTCCTCACCGTGGACGGTGAGGGGCGCCTGGCCTACGCGAACCCCGCCGCCGCCTCGCTCCTCGGGCTCTCCGTGGCGGAGTGGATGGGACGGCGCGTCGTCGAGGAGGTGAATCGCCTTGCGCCGGGTATGGGCGATATCCTGGAGTACGCGATCCGCGACGGGCGCGTGGCGGTGCGCTCCCGTGTGACCGTGTCGAGCGGCGGCCGCGACCGGCATCTCGGAATCACGACCGCCGTGCTGGAGCGCGGCGGCGACGTGTCGCCGTCCGCCACGGCGCTCTTCCAGGACGTGACGGATGTCGAGCGGATCGAGGCCCTGCACCGGCGCGCGGAGAGGCTCGAGGCGGTGGCCGAGCTGTCCGCCTCGCTCGCGCACGAGATCAAGAACCCGCTCGCCTCCATCCGCAGCGCCGTGGAGCAGCTCACCGGGCCGACCCTGGCGGCGGACGATCGCAAGACCCTCGTGCGCCTCGTCGTCGCCGAATCCGATCGCCTCAGCCGCCTCCTGTCCGCGTTCCTCGATTACTCCGGCCTGAAGCTCGCCTTGCGCGAGGAGGTACGCCTTTCCGAGGTGGTGCGGGACTGCGTCGTGCTGGTGCGCCAGCACCCGGAGGCCGAGAACGTGGAGATCGAGTGCGTGGGCCTCGACCAGGACGTGCGCGTGGCGGGCGATGGGGATCTGCTGCACCGGGCGGCGTTCAACCTCATCCTCAACGCCGTGCAGTTCTCTGGGGAGGGGGGCCGTGTGCGGGTCACCGTGGAAAACGTGACACAGAGGCCCAACCCCCGGGGGACGCGCATTCCGCGCCCCGTCTGTCTGCGGATCCGCGACTCGGGTCCCGGCATCGATCCCGAGGTTCTGGCGAGGATCTTCGATCCCTTCTTCACGACGCGCGAGGGAGGGAGCGGGCTCGGGCTCGCGGTGGTGTACCGGGCGGTCGAAGCGCACGAGGGAGCGGTGTTCGTGGATCGGGCGCCGGACGGAGGAACCGAATTCGTGATCTACCTGCCTGGTATGGATAGCTTCGCCGGTGGAGAGCAGCCATGAGCGACAAGGTGAAGATCCTGCTCGTCGACGACGAGACGGGGATCCTGGACACGCTCCAGATCCTCTTTCGCGGCGAGGGCTACGAGGTGACGACGGCCAACTCCGGCAAGGCGGCGCTGGCGTCCATCGAGGCCGCGAAGCCCGACATCGTCCTCACCGACATCCGTATGCCGGGGGCCGGCGGGCTCGACGTGCTCCAGCGCGCCCGGGAGGTCGACCCCGAGATGGCCGTGATCCTCATGACGGCCCAGGCCTCGCTGCAGTCGGCGGTGCGCGCCGTGAACGAGGGCGCCTACTACTACCTCCAGAAGCCGTTCGCCAACGACGAGCTTCTCGCCATCTGCCGGCGCGCCGCGGAGGCGAGGCAGCTCAAGGTGGAGAACAAGCGCCTCAAGAAGGAGATCAAGCGCCGCGACCACTCGGGGGACGATCGACCCATCGGAGGAAGTCGTCAGTTCCTCGACGTGCTCAAGCTCGCCGAGACCGTGGCGCCGACGGAATCCACGGTGCTCATCTGCGGCGAGAGCGGAACCGGCAAGGAGGTGATCGCCCGCTACATCCACCATCTCTCCGAACGGAGCGATCACCCCTTCTTCTCGATCAACTGCGGGGCTCTGCCCGAGAGCCTTCTCGAGAGCGAGCTCTTCGGGCACGTGAAGGGTTCGTTCACAGGCGCGGTGAAGGACAAGGACGGTCTCCTCGTCGCCGCCAAGGGAGGCACGTTCTTCCTGGACGAGATCGGCGAGATGAGCGCGGCCACACAGGTCAAGCTCCTGCGCGCGATCCAGGAGCGTGAGGTGATCCCCGTGGGCTCGACCGAAGCGGTGCCCGTCGACGTGCGCATCATCGCGGCATCGAACCGCGATCTCGACGACGAGATCCGGAAGGGGCGATTCCGCAGCGATTTGTACTATCGGCTCAACGTGATCCAGCTCCGCCTCCCGCCGCTCCGTGAGCGCAAGGACGACATCCCCGTGCTCGCGCGGCACTTCCTGAAACGTCTGTTCGAGCGGGAGGGTTACGACACGCCCCCCGATGTCGCCGAGGAGACGTTCGAGGTGATGGCCCGTTACGATTGGCCCGGCAACGTGCGGGAGCTCGAGAATGCGCTGGAACGGGCGGCGGTCCTGGGGCGCGAGGAGGTGCTCACGCCCGAGGCCCTGCCCGACCGCGTGCGTGAGCCGGTGCCGGAGCGTCTCATCGACACCGGGCCTCCGGCCAACCCGACCATGGAGCTCGTCGAGCAGGCCTACATCCAGTGGGTACTCCAGGCCGAGGGTGGTAACAAGACCCGCGCGGCCGAGGTCCTGGGGATCGACCCCTCGACGCTCTACCGCAAGCTCAACCGGTACGGCATCACGGAATGAGCCGGGACCGATCCGGCGTCCCCCGCGACCCTCAACGAAGGTCTTCGAGCATGACCGACTCCGAGCCACGCACAGGTCCGCCGGCGGGCCCCGATCGCGGCGCGTCCGCACGACTTCCCCGGGACCGGATCGTCCTCTCGGTCGTGATTCCCTGCTACAACGAGGTCGCCACTGCGGAGATCCTCCTGCACAGGGTGCGGGAGGTGCCGCTCCGCCTCGAGGTGATCGTGGTCGACGACGGATCCACGGACGGGACGAGGGACCTGCTGAGCCGACTCCGGGACGAAGGCCTCATCGATCAACTCGTCTTCCATGAGCGGAACGCGGGCAAGGGCGCGGCGCTGCGCACGGGCTTCGCCCATGCGACGGGTGACGTCGTGGTGGTCCAGGACGCGGACCTCGAATACGATCCGGCCGAGCTGCCTCGCCTCCTCGAGCCTATCCTGCTCGGCAAGGCCGACGCGGTCTACGGCTCGCGCTTCCTGGGTGGATCCCACCGCGTCCTCTTCTTCTGGCACTCGGTGGGGAACCGGCTGCTCACGCTCCTGTCCAACATGTTCACGGACTTGAACCTCACCGACATGGAGACCTGCTACAAGATGGTCCGGAGGGAGCTGCTCCAATCGCTGCCGCTCGAGGCCGACCGCTTCGGGATCGAGCCGGAGCTGACGGCGCGGCTCGCGCAGAGCGGCGCGAGGATCTACGAGATGGACATCGGCTACGACGGGCGCTCGTACGCCGAGGGGAAGAAGATCGGCTGGCGGGACGGCGTTTCCGCGCTCTGGTCGATCGTCAAGTACAACATGCTCAGCCCGTCCGCTTCCCGCTGGCAGGCACCCGAGGTGCCGGCGTGGTCGGCCGAGGACCGGCTGTCACCGGGACCGGAAGGCCGATGACGATCGCCCGCGCCCGCTGGCTCCTCGTGTTCGTGGCGGTGGCGGCCTTTCTCAACTCGCTCGGCAACGGCTTCGCATACGACGACAACCAGATCGTGCGCCTCAACCCGGTCGTCGTCGAGGCCCATTGGCACGAGGCACTGCTCGGTCCGTACTGGAGCCAGGCGAGCCATGGCTCGGGACTCTACCGGCCGGTCACCATTGCCGGCTTCGCGGCGGAGTGGAAGGTGTGGAAGGGGAGCACGCTCGGCTTCCACGCCGTGAACGTGGTCGCCAACGTCGTGGTGTCCCTCCTGGTGCTCGCGCTGCTCATGCGCTTCCTGTCGCTTCCGGGTGCCTTCGCGGGAGCGCTCTTCTTCGCCGTGCATCCCGTGCACGTGGAGGCGGTCGCCAACGTCGTGGGGCAGGCGGAGCTGTGGGCAGCGGCCGCGTTCCTGGTGGCGTGCCTTCTCTACCTGGACGGGGCGGAGTGGACCGGTTGGAAGCACGCAGCCAGGCTCGGGGGCCTGGCCGTGCTCTACCTCGTGAGCCTCGGCGCCAAGGAGATCGCCGTGACGCTTCCGGCGGTCCTCGTGCTCCTGGAGCTGTTCCGGCGGAGCGAACGACGGCTCTTCGCGCGAATCATCCGCGAGATACCCGTCTATCTGGGGCTCGCGGCCGTCCTCGGCGGCTACCTGCTGATCCGCTGGTCGGTACTGGGAAGCGTGGTGGGCGAGGTGCCGGCCCCGACCCTCATCCACCTCACGTGGGGCCAGCGAATGCTCACCGCGTTGAGCGTCTGGCCGCAGTACCTGCGCCTCATGGTCTATCCGCGCACGCTCAGCGCGGATTACGCTCCGGCGGTGCTCCTGCCCGCCACCTCCATGAACGCGGGCGTCGTCGTCGGCATCCTCGTGATCGTAGGGCTCGGCGCGCTGGCGTGGGCGGCTCGGCGCCGGGCACCCGCCATCTCGCTGGGGATCCTGTGGTTCGGCGTGGTGGTGCTCCCGGTCTCGAACCTCGTCGTTCCGGCCGGGATTCTGCTGGCCGAGCGGACGCTCTACCTCCCGTCGGTCGGGGCGGCGCTGGCCGTGGCTGGGCTCGTCTCGCTCATGGCCGAGATGGCCTCCCATCGGGAGCGGTGGGTGCTGGGAACGGTCGGTGTCCTGGCCGGCTTCGCCCTCTTCATCCGCACGGTAGAGCGCAATCCCTCGTGGTACAGCACGTACACGGTGCTGGACACGCTGGCCGTCCAGCACCCGGAATCGTATCTGGCACTCCGCGCCAGAGCCTCGGGCCTGGTCCGCGTGGGAGAGCCCGGGAAGGCCGCCGAGGCGTACGAGACCGCCCTGCGGCTCGTCCCACGGAACCACGCCCTGCAACTCCAGGTGGCCGATTTCTACGGCCGTCAGCGCAACTGGCCCCGAGCCGAGCAGATCCTGCGCACCGCGATCGCGGAGGAGCCGAAGCGGCCCGATGCATACCGGGTCCTCGCAGAGCAGCTCATCCGGCAGGGGCGTCCGCGCGAAGGCTTCCTCATGGCGCTCCGGGGGATCGCGCGGGCCACGCCGACCCACGGCCTCTGGGCGGCCGTGTCGGAAGCCTACATCGCGAAGGGGGACCTCGAGGCGGCCGCGCGGGCGCGCCGCGCCGCCCTGTCTCTCGACCCGAAGTCTCGCCACGATTGGGAGCGTCTCGCGGACATCCTGCAGCACCTCCATCGAGACGGGGAAGCCGCTCAGGCTCGGGCTCGGGCCCGGGCGCTCCCGCTCCAGGCCGACCGACCCGAGACGATGGAATGAAGACCTTCGAGTCTCCCTTCCGGAGCGCGCGCGCCGCCGCCGTCTTCGCGGGCGCGCTCGCCGCCCTCGTCTACGCCAACTCGCTCCTGAACGCCTTCGCGTACGACGACCTCAACATCATCGTCAACAACCCCGTGCTCCACACGCTCGCGACGCTGCCCCACGCGATCGCCGCTCCGTACTGGCCGGGGGAGTTCGCGAAGCAACTCGGGCTGTGGCGTCCGCTCACCACGGCGTACTTCGGACTCCAGTGGGTGCTGTTCGCAGGGAGTCCGGTTCCCTATCACGTGGTCAACCTGCTCGGGCACGTGGGCGTGACCGCCGTGGTGGTGCTCCTTCTCGCCGAGCTGATGTCGTTGCCGGCCGCGTTCGTCGGGGGCCTCATCTTCGCGGTGCACCCCGTCCACGTGGAGGCCGTCTCCAACGTCGTGGGCTTTTCCGAGGTCGCATCGTCCTTCTTCTTCCTTCTCGCGTGCCTGGTTCACGTCAGGGGGCCCGACACGACGCGGTGGCCGCGCGCGCTCCTCATCGGGCTGCTCTACGCGATCGCGTTCGGGACGAAGGAGGGGGCGGTGACCCTTCCTGCCGCGCTCTTCCTCCTGGATGCCGCCCGTCGCCCCATCGGCTTTCCCGAGCTTTCCGCCCATCTGCGCGAGCGTTGGCGCGTATACGTCACGATCGCCGTCGTCGCGGGCGTCGAACTCTTCCTGCGCTTCCACGTGCTCGGAAGCCTCGCGCACCCGTTCGGTCCCCTTGGCGCGGACCTCCTGCAGCACGTCCCGAGGATCTGGACGTTGGCGGAGGTGTGGAGTCACTACGTGCGCCTGTGGGTCTTCCCCCTGGATCTCTCCTCCGATTATTCCCCCAATGTCATCCCCATCGCGCTCGGCTGGAACGGCGTGAACGTCGCGGGCGTCGTGCTGGCGCTCTGTGTGCTCCTCATCTCGCTCCTGCTGTGGCGGCGTCCCGACATGCGGCCCGGGCGCGACACGGCCCGCATCGCGGCGTTCGGGGTGGTCTGGTTCATCATCACGATCTCGCCCGTCTCCAATATCGCCTTCATCTCCGGCGTGATGTTGGCCGAGCGGACGCTGTATCTGCCTTCCGTCGGCTTGGCGGCGGCCACAGGATGGCTGCTGGTCCGGTTCTGGCGCGCGCGTCCCCGACCGGCCGTGGCCCTCACCGTGGTGGGTCTCGGGCTCCTGGGTTGGCGGA
The DNA here is from genome assembly GCA_964519125.1 of uncultured Gemmatimonadaceae bacterium. GTDB lineage: Bacteria > Gemmatimonadota > Gemmatimonadetes > Longimicrobiales > Gaopeijiaceae > SZUA-318. The sequence goes on along the minus strand of CAZFIS010000054.1, from coordinate 4,664 downwards.
CGTGGACCCGCACCCCCACCTGGAAGACCAACGACAGCGTCTTCCTCACGATGATGAGCGATCATCCGGAGTCCGGGCGGACCCAGTGGGTGCTGGGCGATCTGTTCCTGCAGCAGCACCGGATCCACCGAGCACTCGTCGCGTACGGAAACGCCATCAACATCCTGGGCCCGGAGTATCCGCTCATCACCGCGATCGGCCGGAAGCTGATGGTGCTCCAGGACTACCGGGCCGCCAAGACCCTGTATCAGATCGCCTGGGAGGAGGATCCGACGATCCCCGTGGCCCCGGCCAACCTGGCCGTGATCTACTCCGAGGAGGGGAACGCGAAGGAGACCGAGCGCTTCTGCCGGATCGCCATCCGCCTGGGAAGGGATGATGCGGTCAGCTACCACCTGCTCGCGTGGGCCTATGCCAAGGAAGGACGATGGACGCTCGCGGCCGGAGCTCGTCGCGAAGCCATCGCCCGCGGCCAGGGCGACTACTGGCAGCAGTGGGAATCCCTGGCCTACCTGGAATGGCATCATGGCGATACGGCTTCGGCCCGCATGGCGTTCGATTCGGCGGTGGCCAAGGCCAAGGGACGACTCGCGCTGGCGCGTATCGACTCCCTGAGGAAGACGCTGCTGCGGCCGTCCCAGGCATCGCGACGCTGAGGGGTCATGACCGTTGTAAACGGAAGGATACGTTGCAGAATCCCATACCGAACGAGGATTCCGCACCGAAGCAGGGAGGTGTGGAGTACTCCGTAAGTCGTTGGAGCACGATGTTTTGCGTAGATCGGCAGTTCGGGTGGACCGTGGCTTGCTCGTATGAGCCGCCCATCGACGGGCTCAGTTCCATTCCACGAGGAGTAGGGACCATGCGGGACAACAAGGGTTTTACCCTCATCGAGCTCCTGATCGTGGTCGTGATCATCGGAATCCTGGCGGCCATCGCCATTCCGAAGTTCTCGGCGACGCGGGAGAGGGCGTACTTCGCCGCCATGAAGTCGGATCTCAAGAACCTGGCCACCCAGGAAGAGATCTACTACGCGGGCCAGTACTCCTACTCGACCAGCACCAGCGCGCTCTCCTTCACGAACTCCGAGGGCGTGAACGTGACGATCCCTTCCGCGACGACGGACGGCTGGAACGCGTACGCGACGCACACCGCTCTCGGCACCTCCCGCGGCTGCGCGATCTACTACGGCTCCGCGAGCGCCCCGTCCGGTGCTCCGGCCACGCCGACCCAGCCCGGCGAGATGAGCTGCACGAACTGACGCTCTGACGGGCGCTTCCCGCCCGCGTCGAGCGGGCGGGAAGCTCGATCGAGTGGGGGGGTCCGGCACGCGACTTCGCCGGACCGCCCCACCGACTCGATCCAGCGACCCTCCACGACGACTCCAGATCCATCCCCAGGGTGAACCTCCGAGGTGGCCAATGCGGGCGAGCGAGAAGAGACAGACCGGCTTCACGCTGATCGAGTTGCTGATCGTGGTGGTCATCATCGGCATCCTCGCGGCGATCGCGATCCCGAAGTTCTCCGCCACGCGTGAACGGGCGTTCGTGGTCACGGCCAAGGCCGACCTCAAGAACCTGGCCACCCAGGAAGACGTGTACTACAACAGCGCCTACACGTACTCCACCGACGCCGCGGCGCTCGGCTTCGTGAACAGCCAGGGGGTGACCGTCACCTTCGGCGAAGCCACCAACACGGGCTGGTCCGCCTCCGCCGTGCACGCGGGAGCACCCAACGTCCCGTGCGCGATCTACCACGGAAGCGCGGCTCAGCTCACGCCGGCCACGGTTCCCAGCGTGGTCCAGTGCGCCAGGTACTGATCGATCGCAGGAGCTCGGAAGCGCGCTGCGGGCCGGGAGCCTGACGGCGGTGCTTCCCCGGGCCGACTTGCAGCGCGGCCCACCGACTTCCCACCTTTCTCGCATTGCCGGGCCGAATCGGTTCCGTTTCGACCTGTTCCCATCACGATGCGAGCATGACCGCTCCCTCTCCTCTGCGGCGTGACCTGCTGTTCGCGTTCGGCGTCCTCTTCGGCGGCGCCGTTCTGGTCGCGGGCCTCGGCCTGGCGGTCCTGCTGCCCGTGCTCAGCTCTCCCGCCGAGGGGGTGCTCTTCATCGTCGTGCTGGTGGTGGCGGATCTCGGCGTCCTCTTTGTCTTCGGAAGCGCGCTGATCCGGCAGCGCCTGGTGGGTCCGATGGAACGCGTGGCCGCCGACGCGCGCCGAATCGCGGACGGGGACTACCGCCATCGCATCGGCGACTTCGACAGTCTCGAGCTCCAACAGGTACGCGACAGCGTGAACGCGATGGCCGATCGCCTCATCGCGGGCCAGGAGCTCCTGGCGGAGAACGTCGAGTCGTTGGACCGCACGAACCAGGAGCTCATCGAGGTCCGTGACCAGGTTGTGCACGCCGCGCGCCTCGCTTCGGTGGGAACCCTCGCGGCGGGCATAGCCCACGAAGTGGGCAACCCCCTCGGCGCGATCATGGTGTTCGTGGACGTCGCCCAGTCGCGGGTGGCGAAGGAAGGGGGCGACACCGAGCTGCTCGGATCCATCCGCGAAGAAGCGCGGCGCATAGACCGCATCGTGCGGGGCCTCCTGGACTACGCCCGTCCGAAAGAGTCGGAGCCGACCGTGGTCGCCCCGCGCGAGGTGCTCGAGCGCGTGCGCGAGCTCCTGGACAGCCAGGGCAAGCTCGATGAGGTCGAGGACACGTGGGTGGTGGACGACGACGTGCCCGGGGTGCTCATGGAGCCCCACCGGCTCGAGCAGGTTCTGGTGAACCTCTTCCTGAACGCACTGGATGCGCTCGAGGCCGTCCCGAATCCGAGCATCACGGTCAAACTCTCCTCGGAGCTCGGCGGGGTGTCCCGCCTGCCGCGCCGGCGTGCCGGGGACCCGCCCGGCATCAACTACATGCATCGGCGTCGCGTCTCACGCGACGAAGGTGGCAGAGGGATCGACCCGCTCTTCACGGCGCGCCGTGTCGTGGCCATCGAGGTGTGGGACAATGGGCCCGGAATCCCCGAGGAGAGCCTCGATCTGGTGTTCGACCCCTTCTACACGACGAAGGAGCCGGGAAAGGGAACGGGGCTCGGTCTTTCCATCTGCGCCCGGTTGGTGGAGGGTATGGGGGGACGAATCGAGGCCACGTCCGGACCCGATGGCCGCGGCGCGCGCTTCGTCATCCGTTTGCCGGGCGCTTCCGACGAACGGAACGGGGCCGAGCCGGTGCGTCTCGGTACGGGCACAGGGGAGGAGGAGGTATGAGGATCCTCATCATCGATGACGAAGCGGGCCTCAGGAAGTCGCTGACCCTGATCCTCACGGACGCCGGCTACGACGTGGTGCAAGCGGAGGATGGAGAGGCCGGGCTCACGGTGGCGTTCGCACAGGCTCCCGACATCATTTTGTGCGACGTGCGCATGCCCAAGCTCGGCGGTCTCGACTTCGTGGAGCGCTACGTGGCCGAGGGGGGAGAAGCCCTCGTGCTCGTGATGACCGCCTACGGGAGCCTCGACCTCGCGGTCGAGGCGATGAAGAAGGGCGCCTACGACTACCTGCCCAAGCCGTTCGGGGCGGACGAGGTGCTGCTCACTGTTCGCAAGGCGGAGGAGCGCGAGCAGTTGCGACGCGAGGTGGGCCGTCTGCGTCAGGAGGTCCAGGTCGGTCGGCGGTTCGGCGAGATCGTCGCCAGCTCTCCGGCGATGCGCCTGGCGCTCCAGGTTGTCGACAAGGTGGCGCCCCACACGTCTCCGGTGCTCATCACCGGGGCCAGCGGCACGGGCAAGGAGCTCATCGCACGCCTCATCCACAGCGAGAGTCCCCGGGCCGGCGGGCCGTTTATGCCTGTAAACTGCGGAGGAATTCCCGAACAGCTCCTGGAATCGGAGTTCTTCGGCTTCGTGCGCGGGGCCTTCACCGGTGCCGATCAGGACAAGGAGGGACTGTTCGAGGCCGCCCACGGGGGCTCACTCTTCCTGGACGAGGTTGGTGAGCTCCCGGGCTCGCTGCAGGTCAAGCTGCTCCGGGCGCTCCAGGAGGGGGAGATCCGTCGCCTCGGCTCCACCGAGACGAAGCGCTTCGATGTGCGGATCATATCCGCTACGAACAAGGACCTGGAAGAGAAGGTGGAAGCGGGCGAGTTCCGCCAGGATCTGTACTATCGTCTGGCGGTGGTGCCGATCCACCTGCCGCAGCTCCGCCACCGCCACGAGGAGATCCCCGAGCTGGTGAAGCATTTTCTCGGCGCGCACTCCCAGCGTCTCAACGTAGGCGTCGACGGAATCGAGCCCGAGGCCATGGAGGTGCTCCTCGACTACGCGTGGCCGGGCAACATCCGCGAGCTGGAGAACGTGCTCGAGCGTGCTTTGGTTCTGACCGAAGGCCCCAAGATCGGGGTCGAGGACCTTCCCGAAGCGGTTCGCCGTCCCCGTCGGGCGTAAATAAGAACAGCGGCAGAACGAACACGAGATACCACAGCGCCGAGAACGGACCGACCAGACGGTCGCCTTCACGTGTCGCGGTATCGAGCGGCAGAAGTGGCGGAAGCCCGAACAGAGTCTTGCCGGAGTCTGGATCGGTGACGAGGAAGCCGGCAACCAGCGCCAGACTCAAGAGACCGCCGACATAGCCGGTGGCCCAGCCGAAACCGGACAGCGTG
>CAZFIS010000053.1:7672-22279 GCA_964519125.1 uncultured Gemmatimonadaceae bacterium | reverse complement strand
CCGGAGCCGAACGGCTACCCGCACATCGGCCACGCGAAGTCGATCTGCCTGAACTTCGGCATCGCCGAGGAATTCGGCGGACGCTGCCACCTCCGCTTCGACGACACGAACCCGGAGACCGAGGACGAGGAGTACGTCGAGGCGATCAAGGACGCCATCCGTTGGCTCGGCTTCGACTGGGGCGAACACCTGTACTTCGCGTCGGACTACTTCGAGCGCATGTACGAGTGCGCGCAGGTGCTCATCCGCAAAGGCCTCGCGTACGTGGACTCGGAGAGCGAGGACGCGATCCGCGAGGGTCGGGGAACCGTGACCGAGCCGGGCACGCCGAGCCCGTACCGCGACCGCTCGGTGGAGGAGAACCTCGACCTCTTCGAGCGGATGCGCGCGGGAGAGTTCGCCAACGGCGCGCACGTGCTGCGGGCGAAGATCGACATGGCGTCGCCCAACATGCTCATGCGTGACCCGCTCTTCTATCGCATCCGGCATGCGCATCACTACCGTCGCGGCGACGCGTGGTGCATCTACCCGATGTACGACTACGCGCACTGCCTCGAGGATGCCTTCGAGAACATCACCCACTCGATCTGCACGTTGGAGTTCGAGAACAACCGCGAGCTCTACGACTGGGTGCTGGAGAACGTGGGCTTCACCGAGCCGCGCCCGCACCAGTACGAGTTCAACCGCCTGAACCTCGAGTACACGGTCGTCTCGAAGCGAAAGCTGGGGCCCCTGGTCCGGGACCGTCGCGTGTCCGGGTGGGATGATCCGCGCATGTCGACGCTCGCGGGCCTGCGCAGACGCGGGGTGCCTCCCGAAGCGATCCGTCGCTTCTGTGACTTGATCGGCGTCGCCAAGACCGACTCGTGGGTCGATCCCGGGAAGCTCGATTTCGCCGTGCGTGACGTGTTGAACGCCGTCGCTCCGCGCGTGATGGCGGTGCTCGATCCGCTGCGCGTGGTGATCGTGAACTATCCCGAGAACCAGGACGAGGAGCTCGACGCTCCCTACTTCCCGCGCGACGTGGGCAAGGAGGGCTCCCGGCCGGTGCCGTTCTCCCGGACGCTCTGGATCGACCGCTCGGACTTCGAGGAGGACCCGCCGAAGGGGTTCAAGCGGCTCGTGCCGGGCGGCGAGGTACGGCTCCGCTACGCGTACGTGATCCGCTGCGAGGAGGTCGTGAAGGATCCTGTGAACGGGCGGGTGCTCGAGCTGCGCTGCTCGTACGATCCAGCCACACGCGGCGGCGACACACCGGATGGACGGAAGGTCCCCGGCACGATCCAGTGGGTCTCGGAGCCGCACGCGTTGCCGGCGGAGGTGCGTCTCTATGACCGCCTCTTCGAGCGTTCCGATCCCGAGGAGGTCGAGGAGGGCGAGACGCTCGTCGATCACCTCAACCCGCACTCCCTGCGCGTGGTCAAGGAGGCGTGGGTGGAGCCGAGCGTAGCCGCCGATCCCGCCGACACACGCTACCAGTTCGAGCGCGTGGGCTACTTCTGGCGCGATCCCCTCGACGCCCGGCCGGATACACTCGTCTTCAACCGCATCGTGACGCTCAAGGACACCTGGACGAAGAAGACGGGTCGCCCCGTGGCGACGCCGGCGGCCTCTCACGCGGCGCACGAAGTGCCCGCCCGGGAGCCCGGCGCGCGGAGCGTCATGAGCGAGCGCTCGGGCAAGCGGCTCGCGGACCCGGCCCTGGCCGCGCGCATGGAGGCGTACGTGCGTGAGCGCGGCCTCACGCCGGAGGACGCGGACGTGCTCACCGGCTCGCACGGCTCCGCCGACTTGTTCGAGGCGGCGCTCGAGGCGTTCGACGATCCCGTGACGGTGGCATCGTGGGTGGTGAACGACCTGCGGGGCGTGCTGGATGGACGCACGGTCGAACAGCTCCCGTTCGAGGGGGCCGCGCTCGGACGCCTCGCGGCGCTCGTGTCGGAGGGACGCGTGTCGCGGCGCGCGGCCAAGGACGTGCTTGCCGAGATGGCGACAAGCGGCGGCGATCCGGAGGAGATCGTGGCGCGCCTGGGCCTGGAGAAGGTGGCCGATGCAGACGAGCTGGCCCCGGTCGTGGAGGAGGTGCTCGCCGCGTGGCCGGAGAAGGTGGCCGAATACCGCGCCGGAAAGACGTCGCTCATGGGGCTGTTCGTCGGGGAGGTCATGAAGGCCACCGGTGGTGCGGCAGACCCCAAGGCCACGCGCGCGCTGTTGTCCACTCGGCTGGAGGCCCGGTCGTGACGCCACCCCGCCTGCGCTTCGCCCCCTCGCCCACGGGCTATCTACACGTGGGGGGGGCGCGCACCGCGCTCTTCAACTGGTTGATGGCGCGCAAGGAGGGCGGGATCTTCGTGCTCCGCATCGAGGACACCGACCGCGCGCGCTCCACCGAGGAGCACACCCGCGCGATCCTGGAGGGGCTCGCCTGGCTCGGAATCGACTGGGACGAGGGTCCCCACTTCCAGAGCGACGGCGTCGAGCGGCACCGCGCCGCGGCGTACCAGTTGCTGGCCGAGGGTCGGGCGTACCGCGACTTCACGAGGCCGGAGGAGATCCAGGCCGAGGCGGAAGAGCGCGGCATGCATCCCAGCCGCGTGGCGCGCGAGAAGGCCGACGCACTGGACGGCGAGGAAGCCGAGCGCCGCGCCGCCGCAGGCGAGCCGTTCGCGATCCGCTTCCGGGTGCCCGACGGCGAGACACGCTTCGTGGACCTCGTCCACGGCGACATGCGCTTTCCGAACACCGACGTCGACGACCTCGTCATCCTGCGGAGCGACGGGACTCCGGTCTACAACCTGGCCGTCGTCTCGGATGACGCCCACATGGGCATCACGCACGTGATCCGCGGCGACGACCACCTGTCGAACACGCCCAAGCAGATTCTGCTCTACCGGGCGCTCGGCCTGCGCGAGCCTGTGTTCGGCCACGTTCCCCTCATCCTCGGACCCGACGGCAAGCGCCTCTCCAAGCGCCACGGCGCGACCGCGGTCGGGGACTACGAACGGCGCGGCATCTTGCCGGAGGCGATGATGAACTTCCTCGCGCTCCTGGGCTGGAACCCCGGGGACGAGCGCGAAGTGATGGGCCCCGTCGAGCTGGTGGAGGCGTTCGCACCCGAGCGCATCCTGAAGAAGAGCGCGGTCTTCGACGTGGAGAAGCTGCAGTGGCTGAACGGGCGCCATCTGGCCGGGACGCCGGCCGACGGTCTGGTCGACCGGGTGCGGGCGCGCTTCGCCGGCGACGAGGGCGTCGCCGCATTCCTGCTCGAAGACGACGACTGGATGGCGACGCTCGTCGATCTGCTCAAGGTGAGGGCGCGCACGGTGGACGACATCGCCGAGCAGGCGCGTCCGTACGTCGCCCGAGAGGTCGACTACGATCCGGACGCCGTGGCCAAGCACTGGAGCAAAGACCCTCCAGAAGTCGCGCGCCGTCTGGACGCGCTCGCGGAGCGCCTCTCCGCGACGACCTGGGAGGAGGGGCCCCTGGAGGATGCGCTCCGCGCGCTCGCCGAAGAGCTGGGCATCGGTGCAGGTAAGCTGATCCATCCTTTGCGGGTAGCCCTCACGGGACAGGCTGCGAGCCCGGGGATCTTCCAGGTGCTCACTCTGCTGGGGCGCGAACGGTCGCTGGAACGCGTCGCGTGGGGAAAAACCTTTCTTGACAGGGCTTCTTCGCGCACATTAGGATAGCCGTCCACCGCGGATTCCGGGCGGTTTCACTGCTCTCCAAGGTCCCACGTTGGCACGCTCAGAACCGACTGCGCCGAGAGATGTCCCGACACCCTTCAGTCGCCGGAGTGTCGATACGGGTCGACACCCGCTCACCGAGATCGAGCGGAAGATCCTGGACTTCATGGTTCAGTACCTGAGAGCGAACACGTATCAGCCCTCCATACGCGAGATCGGGGAGCGGTTCGGGATCAAGAGCACCAAGACCGTCTCGGAGCACCTCCAGGCGCTCGCCGACAAGGGTTTCCTGGAGCGCGATCCCTCGCGCTCGCGCGGCGTGAAGATCCTGGGCGTCGATCTGGGCGCGGAGTCCGTCACCGTCCCGTGCTTCCTCATGATGCCCCAGGACGCGAGTGCCGCGAGGGGTACCAAGGCGGAGATGCACCTGGCCATCGACCGCCGTCTGGGCGGGGTGAAGGGCTCGTTCTTCGTGCGGGCGGGTGTGGGCGACCTGGCGGTGCTGGGGGTGCACGAGGGCGACTACGTGCTGGTGGAGCCCGCGGCCTTCGGCGAGGTGGAGTCGGGTTCCGTGGTGGTGGCGCGCACCGGCAGCGGCGCGTCGTGCTACCACCGGCTCATGCGGAACGGCCACGGCGGCGTGAAGCTCGAGGCGCTCTCTCCCGGCGGAGGCTACACCGTGGTCCCGGAGGGTGAGAGCCTCCAGCTGCTGGGCCGGGTCACGGCGTTCTACCGCCGCATGGACGAGAGCACGGGTGCGCTGAACCTGACGCATCACTGAGCGCGCCCCGGGACCCCAAGGTGCCCGAGACTCCCGCATCCCATTCCCCACTGGAAGCATCCCCCGCCGCGGCCGGCGACCGCCTGTGGATGGCGCGTGCGCTCGAGCAGGCACGCTTCGCCTGGACGTGTGACGAGGTTCCCGTCGGTGCCGTGGTCGTGAAGGACGGCCGACTCCTGGCGGAGGGGCACAACCGGACGGTGGCCGACGCGGACCCCACCGCACACGCAGAGGTCGTGGCGCTGCGGGCGGCGACGATCCGCCGAGGAGACTGGAGGCTCGAGGGGGCAACGCTCTACACGACGCTCGAGCCGTGCGCCATGTGCTCGGGCGCGATCGTGCTCGCGCGCGTGGCACGAGTGGTGTACGCCGCCCCCGACCCGAAGGCCGGCATGGCGGGAACGCTGGGCAACCTTCTCCAGGACGCGAGGCTCAACCACCGCTGCCTCGTCACGCCAGGAGTCCTGGCCGAGGCGTCGGCCGAGCTGCTCCAGGCGTTCTTCCGGGCGAGGCGATGAGCCGGGCGGGCGCGGCAGGGCGGGCCGCCGGGCTGCTTCTCGCGCTCGGCGCGGCCGGGTGTTCCCTCGTGGGTGTGCCGTCCGGTAGGGCGGGGCGGCCCGCACGGCCGCACGAGCGGCCGCCCACCGAGCGTCGGGCTTCCGGCCGACCCACGGTAGACCCGGTGCGGAGCTTCGCGGAGGTGCGTGGCCTGTGGGTCGTGCGCTCCAGCATGGAGACGCCCGACGAAATACGCACGATGGTGGAGCGGGCCTCCTCCGCGGGCTTCAACACGCTCTTCGTGCAGGTACGCGGCCGAGGCGACGCCTACTACGACTCGCGCTGGGAGCCACGGGCGGAGCGGCTCACCGGGCCGTCCGACTTCGATCCCCTGGCGCTGACGATCCGCGAGGCGCACAAGCGGGGCATGGCCGTGCACGCGTGGGTGGACACGCATCTGGTGTGGGGCACGGGCCCCCTGCCGAAGAGCCCGGCGCACCTCGTGAGGGCCCATCCGGACTGGCTGGCGGTGCCCCGTGAGCTCGGCCGCCGGCTCTACGGCATGGACCCCACGGACCCTCGCTACGTCCAGGCGCTGATCGAGTACGCGAAACAGCATCCCAAGACCGTCGAAGGCCTCTACACGAGCCCGTCGAACCCCGAGGTGCAGGAGCGCGTCTACGACGTCTGGATGGACCTCGCCGAGCACTACGACCTGGATGGGATCCACTTCGACTACATCCGCTATCCGTCCCCCGACTTCGACTACTCGCGCGGGGCCCTGCTGCGGTTCCGGCGCTGGGTGCGTCCTCGGCTCTCGCCGGTGCGCCTCGCCCAGTTGGACTCGGCGTTCGCCTCCGACCCGTACGCCTTCGTGGACGCCCTGCCCGGGCCGTGGGGCGAGTTCCGGCGCGCGCAGATCACCGACCTGGTGGAGCGCGGCTACGTCGGCATCAAGGCCCGCAAGCCGCGGATGGTCGTCTCCGCGGCCGTCTTCGCCAACGTGCAGGATGCCTACCGGAGCCGCTTCCAGGATTGGCCGGCGTGGCTTCGGCAGGGGATCCTCGACGTCGCGGTGCCGATGGCCTACACGACCGACGACAGCCTCTTCCGTAAAGAGATCGACGACGCCCAGGCCGCCGCGGGCGGCGGCGCGCGCGTGTGGGTCGGCATCGGGGCATATCTGAACGGCTACGATGGCACGCTCGACAAGATCGACATCGCGCGCCGGGCGGGGGTGGCGGGGGTGGTGCTGTTCTCGTACGACTGGGCCGTCACGGACGGCTCGCCACCGGGCCAGCCCTCCTTCCTTCAGCGCATCGGCCGCGCGCGGTTCGGAGCGAAGTGAAAATCGGTGCGAGCGATGCCGGATGCCGTTGACGCCCCCTCCCGGTCCCTCTAGGTTTCCGCCGCCGCAGCGGATCCCCGCACAACCGGGAACATGAGCGCCGACCGCATCGCCGTGATGGACGAGACCGCCGTCCGCCGGGCCCTGGCTCGGATGGCTCGCGAGATCGTCGAGCGCAACGGTGGCACCGAGGATCTCCTCCTCATGGGGATCCACCGGCGCGGCACCCAGATCAGCGCTCTCCTGAAGGAGGAGATCGAGCGCGCCGAAGGTGTGGGGATCTCCACCGGGTCCATCGACATCACGCTCTACCGTGACGATCTCCACGAGATCGGGCCGCGCCCGGTCATCGGGGGCACGGAGCTTCCCAGCGAGGGGATCGACGGAAGGGGTGTCGTCATCGTCGACGACGTTCTCTACACGGGACGTACCGCCCGTGCGGCGCTCAACGAGCTGATGGACTGGGGCCGACCCTCCAGGATCCACTTGTGCGTGCTCGTCGACCGGGACGGCAGGGAGCTTCCGATCCAGCCCGACATCGTCGGCAAGCACGTGGAAGTGCTGGACGCAGAGCAGAGCGTCGAGGTGCTGGTCCCGGACCTGGATGGGCGCCTCGGTGTGGACCTCGTACGCCAACATCCGGAGGCGGAGTGATCGGCAAGGACCTCGTCGGCCTCGAACCTCTCTCCCGCGAACAGATCCTCTCCATTCTCGACACCGCCGAGCCCTTCAAGGAGATCTCGGAGCGCCGCATCAAGAAGGTTCCGGTGCTGCGCGGCAAGACCATCGTCAACCTCTTCTTCGAGGCCTCCACCCGCACCAGGGTGTCGTTCGAGTTCGCGGAGAAGCGGCTGTCGGCGGACACGGTGAACATCGCGGCGAGCAGCTCGTCGGTGGTGAAGGGCGAGACGCTCGTCGACACGGCCCGCAACCTCGAGGCCATGCGCATCGACATGGTGGTGATGCGCCACGGCGCCTCGGGCGCGGCGCGCTTCCTGGCCGATCGCATCCCCTCGAACGTGATCAACGCCGGCGACGGGTGGCACGAGCATCCCACTCAGGGGCTCCTCGACATGCTCACGATGCGCGACCACAAGGGGCGCATCGAGGGCCTCAAGGTGTGCATCGTAGGCGACGTGATCCATTCGCGCGTGGCGCGCTCCAACATCTACGGACTCCTCAAGCTCGGCGCGGAAGTGGCGGTGTGCGGTCCGCCCACGCTGGTGCCCAGGGGCATCGAGGAGCTCGGCGTCACGGTCATGAGCCGTATCGAGGACGCGATCGAGTGGGCAGACGTGCTCAACGTGCTCCGTCTCCAGCTCGAGCGCATGCAGGCCGGCTACGTGCCGAGCCTGCGCGAGTACAATCGCATCTGGGGCGTGAGCGTCGAGCGCGTCGAACGCGCCCCGAAGGACCTGCTCATCTTGCATCCCGGGCCCATGAACCGGGGCGTCGAGATCGACTCCGACGTCGCCGACGGGCCCCACTCCGTGATCCTCAACCAGGTGACGAACGGCGTGGCGGTACGGATGGCGGTGCTCTACCTGCTGGCGGGCGGCAACCCCGAGACGGCCGAGGCCGCGAAGCGGGGAGGTGAAGCGTGAGCCGGCCCCTCCTGCTCAAGGGCGGGCGGGTGGTCGATCCGTCCCAGAAGCTCGACGGGGTGCGCGACGTGCTGCTGGCCGACGGGCGAGTCGCCGCTGTGGGAAAGGACGTGAAGGCGCCGAAAGGCACACGTACGATCGAGTGCGCCGATCTCGTCGTGACCCCCGGCCTCATCGATGTGCACGTGCACTTCAGGGAGCCGGGCGAGGAGCACAAGGAGACGATCGCGTCCGGCGCGCGTGCCGCGGCCGCCGGCGGCTTCACGGCGGTCTGCGCGATGCCCAACACCGACCCGCCCATCGACGACCCGGCCACGGTCGGGTTCGTGGCCGCCGAGGGACGGCGGGCGGGGGCAGCGCGGGTCTACCCGATCGGCTGCATCTCGGCGGGACGCCAGGGTGAGCGGCTCGCGCTCATCGGCGAGATGGTCGCCGCCGGGGCCGTTGCCGTCACCGACGACGGCAACCCGGTCATGGACTCCGGGCTCATGCGCCTGGCGCTCGAATACGCGACGGCGTTCGGCATTCCCGTCGCGGACCATCCGGAGGACCTCACGCTCTCCGGACGCGGCGTCATGAACGAGGGCCTCGTCTCCGCGCGCCTGGGCCTTCCCGGCAAGCCGAACGCCGCCGAGGAGGTGCACATCGTACGCGACCTCCTGCTGGCCGAGCTGAGCGGCGCGCACATCCACCTCCAGCACGTCTCCACGCGCTTCGGGGTCGAGTCGATCCGGCAGGCCAAGGCACGGGGAGTACATGTCACGGCCGAAGCCTCTCCGCATCACCTGACGCTCACGGAGGCGGCGGTCGAGGGCTACCGCACAGAGGCGAAGATGAACCCGCCGCTCCGGACCGAGGCCGACCGGGCCGCGGTTCGCGCGGGCCTGGCCGACGGGACGCTCGACATCATCGCCACCGATCACGCGCCCCACCACTACGACGAGAAGGAGGCGGCGTTCGCAGATGCGCCCTGCGGTATCGTGGGGCTGGAGACTGCGGTCGGCTTGATCCTCACGCACGTCGTGGGCGAGGGTGTCATCGACCTCGCCACGATGGTCGAACGCATGAGCTGCCAGCCGGCCCGGGCGTTCCGTCTCGAAGGGGGGACGCTCGCCGAGGGCTCGGCGGCCGACGTGACGGTCATCGACCTGAACTCGACGTGGACGGTGGATCCGACGACGTTCCGATCGAAGAGCCGCAACACGCCGTTCGGGGGGTGGGAGCTGAAAGGCCGCGCCCGCTACACGGTGGTGGGTGGCGACCTGATCTGGGAGGGGTAGGGGCTTCGAGGCCTGACGCCCGTACAACGGAAAACGACCCGGCGGGGCGAAGCGCCCTGGCCGGGTCGTTTTCCGTTCGCGGCCGGGTGGCCGCGTTGCTCGTGCGTCAGGTCAGGCCGACAGGCCGTTCACGTGCCGGGCGAGCTGGCTCTTGATGCGGGCCACCCGGTTCGGGTGGAAGAGGCGACGGTCGGCCGCGCGGTCGAGCAGGGCCACGGCCTCGTGGAGGCGATCCTTGCCCTCCTCGGCGGAGTCGGCGGCGCGGACGCGCTTGATGGCCGTGCGCAGGCGTCCGCGCTCGGAGCGGTTCTTGAGCCGGGCCTGCTGGCTGAGCTCCATGCGCTTCTTGGCGCTCTTGATGTTCGGCATGCGTTCCTCGGATGTCGATTCCAGACTGACGAGCCCACAAACCTAGAAGGGGAGGGGCGGGCGATCAATGGGATCGTGGCCCCTGCGGGGTTCCGCCTCCACGCATCGCGCTGTCGCAATGACGCTCCGGCGGAACCTCCGCGGGGCCTCTCCCCGGACTCCGGCCGTCCCTATTTCTTGTTCCCGGCCAGGTCGGCGTAGGTCACCACCCGGACCGTCGCCGGGATCTCGCCGGCCCGGGCGAAGATGAGCGTCGCCGGGAATGTGCTCCCGGGCCTGAGCTCACCGACCACCCCGTCCAGCATGACGTGGCGAGCTCCGGGCTTCAGGCGAACGGTGTCGCCCGGAGGGAGCGCGACCCAGTCGAGCGGGACCATCCGTTCCATGCCGTTCTGCGTCTGCGTGGCGTGCAGCGTTGCGGACTCCGCCATCCCGGTCGAGACCGAGAGGAGCGTATCGGGCACCGAGGAGGTGTCGAGCATCGTCAGGTAGAGCGCGGCGGTGTGTCCCGACGCGGGCCGGGGTACGTAGGCGTCCAGGATCTTCACCCCGGGGGCCGACGAGCCGGAGGCGTACCCCGACGCCGCGGCCGCCGTCGAGGGCTGCGCGGAGGTCGCCGATCCTCCACTTCCGGCCCCGCTGGCTGACGCGGTCTCGGCGGACGTGGCGTGCGTCCAGTCGTGGTGAGCCATGAGATTCAGGTCGTGCACCCAGATCGCCTTGGTAGTCTCGCTCCCGTACATCCCGCGTCCACGGTTGTCCGGGGTGAACGCGTACACGAGCGAGGGGTGGCTCACGGTGTAGTTCAGCCCACTACCGCTCTTGGTAGGCGGAGAGAAGCGGTAGAAGGAGAGCGCCTTGTCGATCTGCTTGGGCGTACCGCGCACGCCGATGAAGGTGGTGTCGAACGAGCCCAGCCAGTGAGCGAGCCGCTCGGGGGTGTCACGCGCGGGATCGACCGTGACGAAGACCACCTCGATCTGTTTGCGCACGGATGGGTCGAGCTCCTTCATGGCCGCGGACAGCGTCGCCATCTGGAGCGGACAGACGTCCGGGCAGTACGTGTAGCCGAAGTAGAGGAGCGTGATCTTGCCGTCGGTCTCTTTACGGAAGTCGAACGGTTGGCCATGCGTGTCCTCCATCGTGAACTCCACCTTGGGAAGGGGGCTGATGGGAGCCGTTCCCAGGATGGAGATGCGGTTCGGGTCGGTGGCTTTCTTGTTCGACGGAGAGCACGCCGTGAGCACGAGTGCTCCGGCGATGAGGACGTGAGCGAGCGTTCGCATGGGTCTCTTTGCGGTTGTGGTTGGAGAGTGCGGCCCTGGGCTACACAGGAATCTCAGCCCGTGCCCTGGACCCTTCACACCTCCGGGAGGTAGGTTTCGCCGCCTATGGATGCCATCCTGATCATCGCGGTTCTCATCTTCTCGGTCGTGGTCCACGAGGTCGCGCACGCGTGGCAGGCGCGCCGCGAGGGAGATCACACGGCGGAGCGTCTGGGACGCATCACGCTGAATCCGGTACCGCACATCGACCTGTTCGGGTCCATCCTGGTGCCGATGCTGCTCTACTTCACGCACAGCGGATTCCTGTTCGGCTGGGCCAAGCCGGTGCCCGTCGACCCGAGGAACTACCGCGATCCGAAGTGGGGCGACGTGCGAGTTTCGTTGGCCGGCATCGCCGCGAACCTGATTCTGGCGGTGCTGTCCACGCTCCTGGGGGTCGTCGTGTTCAAGGTGGGGGTCATGACCGGCTCCCACGCTCTGGTGCTGGAGAAGTTGGGGGAGATCGCTCAGTACGGGATCTTCATCAACCTGATTCTCGCCTTCTTCAACCTGATCCCGATTCCGCCGCTCGACGGCTCCCACGTGCTCTTCCACCTGCTTCCCCGGTCGGCGGCGCTCAGGTACCGGGCGGCGGGCAAGTATGGGATCGTGATCGTGATCGCGCTCCTCTTCTTCTTTCCTCGGGTCTTCAACGTCCTCCTCTGGCCGGTGACCGCCCTCATGGGCATCGCCAACGCGTTCATCCGCCTGTGGATCTGACGCTCGCGGAGGGCGCGGCCGAGCGGGGCGGCTTTCTCCTCGTCGAGATCGATCGGTTCCAGGGGCCCCTCGATCTTCTGCTGCACCTCATCCGCACGCAGGACATCGACGTCTTCGACATCCCCATCCACCGCATCACGGACCAGTTCCTGCAGGCGCTCAAGGGGATCGACGCGACGGACCTGGACGGGGCGGGCGAGTTCCTGGAGATGGCGGCGACGCTCGTGCACATCAAGGCGCAGATGCTCCTGCCGCGCATCTCGGAGGACGAGGACGAGGATCCCCGGGCCGAGTTGGTGCGGCGCCTCCTGGAGTACGAGCTGATCCGCGACGTGGCGCTTCGGCTCTCGGGCGCTGAAGCGGATCGTGCGCGTCGGTTCGGCAAGGGATACGTGCCGCCCCGTCCGCGCCGCGCGGCCGCCGACATACCGCTCGAGACGACGTGGGACGAGGTCATGGCGGCGGCGCTCTCCGTGGTGATGCCCGAGCCGCGCCGAGAGCACCACGTGACGACCCGCGCGGTGGCGATGGACGACAAGATCGTACTGATCCTCGAAACCTTGAAGGCGTCGAGGCGGGTCGAGTTCAGTCGCCTCGTTCGTGGGTTCCAGGACCGGATGCACGGAGTGATGACGTTTCTGGCCGGGCTCGAGTTGACCCGCCGTCGGCTCCTCTTCCTGCGTCAGGCACGTCCGTTCTCGGAGCTGTGGATCTACCGGCGCGAGGAGGACACGGAGGCCCCGACCGACGTCCCCGACGACGCCACCCCCGACGAAGGAGCGGACGAGTGAACGCAGTACAGATCGTGGAGGCCGTCCTGTTCGCCTCGGATGCGCCGCTCACGGCCGAAGAGTTGGCCCGCGCCGATGAGAGCCTGGACGAAGACCAGGTGGAGGACGCGCTCCGTCAGCTCCGGGCCGAGTACGCCGAGGCGGAGCGCTCGTTCGACCTCGTCGAGCTCGCCGAGGGCTACCAGATCCTGACTCGTCCCGAGTTCGCACCGTACCTCGAACGGTTCGACAACGTGCCGAGGCCGGCCCGGCTGTCCGGGCCGGCGCTCGAGACGCTGTCGATCATCGCCTACCGCCAGCCCATCGGGCGGCTGGAGGTGGAGTACGTTCGCGGCGTGAGCTCGGTGGGCGTGATCAAGACGCTCCACGACCGCCAGCTCATCGACGTCGTCGCCCGAGGCGAGGGGCTCGGGCGACCCCTGCTGTACGGCACGACGAGCTTCTTTCTCGAACACTTCGGATTCCGCTCCCTGGAGGATCTACCCCGGCCGGAGGAGCTTCCGATCGTGCTGCGGGAGCGCATTCCGCTCGGAACGGAGGCGATCGAGGAAGCCGAGGAGGGTGTGGGGGAGGTCACGGCCGGCGCCACGGAGCCCTCGGCGGGGGAGGGGGAAGCCCGAACGGACGAGGTTCACCTGTCCACGGACGAGGTGCCCCTGCCCACGGACGAGGCGGGGCGTCCCGAGGGTGGCTGAAGGAATCCGCCTTCAGAAGTATCTTTCAAGAGCCGGCCTGGCCTCGCGCCGGGAGGCCGAGGGTCTCATGCTCGCCGGGCGCGTACGTGTGAACGGCGGCGTCGTCACGGAGTTGGGCACCCGTGTGGTGCCCGACCGCGACGAGGTCGAGGTCGACGGCCGGCCGGTGGTTCTGCCCGAAGTCCGTTGGATCGCGTTGAACAAGCCGTCGGGATTCCTGTGCACGCGGAAGGATACGCACGGAGGCGCGACGGTCTATCACATCCTGCCCGAGGAGATGTCCGGCCTGCGGTATGTCGGACGGTTGGACCGGGACACGGAGGGGCTTCTGCTTCTGACCAACGAGGGTGATGCGAGCCATGCGCTCCTGCATCCGAGCCGCGAGGTCGAGCGGGAGTACGCCGCGTGGGTTGAAGGCGTGCCCACCTCCGCGACCCTCGCCCGCCTGATGCGCGGCGTGGAGCTGGACGATGGTCCGGCCCTCGCCAAGCGCGCCGCGCTCGTGGAGCGCACCGCGGGGGGGGCCCGGTTGAGCCTGGTGATGATCGAGGGACGCAAGCGTGAGGTGCGTCGGCTGTTGGAGGCCGTGGGGCACCCGGTCGTACGCCTCGTGCGCATGCGCTTCGGCCCGATCGAGCTGGGTGACCTGCCGTCCGGTAGCTGGCGCGAGCTGAGCGAGGAGGAACGCCGCCTCCTCGTGGAACGCTCGAGGAATCGCTGACGGCGAGAAAGAGCGAACGAGATGGATCTTCGAGACAAGACCGTGCTGATCCTCGGGGGCGCCGGGCTCGTGGGCATTGCCGTGGCACGCAAGGCTCTGGAGAGCCGACCGTCGAGAATCATTCTGGCATCTTTGCGCAGGAGGGAGTCGGAGGAGGCCGTGCGGGAGCTCCGCGACGAGCCGCTGGCCGAGAGCGTGTCCATCGAGGCGGTGTGGGGTGACCTCTTCGTGCCGACCGAGATGAAGGACAGGCCGCGCAGCGAGATCATGGGGGACCCCGCGGCGCTGGCGCGCATGGTGGACGATCTCTACGGGGAGCTCACCGACGAGGTGTTCCGGCGCTCGACGCTTGGATCGCTGCTCCTCGAGACCCGGGCGCAGATCATCGTCGACTGCGTGAACACGGCGGGCGCCCTCGCCTACCAGGACGCCTTCGCCTCCGCGGCCAAGCTGCGGGCGAGCGCGGCGGAGGGGAAGGTGGACGCGGCCGCGGTCGACGGCCATCTGGTGACGCTCTACCTGCCTCAGCTCATCCGCCACACGCAGATCGTCCTGGAGGGGATGAGGCGGATCGAACCCGAGGTGTACGTCAAGGTGGGCACCGCGGGTACGGGTGGGATGGGGCTCAACATTCCGTTCACGCACTCTGAGGAACGGCCCTCGCGCGTCCTGCTCGCCAAGTCCGGAATCGCGGGCGCGCAGACGCTCTTCCTCTACCTGATGGCTCGAACGCCGGGCGCGCCCGCGGTGAAGGAGGTCAAGCCGACGGCGGCGATCAGCTGGAAG
>CAZFIS010000053.1:0-7662 GCA_964519125.1 uncultured Gemmatimonadaceae bacterium | reverse complement strand
TGCGCCGTGTCCGCGCGCTGGAGGAAGCCGGCTTCATCAAGGGCTATCATGCCGATGTCAGTCCGGACCTGCTGGGCTACGGTGTCACCGTGTTTGCCCAGGTTGGGCTGTCCAGCCAGGCGGAGTCCGACCTCGTCGCGTTCGACGAAGAAGCGCGGCGCGGTCCGGTCATGCGGGGCGGCCAGCCCATGCAACGCGCGGACGCCGTGGAGGCGCTTTCCCTCGCCGATGCGTTCGGACCGGACGCGGGCCGTGGGTTCCACCTCACCGGCGAGGCATTGGAGGGTGTCTATCTGGATGCCGGCGAGAACGGGGTCTTCTCGATCGGCGAGTTCGAGACGCTCACCGCGCTCGGGCTGATGGAGTTCGTGACGCCGGAGGAGATCGCCGAGGCCGTGGTGCGGGAGATCCTGTCGCACCCCACCGGACTGGACGTGGTCACGGCGCTGGACTCCGCCACGATGGGGCCGACCTACCGCGCCGGAGTCCTGCGCTCGGCTGCGATCGACCGGATGGAGGCTCTGGAGAAGGAGGCCGGCGTGCGGTCTGTGGCCTACGAGATGCTGGGCCCACCGCGCCTTTCCAAGCTCCTCTTCGAGGGCTCGATCCTGGAGCGTCTCTACGGCAAGCTCGAGAATGCGACCCGCCTCGATCCCGAGGAGACGGCCCGACGCGCCGAAGAGCTCGTGACCGAGGACGCGGACCTGAGGCAGCGGATCGTGTCGATCGGGCTCCCGATCCTCCTGCCGGACGGACGCCGCCTGCTGCGCGGACCGCAAGTGAAGGTGCCGCCCGAGGACGCCGTGCCGCTCGGGGACGAGCGTCTGGTCGACCGTGGATGGGTGGACCTGCGTCCGGCGAACTGGGTGCGCTGGCGGGAGCGCTGCGAGGCGCTGCATCGAGAGATCTCGAAGCGGCCCGGGCTCGATCGCGGCTCGCAGGCGGACCACGAGTACGGCGACCTGAGCGGCCACATCCGGCCCGGGCGGCTGGCGGCGTGGACGTTCCGCTACGAGGACAAGGGCGAGCGGATCAAGCGCTGAGGAACGATCCGGAGCGGAGGAGGGGGCCGTCGCTCAGACGGCACCTTCCTCCCACCCTTCGGCTCCGACGAGGGGCACGAAGCGACAGGCCATGACCCGTTCGGTGATCCACGAGGCTCCCTCGCGCCGCAGGCACACGAGGTCCTGCTCATCGTGCTGCCCGACCGGGACCACCAGACGCCCTCCGTCCTCCTCGAGCTGGCGGAGCAGCGACGGGGGAGGTGCCGGCGCGCCCGCGGTGACGAGGATGGCGCGGAATGGCGCCATCTCCGGCCACCCCAGCGAACCGTCTCCGAGTCGCACATGGACGTTCTCGATCCCGAGCTCGGCGAGGAGCGAGCGGGCGTCGGTGGCGAGCTCGGCGATGCGCTCGACGGTATAGACCTCGCCGGCGAGCCACGCCAGCACGGCGGCCTGATAGCCCGATCCCGTGCCGATCTCGAGGACGCGGTCGGTGGGGCCGACCCGAGCGGCGGCCGTCATGGCCGCGACCACGAAGGGCTGGGAGATGGTCTGGCCGTGGCCCATGTAGAGCGCCTGGTCAGCGTAGGCGCTCCTGCGCACCGACTCGGGGACGAAGCGCTCCCGGGGAACGTTGGCCAGCGCTCGCAGCACGCTGGGGTCCGTGATGCCGCGCCGGCGGATCTGCGTCTCGATCATGTGGGCCCGTTGGCGGGTCCATTCGGTTGCGGTCATGTGGCACCGCGCCTTTTCGGCTCGTGGGCAGGCGCTATCTTTGCCGTGCCGGGCCCGTAGCTCAGTTGGTTAGAGCAGCCGACTCATAATCGGTAGGTCGCAGGTTCGATCCCTGCCGGGCCCACTACGCCGGCGCCCTCTCGGGCTATCCTTCCGCCACGTCCTCCAGGAGGACCATGAGGTGATCCGGCCGCCCGGCCAGGTCCCTCACGAGGCCGGTGCGCGTGCGCGCCCACAGCGGCTCGCCGTCCGCCGCGAGCATCATGCGCTGCGCCTCGCTCGACTCCGGCTGGCCGGAGGCGACGCGAGCGATCTCGCCACGGAGCGCGGCCCGATCCTCCTCGTGGCACAACTGCTCGAAGTGCTGGCGGAGGAGCTCCTCCTCCTTGTAGCCGAACGCGCGCAGGGACGTCGGGTTGGCCTTGAGCACGACGCCCGCGAGGTCGAGGAGGAGGATCGCCAGGCCCGAGCGCTCCCAGATCCAGTCGAAACCGGCCGCCTGAGCGTGCACGTCGCGGGCCTCGTACTGGTCGGACACGTCCTCCACCGCGCCCTCCAGGTAGAGGGTCTCCCCCTCGGGTGAGCGGTGGGCCCGAGCCGCCGTCCGCACCCGGAGCAACCGGCCGTCCGGGCGCTTCAATTCGCTCTCGAAGCCCCGCACCACCCCGAACTGGTCGAGACGGTCGAGAAAACTCTCGCGGTGAGCGGGGTTCACGAAGAAGTTGCGCGCGTACTCGAACTCTAGGGTGTCGCGGTCGGGGTGGCCGAGGAGCTGGACGAGAGACGGGTTCGCGTCGAGGAGCCGCCCGTCGGTGCTCGTGCGATAAAGCCCGATGGGGAGATGGTCGAACATCGAGCGATGGCGCTCCTCGCTGTCCCTCAGCGCCGCCTCCGCCCGCACCCGCTCCATGGCGTAGCGGATGGAGCGCTCCATGAGGTCTGGATCGACCTTGGTCTTGTCCAGGTAGTCCGAGACGCCGGCCTCCATCGCCTCGACGTCGACCTCGTACCGACCCTTGCCGGTCAGGAGGATCATCGGGGCGCGGTTCAGCGACGCGCGTGCCTCGCGCACGAGCTCGATGCCCGACTTCTCTCCGATGAGATAGTCGATCAGGTAGACGTCGTGCTCCCGCCGGGCGATGGCGGCACGACCTTCCTCGAGGGTGGAGACCCACTCGAGGGACAGCACGGCCCCCGGAATCTGGCCGAGAATCGCCTGGGTCAACGCGAAGGCGGCTTCGTCGTCGTCCACCAGGAGGACGCGGATGCGATCGTCGTTCGCCATGTCGTCTCGAGGGGGCACGGGAGGGGCAGGCAGGTCCGGCACTGCCCGAGAGGAAGCTACCTCGGCTCGTGGGGCGGCGAAAGGATGGTGGACCCTCATTCCGCATCCGGTTCGGGTGGCTTTCGGAGGCGTTTCGTGCGGCTCCGGTGCTTCTTTGCCACCAGGCGCTTCTTCTTCTCCTTGGGAGGGACGCGGGTGGGGATCCGCTCCGCCTCGGGCGTCGCCAACGCCTCGAGTTTCTCCCTGAGACGCAGGAGCGCGATCTGGCGATTGCGGTGCTGGCTACGCTCGTCGCGCGCCACGACCCGCACGCCCGTCGGCAGGTGCACGAGCCGGACCGCGCTGTCGGTCGTGTTCTGGTGCTGACCGCCGGGTCCTCCCGCCCGGAACGTCTCGACACGACACTGGGCGAGGAGCTCGTCGTCGGAGTCGGGGATCGGAGGCGGACTCGAGGGTTCGTCGCTCATGGGACTCTGGAATGGGTACGCACTGAAGGGGCACATCCCGTGGCTGCGGGGTACTCTGTCACGCTCTGCCGAATCGGCTCCTCCGGGACCGCTCCATGATTACCTTCGACCACGCGGAACAGCACCCGGGCGCCAGGTTCCTCTTCATCCTGGCGTGTCTGGTCGTTGTGGTCTATGGCCTCAAGTTCGCGGCGCCGATCCTCCTGCCCGCGTCCTTCGCGCTCTTCCTCGCCGTCCTGAGCCTTCCGGTCATGCTCACGCTCAGGCGACGGGGCGTACCGTCGGTGCTCTCGATCGCCATCACGGTCGGCCTGATCATGGCGGTCTTCGGGCTGATCCTCACGTTGGCGGGACAGTCGCTCTCGGACCTCCAGACACAGCTTCCTCTCTACGCGACCCGCCTGCAGAACCTCCAGCAGTCGTGGATCGAGTCCCTGCAGCGCCACACGGGTCTGCCGGTCGGAAGCTACCTGACGCTCGATCTCATCAACCCCACGGCCGTGGTCGACTTCGCCGGGCGTACCGTGGGGCGCATCGCGCAGTTCGTGTCGATGACCTTCCTCGTCTTCCTCATCATGATCTTCATGCTCGGGGAAGCGGTGGCATTCCCGGACAAGCTCCGCAACATCACGGGAGACGATCCGTCGGATCGGGATCGGTGGACGAAGGTCATACGCGAGGTTCAAACGTACCTCGGCATCAAGACGGTGACCTCCCTGGCCACGGGCCTCGTCATCGGCGCGTGGGCGTACGTCATGGAGCTGGACTTCCCGGTCCTGCTCGGTCTGGTGGCGTTCGTCCTGAACTACGTGCCGACCGTGGGATCGATCATCGCGGCGGTGCCGGCCATTCTGCTGAGCCTCATCCTGCACGGGACGGTCTCGCATGTGCTCCTGGTGATGGCTGGCTACGTGGTGGTGAATACGATTTTCGGAAACATCCTCGAGCCCAACCTCATGGGACGCCGCCTGGGGCTCTCGACGCTGGTGGTGGTCCTTTCGCTGCTCTTCTGGGGATGGGCGTGGGGACCGTTCGGAGCCCTCTTGTCGGTGCCCCTCACCGTGGTGGTGAAGATCTGGCTCGAGAACACGCGCGACCTGCGCTGGATCGCCATCCTCCTCGACAAGGCGCCGGCCGGTGGACGGTTTCCGGTCTCCGACGCGATGGACCTCGAAGAGACGGCGTGAAGGCCGCCCCGAGCGCCCGCGAGCGGATCTCTGCCCTGAACCCAGAAGGAGTGTCCCGATGCCCCGCGTGAACTTCGACGCGCTTCCCACCCACGGACGGCTCTGGGTGTTTCCCTCGAGCCGGCAGCTCTCGGAAGGGGAGGTCGATGTGCTCCTCGAGGCGGTGGACGCCTTCCTCGACGGATGGGCGGCGCACGGCGCGCCGTTGCGTTCGGGGCGGGAGGTCACAGCCGGACGCTTCCTTCTCGTCGGAGTGGACGAGGACGCCGAGGCGCCGTCGGGGTGCTCGATCGACGCCCTGGTGAACCGACTGCGCGCGCTCGGCAGCGAGATGGGCGCCGATCTCGTCGACCACGAGCCGGTGTTCTATCGCGACGGGCGCGTCGTACGGAGCGCCTCGCGCGCGGAATTCCGCGCGATGGTGGCAGCCGGGGAGGTCGGGCCCGAGACCCGGGTCTTCGACACCACGCTCACGCGCATCCGCGACCTGCGGGAGCGAGGTCTCGAGCGGCCCGTCCGGGAGAGCTGGCACGCCAAGGCGTTCCTGAAGGAGCGTGCTGCGAGGTGAAGCCGCGCGGATGCGTCAGCTACCGCCCTGGAGCACCTCGGCCAGGAAGCGGGCCGCCTCCTCGTCGCCCCAGAAGCGCGGGCGCCAGGGCGCTCCCTCGACGAAGCCCACGTGTCCGCCGCGCGGAGTGAGCGCGGGGCTCAGGAGTGGATTCGCCACCATGGCGGCTTCGGGGATCGCGCCCGGAGGGAGGAAGGGATCGTCGCGGCTTTGCACGAGGAGCGTGGGCACCCGGATTCCCTCGAGGTAGGGCCCGCTGCTCGAGCGGCGGTAGTAGTCCGCCGCGTCCCGGAACCCGTGCAGGGGCGCCGTCACGGCCTCGTCGAACGCCCGCAGCGTCCGGGCCCGCGCCATCGCGTCGAGGTCCACGCGTCCATCCAGGATCTCCGCCTTGGCGTACGCTTTGCGCTTCAGCGTGCGCAGGAAGTACGCCGCGTACAGGCGGCCCATACGCGTACGATCGAGCAGGTCGGCACCCGCGGCCAGGTCGTAGGGGACCGAGATCCCCACGGCCGCGTCCACGAGGTCCCGGCCGCCGTCGCTGCGCTCGCCGAGGAGCTTGACGACGATGTTGCCCCCGAGGGAGAACCCCAGGAGGCCGATCCTCCGGCCGGGCAGCCGACGTCGCAGCGTCTCGAGGACGAAGGTCGGGTCGGTCGTCTCGCCGGAGTGGTAGAAGCGCGGCGTCCGGTTCATCTCGCCGCTGCATCCCCGCAGGTTCATGCCGACCCACCAGAGACCCCGGGCGAGCACCTCGCGGGCGACGTTGCGCATGTAGGTGCGCCGGCTTCCACCCTCCAGCCCGTGCAGCGCGAGCACGAGTGGGGCGTCGCCGCCGGGGTCCGGCGCCCAGTCCAGGTCCAGGAAGTCGCCGTCCGGCATCTCCAGACGCTCGCGCTCGAGCTCGGGGCCGCGAGGGGAGCGCAGCATGCGTGCGAGCAGGGTCTGCGCATGCGGGCCTCGCGCCCAGGGTGCGGGGCGGAAGGGGCGCGGGCGGAAGGGTGGAGGAGCGGTCACGAGGCGAGGGGCAGGTCGGGGATCATGGGGGCCGGAAGGTAAGCCCCCGGACGGATGCGCGATATGAGGCGCGTGGGGGTGTCGTGCGACGATGCGCCGCCGGGGCGAAGGGGGCGGTGCGGTCCTCCGAGCTCTCCCTGGACGGCGGCTTCGCGGAGCCGCAGGTTGTTCCCGCCGGAGCGCCCGCCCGATCCGGCTCGCCCCTCCAGAAAGCCGAGCTCGCCGTGTCCACCCAGCCGAATCCCAAGCGTCTCGCCCTGCTCGTGACCATCCTCGCCGCCGCATCCTGTGGGCAGGGGGCTCCCCCTCCCGACACGAGCCAGGGTGTGTCCTGGGAACTCGCGCAGCAGCGCAAGGGGATGCTCTCCGACCTCTCCTACCGGATCACGCTGGACATCCCCGCCGAGCGGAGCCAACCCATCGAGGGGCGGAGCGTCGTTTCGTTCCGGCTGCACGATCCGGAGGGAGCCGACGTCGTGCTCGACTTCAAGAATCCGACCGAGCGCATCCACGCGCTGCGCGTGAACGGTGCCGATGTCTCGTGGAGCGGGGTGAACGACCACATCGTCGTTCCGGCCCGGGCCTTCCACGACGGCTCGAACGAGCTGGACGTGACGTACACCGCGGGAGACGACGCGCTCAATCGCCACGACGACTTCCTCTACACGTTGTTCGTGCCGGATCGGGCCCACTACAGCATCCCGGTCTTCGATCAGCCGAACCTGAAGGCCCGGGTCGAGTGGGCGCTCCACATCCCGCAGGGCTGGAAGGCCGTGGCGAATGGCCCGCTCTCGCGCCGGGAGATCGTCGCCGGCAAGCAAGCGCTCCTCTTCCTGCCCACCAAGCCGATCTCGACCTATCTGTTCGCCTTCGCCGCAGGGCATTTCCACGAGGAGATGGCGGTGCGGGACGGCAGGACCTACCACATGTACTGCCGCGAGACCGATTCGACGAAGGTGGCACGCAACCGCGACGCCATCTTCGATCTGCACGCCGCGGCCGTGAAGTGGCTCGAGAGCTACACGGGCATCCCCTATCCCTTCCAGAAGTTCGACTTCGTCCTCATCCCGTCGTTCCAGTACGGCGGGATGGAGCACCCCGGCGCGATCTTCTACCAACAGAGCAGCCTCCTGCTCGACGCGTCGGCCACCCAGGCCCAGATCCTGGGGCGCGCGCAGGTGATCTCGCACGAGACCTCGCACATGTGGTTCGGTGACCTCGTCACCATGAACTGGTTCGACGACGTCTGGACGAAGGAGGTGTTCGCGAACTTCATGGCCGGCAAGATCGTGCATCCCTCCTTCCCGAACGTGAACTACGACCTGCGCTTCCTCATGGCGAACTTCCCGGCGGCGTACGCGGTGGACCGCACGGCCGGGGCGAACGCGATCCGCCAGCC